>CAJJSS010000051.1:0-2164 GCA_905194545.1 Coriobacteriaceae bacterium | reverse complement strand
AACCCGCGACCCCAACCTTGGCAAGGTTGTGCTCTACCAACTGAGCCATGTCCGCCTGCGAGGATTTAATATACGGGATAATCCACCCAAATGCAAGAACTTTTTTTGAAAAGTTTTGCGACACCCTCGCGAACCTCGCGAAGACATCAGCCACCACGGAAAGCGCAGGCAAACGCAAACTCGCCGCAAGAGGCCCCTACAACTCAGCGAGCATGATCCAGGCAGAACTGTCCTGCGCGAGCTTGCCGTCTGCAAGCGGTGATGAGGTGAGCAGGACCCTGCCCGCCGGCAGCTCCACGGGTGCTGCACCGAAGTTCGTCACACACGCCCAGCCGTTGTCACGGCGATAGGCGATGACGCCGCCCTCAGCGCCCTCGGCACCATCCGCAAGGCCGGTGCGCCCGTCAAGATCGAGCCACTTAAGATCGTTGGCGCGCCCGCGCAGCTTGCGCCGCAGCCAGAGGGCGTCACGATAGAGCGCAAGCATCGATGTCGGGTCCGCTTCTTCCCTATCGGCAGCGTAATCGGAAAACCATGCAGGCTGCGGCAGATGGGGCGCCGCATCGGCGTCCGCCGGTGAAAACCCAAACGATCCGCCCTGCACGGGATCGTCCGCTGCCACCCACGGCAGGGGCACACGGCAGCCGTCGCGCCCCTTCTCGCGCTTCGGTCCGTGCGTATTGGTCGCAGTAGGATCTTCGAGTGCGGCCCACGGGATATCGGCCACCTCAAAAAGGCCGAGCTCCTCACCCTGATACACGTATGCCGAGCCCGGAAGCGCCAGCTCAAGCAAAAGGGCCGCCCGCGCGCGGCGCTCACCGAGTTCACGGCCCTCGTCATAAGACGACCCGTCGCGTAAGAGCCAGTCGAGCGCAATCTGATGGCAGCGCGTCGCCTTGATTTGCGGCAGGGCATAGCGTGTCGCCACGCGCGGCACGTCGTGGTTGGAGAGTACCCAGGTCGAGGCAGAATTGGATTCGATAGCCGCCTTCAAGCCCTTCTCGATTGCAGCGTGCATGTCATCATAGGTCCAAGTGGCCTTGGCGAACTCAAAGTTGAATGTCTGGCCAAGCTCGCTGGGGCGTGCGTAGAGATACTGGCGCTCGGGCAGAACCCACGCCTCGGCAACGGCGCTGCGCGGCGGATCATAACGGTCGAACACGCGGCGCCACTCGCGATAGATCTCATGGACCTCGTTGCGGTCCCACAGCGGATGGGTGCCGTCCTCAACCATGTCATCGCCCTCGGCGAGATGCCACCGGTCGAGGTCATCGCGGTCGAGATCCTTGGCGAGACCGTGCGCCACATCAATGCGAAAGCCATCGACGCCTCGATCGCTCCAAAACGCCAGGACGTCGCAAAAGAACGCATGAACCTCGGGACACGACCAGTCAAAGTCCGGCTGCTCGGGCGTAAACATGTGCAGATACCACTGACCGTCCGCGACGCGCGTCCAGGCGGGGCCGCCAAAGTTGGCATTCCAATTGGTGGGAGGCAGCTCGCCGTGCTCGCCGCGACCATCGCGGAAGATATAACGGGCGCGCTCGGGTGATCCGGGGCCGGCGGCAAGAGCGGCTTTGAACCAGGGGTGCTGGTTGGACGAATGGTTGGGCACGATGTCGACGATGACCTTGATGCCGTGCGCATGAGCCGCAGCGATCATGTCATCGAAGTCGTCAAGCGAGCCGAGACGTGGGTCGACATCGCAGTAGTCCGCCACATCATAGCCGCCATCGACAAGAGGCGATGGGTAAAACGGGCTCAGCCAGATGGCCTCGATGCCCAGCTGCTCAAGATAGTCCATCTGCTGGGTAATGCCCGCGATATCGCCCAGACCCGAACCAGTCGAATCCTTAAACGAGCGCGGATAGATCTGATAGATCGCGGCATCGGACATCCATGGGCGCGACGAGGACTTTTCTGTAGCCATGGGATGAGTCTCCCTTGCAACGAGGTTTTGCGAGATGCCCACGATGATACGCCCAAAGCGGACATTCGCGGCAAACAACGCCACAGCCACGCCCCAAACGCTCGCTCCCTCACGGGCTCGAGCCTCCTGGAGCGAATCAATCGATTAGTGAAAAGAACGGAAGACCCACTTCCCCGGCCACGACAGACACTATGACCCAATCCAGGGGCACGGAAACGACAGGAGCCCCCGCTC
>CAJJSS010000050.1:0-3105 GCA_905194545.1 Coriobacteriaceae bacterium | reverse complement strand
CCGGTCCGCCGTTCGGTAGAACGGCGGAACCCCTAAGGACGCTGGCCCATGCCACCCTCGAGGGTGACGGTCTCGCCGTTCATATACTTAAAGTCGGGACCGCAGAGCTGAACGACAACGCGGCCGATTTCCTTCTCGACGTCGCCGTAGTGACCCGCTGGCGGCATGTGGACGTTGGCCTTGAACGCCTCGGGATAGGCATCCTGGAAGTTCTCGAGCGCGGCGGTCCAAGCAAGCGGGCAAACGATATTGACGTTGATGCCGTCCTTGCCCCACTCGTTGGCGGCGACGCGAGTCAGGCCGCGGATGCCCTCCTTGGCGGCAGCATAGCTGCACTGGCCGTAGTTGCCAAACAGGCCGGCGCCCGAAGCAAAGTTGACCACGGAGCCCTTGGTCTCCTTCAGGTGCGGGTAGGCCTTCTGCATGTACAGGTAGGTGGCATACAGACCGGAGTAAATGGCGAGGTTGAACTGGTCCATGGTGTGATCGGCGATCGTCACGCCCGAAGCGCTGGCCTGAGCATTGTTGACGACGGCGTCGATGCGGCCGAACTCCTCAATGGCCTTGTCGATGACGTTCTGGACGACGGCCTCGTTGTCCTGACCAGCCGAGACATCGGCCTGAACAGGCAGAACCTTGACGCCGTACTCGGCCTCGAGGGATTCCTTGGCAGCCTCGAGCTTGGCAACGTTGCGGCCGGTAATGACGAGGTTTGCGCCCTCCTTGGCAAAAGCGATATCGATACCGTAGCCGATGGAGCCAGCGGAGCCGTCCTTGAGCGTGGCCTTGCCGCCGCCGGTGACGATCACGGTCTTACCAGTGAAAAGTCCCATATAAAGTCCTTTCAAATCGCGACGGGCCTGCCCGTCGACTGCGCGCATCCAACTTCACGCGCCAAAAGCTGAAATGCAACTTTAGCGGGTTCAAGTGAAAAATAAAGCCCATGGCAGGCGAACGGCGCAACGTCTTTCGGCGAAGGGAATGTCAAGTACAAACTGGATAAAGTGGCCGAGTTTTTGCTATCGACGCGAGCCATCGAACACGTTTTGAAACTTTGCTGCAGCGCGCGGGATGTCGGCGCAAGACTTTATCATAGGGTGACAAACAACGATGAGGAGCACATGCCTATGACAGACGAGCTGGACCCCCAGACTCAACAGCATATTGATGATTCCGCAGACGTCACTGCAGATGCCGACGCTGTGACCTGCGATGATATTGGCCTCGACGACCCATTCTTGGACGAAAGCGCTACGGCGGAAACCCCCGGCGCCGAAGATGCCGGCGAGCAAAACGACGATGCGCCCGCTCAGGACGACGCCCCTGTACAGGATGCTGCTCCGCAAGCTGCGGGCCCTATCGAGGTTTCTTCGGAAGAAGAGCTCGACGCCGTCATGGACTCCATGATGGATGCCGTCAAAGCGATGAAAGACGCCGTGGCCGACGCTGACGTTGACGCCGAGGAAGAGGAGGCCGCCGAGGCAGCCTCGACCTTCGTACCCGGCGAGACTCCGGTTGCCGACCAGGGCAGCGCCATGCCCTCGTTTCTGCAGCTCGAGCATCCCACGATTGGCGCCGATGCGGTCGACCCGCACGCAGCAGGCTTTTCTGTGGTCGAGGGCGGCACCGGCAATATCGCCGCGCCGCAGGCTACCGATGCGGACGCTGCCGACACCGCTCGCCCGACCGCCCCGCACTCCCCCGCCGCGAGCCGCGATCTGGGGGCCGCTGTCTCGAACACCGCGAACGCCGTGGGCACCTTTATCGCCCAGGGTGCCTCGGCCATGCGCGAGATGAACGCCGCGAAAAAGGCACTTGCCGATGCCCGCGCTCACCTGGCCGAACTTGAGCAGCGCATTGCCGATCAGGCCGAGGAACTCGAGACGCGCCAGGATATCGCAGGCCGCTACGACCAGATCGTCGCCGACCAGCGCCAGGCGATTGCCACGGCCCAAAAGACTGCAGCGGCCGCCGAGATTGACCGTGATGCCCACGCCTCCAAAGCGACAGAGCTCAAGGGTCAGCTCGAACAAATGAAGACAGAGGATGACGCGACTGAGCTCCGTCTGAAGGCCGCGCTCGATGCCGTGGAGGCCCGCGAGGCGAGCTCGCGCGAGACCGGCAACCGCCTCGTTCGACGTCTTGAGGATTCCAAGCGCATCCGCGACAAGGTGAAGGCAGAGCGAGACACCGGCATTGCCGCCGCACAACAAACCGTCGACGCCACGCGCGCCCAGCTCGAGACACTGCGTCATGAGTATGCCGAGCTGCAACGCAATCCCTCGGCAAATCCCGCCAACTATACGGTGCGCACCAGCGAGCTCTCGATGCAGATTTCCGACACGGCAGATGCCCTGCGTAAAGCCGAAGAAGATGTCCCGCGTATCACCGCCGACCTTGAGCACTCGCTTGCCGCAGCCGAGCAGGCCGTCGAGCAGGCTCAAGCCCCTATCGCCGACGCAAAACGCGCGCACCAAGCCGTGACGACCGAAGCCGATGCCGCGCGCGACGAGCTGCAGACGGCGAAGACAGCCGCCGCGACTCGTCAGCGCGAACTGCGCGAGAAGATCACTGCCGAGGACAAGGCACGCCGCGACCAGGAGCAGAGCATCGCCAACGCCCAAGCAGATGCCGCACATGCGCAGTCGATCATCGAACAGGCGACCGAAGTGCACGACCACCCAGAGATCACTGAGTCGCTTGCAGGATCCTTGGCCCGAGACAAAGCCGAACACACCGAGACCGAGCGAGAAGTCGCCCAGCTCGAGGCCACCGAGGACGCGGTGCGCGAACGTACCCGCGACTCACGCATCAAATTCACCGGCGCCATCGTCTGCATCGTTGCCGTAGTTCTCGTGATCATCTTGATCTGGCTGTTCGCGAGCAAGTAACCACTCCCCAACGATTACAAGGACTGTCCCCAGGTGCCGGCACATAAGGAACGTCCCCAAGTGCCAACAAAGGCGACGCCGATGTTTTGGCGCGGACAGCGAAAACCCGCTAGAGCGGCATCCTCTTGACAACCAAAGAAATGCCGGTGTTTTGGCAACGACAGACACTATGACCCAATCCAGGGGCACGGAAACGACAGGAGCCCCCGCTCGT
>CAJJSS010000049.1:0-3444 GCA_905194545.1 Coriobacteriaceae bacterium | reverse complement strand
CGGTACGAGCCACTGCTCACGCGGAAGTTCGTGACCTCGAGCTGGCCGTCCGTGGCCGGAATGCGCTCGACGTTGACCTCGACGCCAAAGGCCTTCATGGCCTGGATCGTCAGGTTGATGTAGGGGCGGCTTTCGATAAGGCCGCATACCTGCACGCAGGAGGGCTGGGCCAGCAGCGGGGCTGCCAGCAGCAGGCCGGAGATATACTGCGAGCTCACGTTGCCCGGAAGCACAAAAGTGCCCGGGCGCATGCGTCCGCTCGTCTTGAGCGGAAAACCGCCCAGACCCTGCAGGTCGCAGCCGGCGGCGATGATCTCGTCCGAGAGCGGGGAGAGTGGGCGGGCGCCCAAGCGTCCCTGACCCACAAAAGTTGCTTCTGCGCCCAGCGCGCAGGCGACGGGCAACATAAAGCGGAGCGTGGAGCCGCTTTCACCGCAGTCAAGCGTGCCGCCGGCAAGGGCCTTGAGCAGGCCAAACTCAACACTCTTCATGGTGGGGTGGACCTGGAAGCCGTCCTCGACGGTCTCGATGCGAGCACCCAGTGCCGTAAGGCAGCGCACCGTGGCCTCGATGTCGGCGCAGGTGGTGTTGCAGGTGACGTGCGTCTCGCCGTTGGCAAGCGCAGCGCAGATGATCAGGCGATGCGCCATCGACTTGGATGCGATGGCGGGAACGGTGCCCTTGAGCGGGGACGGGGTGATGCGGGCTAGCATGCGGATGCGTCTCCCTTCTGGCCGAGGCCCTCGGCAATGAGTTCGTGGAAAGTGGAAAGCGGTGTGCGGTCGATGCTGCAGCGGCCAATGCCGTGCGGAATCACCAGGTCGATGGTGTCGCCCGCGCGCTTCTTGTCGTGGAGCGCCTCGGCAAAGACGGTATCGGCATCTAGGTCACAGCGGGTCGTGAGGCCATGACGGGCGCAGAGTTCCTCAATACGACCGGGCAGTGCGGCATCGCAGACGCCGTGCAGGGCCGCGGCGCGCGTGATGATGCCCATGCCGATCGACACGCAGTTGCCGTGTCCCAGCTCAAAGTGCTCGCAGGCCTCGACGGCGTGTCCGGCGCTGTGTCCAAAGTTGAGGAGCTTGCGCTGGTTGGTTTCGCGCTCGTCGGCGACGACCACGGCGCGCTTGATGTCGATATTGCGGGCGATGATGAGCGCTACGCGGGCCACATCGCGGTTGAGCAGCTCCAGCGTGAGCGGAGTCTTCTCCAGCTCGGCGAAAAGCTCCGGGTCGGCGATCACGGCGTGCTTGATGACCTCGCCGCAGCCATCGGCGAACTGCTCGGGCGTGAGGGTGGCCAGGCACCCCACGTCGGCGATAACCACGCTCGGCTGCCAAAAGGCGCCGGCCAGGTTCTTGCCGGCAGCCAGATCGATGGCGGTCTTGCCGCCCACCGACGAATCCACCATGGCGAGCAGGCTCGTCGGGATCTGCACAAACTTGCAGCCGCGCATGTAGGTGGCGGCCACAAAGCCCGCCACGTCGCCCACGACGCCGCCGCCGAGTGCCACGATCACGTCGGAGCGCGAAAGCTCGTGCTCGGCCACAAACTCCAAAATGGCAACGTAGGTCTCGGCGCGTTTATGGGCCTCGCCGGCCTCGAAGGTGCAGATGCTCACCTCGTAGCCTGACGCCTCCAGGCTCTGCTTAACGGGCATCTGGTAGAGTGGGCCCACGTTGGTGTCCGTAACGATGACGGCCTTGGTGCCGCCGGCAGTGGCGCGCACGAGCGGTCCCGCCTGCTCCAGCAAAAACGTGCCCACATGCACCTGGTAGGGGCGTGCGGTGTCGATATCGATGGTAATCGCCATAAGCTTCGGTCCTTTCGACCTGGCGTGATGGGTGGTCTAGTGGGAGGCCTCGTCGTCGAGTGCGCGCTTAATGCGGTCGCCCTCGGCAAGGAGGTTCTCCAGATAGCGCTGGTCGCGGTCCTTGAGCGCGCGGCTGTAGGCGCCGAGCGATTCGATCAGATGGTCGATCTCGAAGGCGAGCGCGTCGGCGTCGTCGATCATGAGCTCGGACCACATCTGCGGATTGAGGTGCGCCACGCGGGTGAGGTCGCGGTAGCTGCCGGCCGAAAAGCCGTGGTGGACCTGAGCGGTCGGGCTCTTAACATAGGCGTTGGAGACGACGTGCGCGAGCTGGCTCGTAAAGGCGATGACGCGGTCGTGCTCGGCGGCGCTGGTCACGCTGAACTTGCCAAAGCCCAAGGGGCGTACCATCTCGCGCACCTGGCCCAAAAGCTCCAGTTTGAGCGCATCGTCCACCGCGGGCGGTACGAGCACGAGCGGGGCGCCCTGGAACAGGTCGGCGCGGGAGTGCGCATAGCCCGAGTACTGCGTGCCCGCCATGGGGTGCGCGCCCACAAAGTAAAAGCCGTGCTCGCGGGCAAGCTCAAAGGCGCGCTCGCACACGATGCCCTTGACGCCCACCGTGTCGATCACCACGGGGCCCATGATGGCCTCGGTGTCGGTGGCGTCGGCGAGCGCCTGGGCGTGCGCCTCGAGCCACTCGATGCATGCCTCGGGATAGCAGGCAAGGACGATGATGTCGCATTCGCCGAGCGTCTTGTCGTTAAGCTCTCCGGCGACAGTGCCCATGCTGGCGGCCGTCATGACATCGTCATCGGGGTCCCAGGCCAGCACGCGGACGCCCGCCTGCGCATAGCCGCGGGCAAAGCTGCCGCCGATGAGGCCCAGGCCGACGATGCCGGCGCACTTTGGGCCGCCCTGGTTAACGCGCGCGTTTCTCACTGTACCCATGGGCTACTCCATGGTCTCTTGGCAGACGACCTCGCGGATGGCACGGATGCGGCGCATGGTGTCGTCGAACTGGTCGGGGGTGAGGGCCTGAGCGCCGTCGGACCATGCGCGGCTCGGCTCGTCGTGGACCTCGATCTCCAGGCCGTTGACGCCGCAGGCGGTCGCGGCGAGCGCCATGGGCTCAACGTAGCGGGTGTAGCCGGTGGCGTGGCTGGGGTCGGCGACGACGGGCAGGTGCGACAGGTGGTGCAGCACCGGCACGGCATTGAGGTCGAAGGTGTTGCGGGTGCGGGTCTCGAAGGTGCGGATGCCGCGCTCACACAGGATGACGTTGTCGTTGCCCTCGCTCATGATGTACTCGGCGGCCATGAGCAGCTCATCGATCGTGCCGGACATGCCGCGCTTAAGCAAGATCGGAGTCTTGGTCTTGCCGACCTCTTTGAGCAGAGGGAAGTTCTGGGCGTTGCGGGCGCCGATCTGCATGACGTCGATTTTCTTGTCCAGGAAGACCTGCACGTCGCGCGGGTCCATGATCTCGGTGACGATCGGCAGACCGGTCTGACGCTTTGCCTCGAGCAGCAGCTTGAGACCCTCGGCCTCCAGACCCTGGAACGAGTACGGGGAGGTACGCGGCTTGAATGCGCCGCCGCGCAGGAAGGATGCACCGGCAGCCTTGACGC
>CAJJSS010000048.1:0-4705 GCA_905194545.1 Coriobacteriaceae bacterium | reverse complement strand
GCCAGACCGGAGGGGCGCCGGGGGCGGGAATCTGGGCGTACACATTTCCTACACAATTTGGGATCCGACTAACGTTTGCCAGCCGTTAACTACCGCTCACCGAGCATCTCTTTATATAAGGCAGTCTCATGGTTAAAGCGGATACGTTCCCCTAGCTAAAGCACAGCCAGCATCGAGCAACTCATCACGTTCTTCCACCGAGAACCCCTCGGCGTAGACGCGCACCACTGGTTCGGTCCCGCTAGGACGGACCAGCAGCCACGTGTCATCCTCGAATGCTAAACGCAAGCCATCCATATGACTAACGTTTTGCGGCACCTTGCCACAAATCGACTTGGGGTTTACGCCCGGCAGCAGGGTTCGTAACGTTTCGGCATCTTCGGCCTCAAGGCGCAAATCGCGTCGACCGTAACTCGTCTTACCAAAACTGTCCTCGAGTTGGTCGACCAGAACGCCCAAAGGCGCGTCCGTCTTTGCCATAAGCTCACACAGAATCAGACAGGCGAGGATTCCATCGCGCTCGGGCATATGCGCGGCGATGCCGATACCACCGGCTTCCTCGCCGCCTATGAGGACGCCACCCTTCTTCATCTCTGCCGCTATATATTTGAAACCGACTGGTTTGACGGTCACGCGGCAGCCAAGCGCCTCGGCAATGCGACGCACGAGCGTCGAGCACGAAAGATTGACGACGACGCGTCCCTCCAAATTACGAAATTGAACCAAGTCGCCCAAAACGAGCGCCATGATCTGATGCGGATGTATATATCTGCCGCGCTCGTCAACCGCGCCGATACGGTCGGCGTCGCCGTCGGTCACCAGGCCAGCGCAAGCTCCGTCCTCGATAACCGTATGCTCGCAAGCGTCCACCCACGGCTCAACGGGGTCGGGGCAGATATCTTCTTGGTCAGGCGCCTGCCCGGCGTGAATCTCGTGCACCTCAACGCCAAGCTCGCGCAGCAAGTCGGCTAGATAGCCCTGGGCTGCGCCGCCCATGGGGTCAACAACCACGCGCAGGTGCGCGGCGCGGATGGCTTCGGCATCGACAAACGATGCCACCGCTTGCATATAGTCAGGAATGATATCCGCGGTGCGATATTGCCCCTCGATCCCCATTGGCTCGGGAGCCATGGTCTCTTCGAGCTCTTCGATGACATCCTGGTTGGCGGTCGAGCCGTCACCCATGCGAATCTTGAGACACAGATAACCCTGCGGATGATGGGACCCCGTCACCATGAGCGCGCCGCACGCCTCACCGTCATAAGCCGCCGCCCACGTAAGGGCAGGGGTCGGAACAGGTCGCGAAGCGAGCACGGCGTCTAGCCCGTGCGCTGCTAGCACACCCGCCGCAAGCTCAGCGAACTCGCGCGCCAGGGGCCGAGTGTCGAACCCTATATATACCGTTTTGCCCGGATTGGTCTTTTGCCACAACTCGCCGACGGCATCGGCGATACGGGCAACGTTATCGGCAGTGAAGTCCTCATCGACGCGAGCGCGCCAACCGTCAGTTCCAAAATGAATTATCGCGCACACGCGCAGACACCTCACAGTGTTTGGATCATGGTACGCATGAGGTATACCCGCGATACACGCTCGGCAACCTGCCGGCACCAGCATTCACCATTTGGGCAAATGCTGCCGAGGACATGCAGGCAATAAAAAAACCGCCCCGTATGGAGCGGTTTTGCCCTTTATATATCGAGCGCCTCGGCCATCGCTGCCGTAGTGATTGCCGTGGTTCCACAGCAACTGCCCACCATTGCGGCACCGGCATGTCTCCATTCGATGCATGCGCGCGCGAAAGCTTCGGGGTTCTCGTGCCATACGGGGCCATCCTGAGTCTGGACCGGATCGCCCACGTTGGGACGCACCGTGACGGGAGTAGTCGCCGATGCAACCATCCTGGGCACCGCCGCGTTCGCGGCCGCAAGCGAACAGCAATTAACACCAACCGAGTTTGCGCCGTGTTTTTCGGCGTACAAAACGGCTGCCTCGATGTTGAGGCCATCGCCCAACAGGTCGCCCTTATCGTCAACGACAAAACTCACCAGAACAGGCATGCCGTCGGCGGCATCTCGGGCGCCGGCAAGCATGGGCTGCAAATTACGGATAGACGTCACCGTCTCGATCAGCAGACCGTCAACACCAGCATTGAGCAAGGCGTGCGCCTGTTCGCGCGCAATGCCTCGGATCTCACGAAACTCGGCCGAGTCCTCGGCAAACCACTCAATACCGATCGGACCCATCGAGCCCAGCAGCAGCTGAGGGTGCGCCTGGCGGGCATCGTCGACGGCCCCGCGATTGACCTCCGCCACGGACGGCGCAATCTGGTCGTGCTTGAGGGCATAGCTTGATGCCTGAAAGGTATTGGTAATGAGTACCTGCGCGCCGGCGGCGACATACAAGCGATGGATACGAGAAACGGTCTGCGGCTCTGCCAGATTCCAAAACGCCGGTGGAATATCGGCGGCGTCGTACTCACTCAACAGAACACTGCCCATGGGGCCCTGCGCCAACAAGGTCTCGCTCGACAAGCGGCGCGTAAGTTCCTCGGCACCAAAGCGATTGTAATAACTCGTATCCATATATATCCCGCTATTCCTCGACGCTGATTCCCTGCTTTTCGAGATAGGCGAGCCAGCGGTTCATCGTGTCCTCGGATAGCGCATGCTCCATCATGCAGGCCTCGGAATCGGCTCGCTCAAATTCGACACCGAGCTCCTGAACCAAAAACGTGCGGACGAGGCGATGACGGTACCAGATAGCCGTGCCAACCTCGCGGCCGCGATCGGTCAGGACTACCTTGCCGTAGTGCGATTGCTCGACAAGCTCGGATGCCTTGAGCGCCGAAACCGCTTTATTGACCGATGCCTTGGAGACGCCAAGGCGCTGCGCGATGTCGACCGATCGCACGCCGTTGGTTTCCCCCTCTTCGCTTTCAATGCGAACCATGCACTCCAAGTAGTCTTCGTTCGCCACCGTCAGATGTAGTTCGCGCGAGCTATTTGTCGTATCCATGATCTTCCGTCCCTTCTGCATTCAATGGCTGATTCTACCCCATCCAAGCGTCGCGGTATGCCGTGGCATACCGTGCTAGAGTTCTTGTTGCACACGACGACCAAGATTGGAGCGGTCTTTATGGAAAACACCACCACGAACCCCGATGTCCTCGAGCGCTTTTTGCGCTACGTCCAGATCAACACGCAGTCCGAGGATGCAAACTGCGACCAGGTACCTTCGAGCACCGTTCAGTTTGACCTTGCCAACGTGCTGGCTGAAGAGCTGCGCGAGCTTGGTGCGGAAGATGCCCACGTGACCGAGCACGCCTATGTCTGCGCGCATATCCCCGCAAGTGCGGGCGCTGAGGACAAGCCCGCCCTGGGCCTGATCGCCCATCTCGACACCACCGAAGTTGCACCGGGCGCCGGCGTGAAGCCGCACATCGTACACTACGAAGGCGGCGACCTGGTCTGCGGCACGGTTGACGGTAAGCCCGTTGCCATGAGTACCGCCAAGCTTCCCGCCCTGAATGACCTCGCGGGTGAGGACCTGGTCTGCAGCGATGGCACCACGCTGCTGGGCGCGGACGACAAGGCAGGCGTCGCCGAGATCATGTCACTTGTCGCGCGTATCGCTCAGGACCCTTCTCTGCCCCATCCCGCACTCGGCATTTGCTTCTGCCCTGACGAGGAGATCGGCCACGGAGCCGAGCTGCTGGATATCGATACCTTTGGCTGCAAGTACGCCTACACGGTCGACGGCGGCCCCATCGGCGAGCTGGAGTGGGAGTGCTTTAACGCCGCCGAGGCGACTGTCTGCTTTGAGGGCCAGTCCATCCACCCGGGCGACGCTAAGGGCCGTATGGTCAACGCAGGCAATCTGTTCTGCGACTTCAACGCGTTGCTCCCCTACGTGCAGCGTCCGGAGTATACGGAAGGCTACGAGGGCTTTTATCACCTTGAGGGTGTATCTGCGACCGTCGATCACGCCACAGCGCGCTATATCGTCCGCGACCATGACGCCGCCAAGTTCCAGCAGAAACTCGACCTTATTGATGCCGCCGCCTCGATGCTCAACCAGCGTCTGGGTGAGGAGCGCGTGACAGTCGAGATTAAGCAGCAGTATCGAAATATGGCCGAGATCGTTTGTGACTTTCCCGAGCTTATTGATGTTGCCAAGGAAGCCTACCTTGCCTGCGGCGTTGAGCCCCAAGTGCTGCCGATTCGCGGCGGCACCGACGGCGCGCAGCTGTCGTTCCGCGGTCTGCCCTGCCCCAACCTTTCCACCGGCGGCTATTGCTACCACGGCGTCAACGAATTCGTCCCGGTCAGTTCGCTCGTCAAGATGACCGACGTGCTCCAGGAGCTCGTCGCCCGCTTTGCATAAGCCTGGCTGCACAAGTCAAAAAGACGAATCGCCCCGTCCTCAACCAAGAACGGGGCGATTTTTTGCTGCAATGAGAACAGGTTGACGCACGCCAGCCTCTTAACGCAAGGAGTGTCCCAAACTGCCGGCACAAAAGGAACGTCCCCAAGTGCCGCAAAATGACGACATCCACTCTCGCTTTGTGGGTAGTCATTGGGGAGGTTCTTGTTTGACTAGTCGTTTAAAAACGTCCCCAATGACTACCCAACGACTAGTCCGGACCAAGGCAACGCCGATGTTTTGGCAACGACAGCGAAAACCCGCCAGAGCGAGCAAGGTG
>CAJJSS010000047.1:0-4809 GCA_905194545.1 Coriobacteriaceae bacterium | reverse complement strand
GGACCTGTCGCTGGCGATGCCGCACGTGAACTCCGAGCCCCGCGGCGCGCTCGGCTTCGCGACGCCCGCCCGCGCCTTCCGGGCGATGCTCGGCGCCGACGCGGAGGCGCTGCTGGATGCGTACGGCGTGGAGGACGTGCCCATCGGCGAGCTCGACCTGACGCCGGGGCTCATCGCGCGGGCGCGCGCGGAAAGGGGCGATGCCCCGCTGTCCTAGCCTAAGGGAAAACGGAATAGACGGAACCGACCGTTCGGCTGAGTCTGGGAAGAGGCGCCGGGCGGCGGGCGGGCCTTCGGACCCATCGAAACACATCTCCACCGTTCCTTCAACTGGGAAAACGGTGCCCCCGGGCCCCGGGAGGGGCCACGGGGGCGTTCGGCTAGGTGCGGGAACGGCCTATTTGCTCAATGTGTTCGGCTGAGATCGGAAATCAACCCTTGCATTGTGGAATTCGGGGGCTTTGTCATATCCATTTCAAAAGATCCTGCTGCCGCGATTTGACTGTCGCATAATGCAAGGCCATTGCGGTACCGAGCTATGGAAAGACGCCTGCGGAATTGTCCTACCGATAAGCGGACAAGCCTCCGGCTGGTGCCTTCGCCGTGGTAAGGTAAGCCGAATTGTTTCCAGGCTGTTTCGGGGGAGTGGAATGAGCAAAGAGTGCGTCGAGCAGGTCGAAGGCGCAGGAGCTTCGGTGCCGATGACCGATATATCGAACATTGATGTGCCCGAGGGCACCGACGAGCTCAGCCGCAACACCCGCCGTGCATGGCGCGACCGCCTGAACAGCGCTTCGACGCGCAAGTTGATCATGGGCGTCTTGGCTACGCTGGTGGGCGGTTCGTTTTGGGGCTTCTCGGGCACCAGCGCGAGCTTTCTGTTCGATACCTACCACGTCGATACCTTGTGGCTTATGAGCGTGCGTCAGATTCTCGCCGGTCTACTCTTTATGGCCGTGGTTGTTACGCGCGACCGCGAGCGCCTGATTAAGCTCTGGACCACAGCCGCCGATCGCAAGCAGCTGCTGCTCTTTACCGCCTTTGGCCTGCTGTTCAATCAGTTTTGCTATCTTTCGGCCGTGCGTCTGACGAACGCCGGAACCGCGACGGTGCTCCAGTGCCTGCAGCTCGTTATCATCATGGGCTACACCTGCGTGACCGATCGCCGCATGCCGCGTACTCGCGAAGTCATCGGCATCGGTCTGGCTCTGGGTGGCACCTTTTTAATCGCCACCGGTGGCGACCCCACCAGCCTGAATATCTCGCCGCTCGGCCTGATCGCGGGTCTCATGTGTGCGGTCAGCGCTACATGCATGGCGGTGATTCCCGCCAAGATCCTGCCCGAATACGGCAGCCCCATCGTCACGGGCTCGGCAATGCTCACGGCGGGCGTGGTCTCGTGTGTCTTCGTGCAGCCTTGGGCGCATATGCCGGCGCTCGACGCTGCCGGCGTCGAGGCGCTCGCGGTGTTCGTGGTTATCGGCTCGTTTTTTGCTTACATGCTCTATATGCAGGGCGTTAAGGACATCGGCTCGGTACGTGCGAGCCTCATCGGAACTGTGGAGCCGGTTTCGGCGACCATCACCAGCGCCGTTATGCTGGGCACGGTGTTTTTGCCGACCGACCTTATCGGCTTTGCCATGATCATCGTGATGATGTTCCTCACGGTGTAGCTGGCGCCGCCGCCAAGACAGAAAAGGTGTTGTGCCACATTTTCGCCAATTGATGTCCGTGTCTGGAGTTTAGCTGTCGATGCCCAAAATGCCATAAACTAGCAACGTTATGGACTTTTTCATTGCGACTCAATTGCGAGGATTTCTTTATGGCTGGTAATCACTTTAAGGGCAGCGATAGCGGCCGTCCTGCAGTTCCGCCGCGTCCGAACGGGGCTGGTAAGGCCGGCACGCCGGGCGGCGCTGGACAGGGCGGTTCTGGTAAGCGCGTGTCCCCGGGCGAGACGGCGATGTTTACCGCTCTGTACGAGCAGTCTCAAAAGGCAAAAAAGACCGGCCGTGCAAGAGGGAATGTCTTTGCGGGCGGTGCAACCTCCATGTCGCAGCCGAGCGGGGCTCCTTCGGCACCTGCGAACAACGCAGGTGCTGTCAACGCCGCGAATACCGACGGCAACGTTAATGCCGGCAGGGCCGCCAACAATACTCCCTCTTCCGGTGGCGTGGGGCTTACGGGTAACCTTGGCACGATTTACACCGGCGCCTCCGAGACTGGCACGTTCGCCCGCCTGGATGATAGCGGTGTCGAGTTTGCGGGCTCGGGTTCCAAGGAAGATTATTACGATTTTGGCTTGAACTACGGTGGCGACGCTTCGTCGAGTTCGACCTCTGACGGTCTGGTCCGTCATCGCCATCGCAAGGGCGAGCGCAAAAAGCGTCACACTGGCGCCATTATTGCCGCTGTAGTCGCGGTGCTTCTCGTTGCGCTTGGCGCAAGCGGCTTTATGCTGCTTAACTCGGCAAAGACCGTAAAGAGCGAAGCGAAGGAGGCTGTCGAGATCGTCGGTGGCCTTAAGGACAAGGTCACGTCGGGCGATTTTTCGACGCTGCCTGACGACGCGAAGAAGATCGATGAGCTCTGCGACAGCATGAAGGCGGAGACCTCGAGCCCGCTGTGGACGGCGGCTTCGTTTATCCCGGTGTATGGCAGCGATATCAATGCGGCCCGCACCATGATCGACGCCCTGTCCGATGTCTCGAGCAACGCGCTGGTTCCCATGGCCGATAACCTTTCGCAGGCCACGCCCGGCAAGCTGTTCCAGGATGGGACCATCAACGTGTCCGCACTGCAGGCGGTCGCCGATTCGCTCTCCGATAGCTCGAAGGTGTTCAAGAGCGCCAACGAGAAGATCCAGGGCATTGGCGATACTCATATTTCCCAGGTGACCGAGTTGGTCGATAAGGCCAAGGACGGCTTTGCCACCCTCAACGGCGCGGTTGACGCGGCGGAGAAGGTCGCCCCCGTCCTTCCCCAGATGCTCGGCGCCAACGGCCAGACGCGCAACTACCTTGTGTACGCCATGAACAACGTCGAGATTCGTGCCTGCGGCGGCTTTGGCGGTTCGCAAGGTTTGATTTCGGTCACCGATGGCCAGATGTCGATCGGTGACTTTGTTCCCCGCATTGGACTCAGCGAGGATGAGGCAGTCGAGAGCGTCGACGAAGAGGATGAGGCGCTGTTCGGCAACCACAGTAACCTGTACAACTCGGGCAATACCTATTCGCCTGATTGGCCCCGCAACTCGCAACGTGTCGCAGCCCTGTGGAAATCTCAATATGGCCAGGACGTTGACGGTGTCGTGGGTATTGACCCGGTGTTCTTGCAGTACCTGCTGGGCCTTGTCGGTAATGTCTCGCTGCCCGATGGTACGGTCGTCGACGGTACCAACGCGGCGAAGGTTCTCATGCACGATGTGTATTGGAACTATCCGGTCGAGGAATCGGATGGCATCTTTGCGGCTGTTGCCAGCGCCGCCTTCGACAAGATTCTCGGTGGCATCGGTGATGTCGACGTTACAAAGCTTGTCGGTGCATTCGAGCGCGGTGCCGAAGAGGGCCGTCTGATTGCTTGGATGAGAAACGATGATGAGCAGAATGCCATCAAAGAGACGGGCATTGACGCTTCGCTGCCCGATCCGGATGATCCGAGTGCCGATCCCGTTGCCGGCGTTTACTTTAACAACTTGAGCTTCTCCAAGCTCGACTGGTATCTGAACGCCGACACGCAGATTGGCCAGGGCGTCAAGAACGGCGACGGCACGTGCTCGTATCGCATCACCGTTACCCTGACGAACATCATGACGCAGGAGGAGGCAGGCAAGCTGCCCGATTACGTCGCGGCGAGCGCGCCCGATGCCGCGCGCGACGACGAGCGTCTGAATGTCTCACTGTTTGCCCCGACGGGCGGCAACATTACTGATCTGACCGTCGAGGGCGCCCAGTTTGGTCTTGGCGCCGCTACGTGGCATGGAATTCCCTTCTATTCGGGCACCGTTGACCTGCATGCTGGCGAGACGACGACGATCACGTATACGCTGACCACGTCGGCCGAGGCGAGGGACAAGCCGCTTACGCTGCGTCAGACTCCTACATGCCAGGCGGCTCGCGACAGCGCGTCGGCGTAGGGTTTTTCTGGTAGCGCAGATAATCGAGTACCATTTTGGGGCGGACAGGCAATCTGTCCGCCCCTATTTTGTAAGGAGAGCGCATGAAGTACTTTGGCACCGACGGCTTTCGCGGTGAGGCCAACGTTGGGCTGACGGTAGAGCACGCTTATAAGATTGGCCGTTTTGTGGGCTGGTATTACGGCACCAACCGCGAGCGCAAGGCGCGCGTGATCGTGGGCAAGGACACCCGTCGCTCGAGCTATATGTTCGAGGCGGCGCTGGTGAGCGGCCTGGTCGCGAGCGGTGCGGACGCCTATATGCTGCACGTGATCCCCACGCCGGGCGTAGCGCATCAGACCGTGGAAGGCTGCTTCGATTGCGGCATCATGATCAGCGCGAGCCACAACCCGTTTTGCGATAACGGCATTAAGCTCGTCAATAGCGACGGTTTTAAGATGGACGAGGACGTACTGGAGCTCATCGAGGACTACATCGATGGTAAGAGCGAGGTACCGCTGGCCACGGGCAACCACATCGGCGCCACGGTGGACTACATGCAGGGCCGCAACCGCTACATTGCTTCGCTCATCGCCAGCGCGAACTTTTCGCTGCAGGGCGTCAAGATCGGTATCGACTGCGCCAACGGCTCGGCTTCCTCGGTGGCCAAGCCGGTGTTTGACGCGCTCGGTGCC
>CAJJSS010000046.1:0-7141 GCA_905194545.1 Coriobacteriaceae bacterium | reverse complement strand
AACAGGAGGCCACTTAATGTGGCCTCCGTCGTGAGCAGGACTGTAGAGCAGGAAAGTTCATATGCGGCCGTTGGCGCCCGGGCAGCGCCGGGGATCGCACCTTTGCGACTACAGCGTCATGTTCGGATCGGCATCGACGTCGAACGGCGAGATTTCACCTCGGTCGAATTTACGGCGGGCGACCTCCGCGATCATGGCAGCGTTATCGGTGCACGCCGAAAGCGGCGGTACCGTCACGCGGATCCCCTGACGCCCAAGCTTCTTGATCATCATCTCGCGCAGATGCGGATTAGCCGAGACGCCGCCGCCGATGCAGTATTCCTTGCATCCGGTGGCATGCAGCGCGTTCTTGGCCTTCTTGTACTGAACGTCAAAGACGGCTGCCTCAAACGAAGCCGCCAGATCGGGCAGGTGAATCGTGCGCCCGGCCTTGGTCTCCTGCTCGATGTAGAGCGTCACCGCCGTCTTGAGGCCCGAAAGCGAGAAGCGATAGTCCCCCCTGCTGTTAAGCGCGCGAGGAAAATCGATCGCGCGGGGATTGCCCGTCTCGGCCAGCTTGGAGATGATGGGGCCACCTGGATAGCCCAGACCCAACGCCTTGGCTACCTTGTCGAAGGCCTCGCCCACAGCATCGTCGAGTGTCTCACCAAGTACCTCGTAGTCGCCCCATGCCTTCACGTGCACGAGCATGGTATGACCGCCCGAGACGAGCGTGAAGATAAACGGCGGCCTGAGATCGGGCTGCGCCAGCAGATTGGCGAACAGATGGCCCTCCAGATGGTTGACGCACACGAGCGGTTTACCGGCGGCATAGGCAAAGCCCTTGGCGAAGGCGACGCCCACTACCAGAGCACCCACCAGGCCCGGACCCTGTGTCACGCCAACAGCGGCGAGTTCGCTCGGCGCGATGGCTCCACCCTCAAGACCAAGCGATGCTGCGGCATCCTCGAGCGCCGCATCCACGACACTCACAATCACCTCAACGTGTTTGCGCGAGGCGATCTCGGGCACCACGCCGCCAAAGCGGGCGTGAAAATCAATCTGTGTCGACACCTGGTTGGCCAGCATATTGCCATCCGCATCGATAATCGCCACGGCCGTCTCGTCGCAGGAACTCTCGATGGCAAGCACCAGGCGACGGCGCTCAATTTCGGCACGCTCCCCCTCGGAGCGCCTAGGCGCAGGCAGCGGCCATACGCGCTGCTCTGCCGCCGTCGGCTCGGGCGAGGCATTGTCGACCGGAAGCACCAGGGGCAGCGGAGCCGTCATGACGATGGCATCCTTGCCGGCACCATAATAGCCGCGGCGCCATCCTGCCTCGGTAAAGCCCAGAGCGTTATAAAGCGCGATCGCTCCCTTGTTGCCGTCCTCGACCTCGAGCGAAGCCGTGGTGCAGCCGAGCATCTGAGCATCATAGCTCACATGCGACAGCAGCTTGCGGGCAATGCCCTCACGGCGATGTGCCGGGTCGACGGCGACATCCAGAATCTGCACATCACCGTCCACGACCATACCGCCGGCAAGGCCCAGCAGCTTGCCGTCGTCGTGTGCCACCCACCAACTACGCGGCGCAGCGACGTCCTCGCCCAGTTCGGACAGGAACATGCCCGGCGTCCACGCCTTGTGTCCGGCACCTTCAAAGCAGGCAGCCTCTAGCGCGCTCGCGCCCTCGGCATCCGCCGCGCCCATGGGACGGAACTGCAGATGACGACCGGCGAGCTCATCGGCAACGCCCGTAATTTCGCTCTGCGCACTCTCGGCAAGACCAAGACGCTTGCGCTCGTTTTCCTCGGCATCCGAAAGGCGCGTGTAAATCGGCAGGACGCGGGCCGGATCGCCGTCACCCGCAGCATGCGCGAGCAGCAAGCCCTCGCCCGAAGGCCACCACAGGTCGCGCTCCACGCAGCGGGCGGTCTCGTCCTCACCCAGCAGCTTGCCATAGCGCACGAGACCGTCACCGGTCAGCTGAACCTGGTCCCAGTCCGCTGCTCGGCGCCACTCATCGAGCGCCACGGCGGCCTTGACCACGTGTTCGCGCTCAAATTGACGCTCGGGACCCTCATCGACCAGCATATACAGCGCCGGATATACCTCACCGCGCATAGCATCGGCCAAGATACCAAGCTTGCCGCGCACGCCAGCCTTCCACGCCGTCCAAGCGCAAGCGTCGAGCGTCGACACGCCCAGCAGCGGAACATTGGCACCACGCGCGAGGCCCTTGGCAGTGGAGATGCCGATGCGCACACCCGTAAAGGACCCCGGGCCGCGGCCGACCACATAGCAACCAACATCGCTGCGATCCAGACCGACTTGAGCCAGCACGCCATCAACGGTATTCACGAGCTCAACGTTGGCGTGACGGCGACACATATGGTCGCCACTCACGAGCTTCGTCTCGCCCGTCTGCCCATCAATCCAGCTTGCCGCGCAGGCAAGCATGTCGGTCGAGGTATCGAGCGCCACCACCAGCGCGTTGTCGTTATGCAAGCTCATCTTGTACAGCCTTATCAATCAAATGGGAAAGCTCCATTGCGCGGTCACCGTGCGCCTCAAGCGTTATCGTTCGCACATCGCTGTCGCCCTCATCACGCCTGAGCGTCACCGAAAGATACTCATCCGTCAGCTCGTCCTGGAATTGTTCGCCCCATTCCAGCAGGCAAGCACCCTCATAGCCCAGCACATCGAAAATGCCCGTATCCTCGAGCTCGTAGGCATGCTCCAGGCGGTATAGATCAAAGTGAAACAGCGGAATACGACCTTGATCGTGGACGGCCATGAGCGCAAACGTAGGGCTCGTAACCATATGCCCATCGCCCAGCCCGCGCGAGACGCCCTTGGTAAAGTGAGTTTTGCCCACTCCCAGGCCACCGGTCAGGATGAGCACATCTCCGTCCTCAAGGCACGGTGCAATTAGCTCGCCAAAGTACTCCGTATCGGCAGCGCAAGTCGTTTTGTAAATACCTACCCCCAGGCGCTCCAGGGACATACATGCTCCTTATTATTCCGAGGCGTCCTCTGGCGCGGGATGTCGCTCCAGATAGTCGCCCAGCATCTTAAAGTCTTCCTCCAGCAGCTCCTGCCACGCCGGATTGCGTAGCGCTGCTGCCGGATGGAACGTGGGCATCACCACAAAGTGCCCCATCTGATGGAACCTGCCGCGCAGCTTGGTAATGCCGATCTCGGTCTTGAGCACAAAGTGCGTTGCGGGGTTGCCGAGCGTCACGATGATATCGGGCCAGATGCTTCGAATCTGCTCGCGCAAAAACGGCGAGCAAGCCAGCACTTCCTCGGGACGCGGATTGCGGTTTCCCGGCGGGCGGCACTTAAGCACGTTGGCAATGTAGACGTCTTCGCGTTTGAGCCCCGCCAGCGACAAAATGCCGTTGAGGTCCTCGCCTGCCGCCCCCACAAAGGGCTCGCCCTGCAAATCCTCATTACGGCCCGGCGCCTCGCCAATAAACATCACGCGAGCGCGGGGGTTTCCCACGCCAAACACGATGTTATGGCGCGACTGGTAAAGCTGGCAAAGGTGACAATCGCCCAGAACGGCCTCGATCTCCTCGAGTGCGACCTCACGCGGCGCCTGATGGCTATGGCCGGGGATGTGCATGACGCCCATAGCGACTCCTACACGTAGACCTTGTCGAGACGCATACCAAAGCCGCAAGCGACCTCGTAGTTAATCGTGCCGCGTAGGCGCGCCATCTCGTCCATGGTAATCTCGGCATCTCCATCGCGGCCGACAATGATCATCTCGTCACCATACTCGGCCTCGGGAATCTCATGCGCCGGGTTGGACTGAATGGCGACCATAAACTGGTCCATGCAGATATTGCCCACCTGACGCACACGCTCGCCGCGATACAGCACGTCCATACGATTGGAAAGCGTACGCGAAAGGCCATCGGCATAACCGATCGGAAGGGTGCAGATCTGAACGCGCGTGCGCGGTACGCGGTAGGTAAAGCCGTAGCCCACGCCCTCGCCCATCGCAGGATGCGCCACGCGCGTCACACGCGCGTGGACGCTCATGACGGGATCAAGCTGCATCACGCGACCACTCAGCTCACATGGCTGCAGACCATACAAACCGATGCCGGCACGAATCATGTCAAAGTGCATTGAAGAATCGAGCATCGAGGACGGCGTATTGGCACAATGCACGATACCGCATTCAAAACCTGCGTCCTTAATGGCCTGAACGGCCTCGGTAAAACGCTGGCACTGCAGCTTGTAGTCCCAACCCGAAGGTTCATCGGCCGTGGCAAAGTGCGTAAATACGCCGTCGCACTGGATGCCGCGATGGAAACTGATGCCGCGTACAAAGTCGAGCACCTGTGTGTAGTGAACACCGATACGATTCATGCCCGTCTCGATGGCAAGATGGTACTTGCCCACCTTGCCCGCCGCGACGGCGCATTCGCCATACGCAAGAGCAAAATCGGACGTATAGACCGAGGGCATGATATCGAATTCGAGCAATGCAGGAATAGCCTCGATAGGCGGCTCACTTAGAATCAGGACGGGCTTAGTAATCCCGCCCTGACGGAGCCCAACGCCCTCGTTAACCGTCGCCACGGCAAACATGTCGGCACCGGCCGAATACATGATCTTGGCACACTCAACAGCTCCATGACCATAAGCATCGGCCTTGACCACGCAGCACAGGCGCTGACGCGGATTCAACAAGTTCTTATAGGCCCTCGTGTTGCGACGGAGCGCCCCGCGGTCGATCTCGACCCAGGACCAGCGCGTCAAATCGGCTTTATTCATGATTAGTCATCCGACCCTTCGTCCATGATTCCCAGATCTTCGAGCGCATCCTTTGCCGCCAGCTCCATGGCAGGACCGATCAAGTCGATAAGATCGGTCGCGATGACGCTCTTCTCACCATACTCCGTCGCCGCGGCAAAACCGGCGTAGCTGTGAAGTGCGACGGCGTACGAATACAGCAACTCCCAACGATCCATCTCGTCGCGCATGGTGGCAAGCGTGCCGGCCAAAATACCCGCGAGAACATCACCCGAACCGGCAGTTGCCAGAGAAGCCGGACCCGAGAGCGGCAGCAGCACACGCTCAACGCCACAGATAGCCGTCGTCGGCCCCTTGGCAATGACCACCAGATTGTCGGAGCCTGCAGCCCAGACAACCTTCTGCGCGGCCGCAATCGCGGTACCAAGGTCGTTCACCTCGTCACCGGCAACCAGGCGCGAAAGCTCACGATAGTGCGGCGTCATAACCAACGGCTGCTCGCGGCGATACATCTCGGGGTTACTATCAATACCGTCAATGGCAATCTTAGCAAGGCAGTTGAGTGCATCGGCGTCCAAAATTAGCGGTACATCAAGCTCGAGCAAGCCCGAAACCACCTGCATAGCGCCGGCAGACGTCGTCATACCGGGACCGCACAGCACGCAGCTGTACTTCTTTGCGATCTCGCACACCGTCATGCGCGCAGCGGCGCCAAAGGAGCCGCGGGAATCAGACGGAATAGCAAAGACCGGAATCGAAGGAAGTGCCATGCGAATGAGATTGGCGCAGGCGTCAGGAGCCGCGACTGCCACGTAACCAGCACCCGCGCGAGCTGCAGACTTGGCCGCCATAATGGCAGCACCAGGATATTGCGCAGATCCGGCGACAATAAGCACGGAGCCACGGGAATACTTATCGATATTCGATGGTAGCGGAGCAAAGTAATCAACTAAGTCACCGGGCTCGACAATCTCGGCGGCGTGGTCGACATCATCGATGACCTCGTCAAGACGGTCGTAAAGATTGCCGCAGATCAAATCGCCAGCATACTCAGGACCATCAGCGCTATACAGACCAATCTTGGGCGCAATCATCGTCACCGTGCGCTCGGCACGAATGCAGTCGTCATCAACAACGCCCGTCTCTGCATTCAGGCCCGAGGGGACATCAATGGATACGACACAATCGGCGCATTCATTGACCGTAGGAATCCAAATGGAGAACGGCGCACGCAGATTCCCGTGGAAACCGGTACCAAAAATGGCATCGACAACAACATCGGCCTTATCGATCAAAACCTCGAGTTCATCACGCGAGGGGCCGACGCAAACGTGCACATCGCGGCCGGCAGTACGACGAGCAACATGACGTGCCAGAGCAGCAGGAATCTCATCCGGTTCAACCGGAGAAACGATATCCACGTCCACACCCTTATGGCTCAGGATATCGGCGGCAACCCAACCGTCGCCGCCATTATTACCAAAACCGACCAAAACGAGAACCCGATCGGGATTGAGCTTCAAGACCTCGTTAGCGGCAAACTCACCCGCTAGCTCCATAAGCTCGGCCTTCGAAGTCCCTTCGCGTTCGATGATATCCTCGAGACGAACGACTTCTTCGGTACTCAAAACCGGTTTCATCTATGCTCCTAGCGTATCTTGCGAAGCATCGCCCAGGTGCTCCGTCAATGCTGAATTCTGCAGCTGCTCGAGCTCATCTAATACAGAGCGAGCCTCTTTAAATGTCTGCGCAACGCGTTTCTTGGTGCTCACCTTTTCATCTTTTGGCTTAGGCCGAGCATCTTCGGTAATCGCGATGGCATTCGCAACGGCCAAGTCTCCCGTAAGCGTAATGGAAAGAGCGACCTCAACAACGCCCAGTTCTTGAGCGATCTCGAGAGCACGGCCCGAAAGCAGCGCCTTCGGTTTGCCGAGTTTATCACGCGTTACCGAAACATCCTTGCGACCCACGCCTTGACTAAAACCCGTGCCGAGAGCTTTAAGCACCGCCTCGCGCGAAGCAAAGCGGCTCGCATAGTGAGCAGCGGGACGCGATGATGCATCGCAATACGCACGCTCTTCTTCGGTAAACACACGCCGAGCAAACGACGGCGTCTTTTCAAGAATTGATTTCATGCGGGAAATCTCGACGATATCAACGCCGATACCAGCTTCAGCCATGTTCACCTCCATATCGCACAGACTAAGTTATTGTAGCCCGTTCGCAGAAGATGCGACAAACGAGGGTTATAAAACACAGCTACTATGTGAGACAAATTGCCCGAGATACAAAAAAGGGGGAGGCCGCGAGGCCTCCCCCTTCTTCAAGTCATCCGACGGCTCGGTGCCGTCCACCGGTCAGCGGCGCCCTGGCCTCCCACGGGCTCACC
>CAJJSS010000045.1:0-8056 GCA_905194545.1 Coriobacteriaceae bacterium | reverse complement strand
GCCGGCGCACGAGGCGTCGACCAGCGTGGGCAGGGCTTCGTTCTCGTAATCGTCGGCCGTCAGCTCGCGCTCGCACAGTGCGGTCCAGCCGACCTGCGACAGCACCAGGGCGGCGTAGTCGGGGCGCAGCACGTGCGCGCCCTCGCCGGCGCGGGTCGCGGCGGGCGGCAGGCGCTTGAACAGCGGGTCACCCGAAAGGTCCAGGCTGATGCTCGCGCGGCGCTGACGCAGCGAAAGCAGCAGGTGAACGTCGGGATCGGCGGCGTCGACATCGGCGCGACGGCCCGTGGTCTCGGCCAGGCGGTCGCACAGTGCGTCTTTGGCGCGCAGGGCCGAGAAGCGCGTGTTGCGCAGCTGCTCGGTCACGCCGCGGGCGGTAATGGCGATGGTGGCGCCGGGGCGGACGATGCTCTCCCAGGCGATGTCGTAAACGCTATCGTACAGCTCGTCGGCATCCTGCGCCTCAAAGCGTCCAAGCACCACAAACACGCGGCTGGCCAGGCGCGACCACAGACAGGCGCGGTAGCCTTCTTCGAGCTCGCCCTCAAACGTAGCGCGGCCTTTCAGGCGGCGGACATGCGAAAGCCCGAGCCACTTGAGCTCGTCGGCGAGTGCGGATTCAAAGCCCTCGGGGCAGCTTGCATAAAATTCCATGGGTGACCTCTCTGGTTGCGTCGCTCCATTATATGATGGATGCTTCGTTTGCCATCGCCCTCGAAAGGAACCCATATGATTGATGCGTGCTCCGAATCCGCTGTGCTCTTTTTTGACGTGGACGGCACGCTGACGTCGTTCGATCCCGACGATATGACCGATAAGGACTTCAATGCAATCCATCCGTCGAAGTCCGTTGTCGATGCATTTGGTCGCCTGCGCAATGCGGGTCACCGGGCATTTATCTGCACGGGTCGCCCCTTGTGGCTGATTGCCGATGGCCTGCGCGCGCTGAACCCGGCGGGTATCGTTGCCATGGCGGGGGCGACGCTCGAGGTCGAGGGCCGCGTGGTGCATGAGGACTGCTTTGACGAGGACGTTATCGCGGAGCTCGCGCGTCGTATTACTGTGGCGGGCGGCGAGGCGTTGTTCGAGACGAACGGTGCCACCTATTCACTTGAGCCAGTTGGTGTCGAACAGTCATTTCTGCTAGGCGCCGGCGTGGTGCACGGCGTTGATCAGATGCGCGTCGATGGCCGCTTGCGCGTAGGCAAGGTGTGCATTAACGCGTGCGACCTGGCTCGCGTAGCCAACGATGATGGCTTTATCGATCGCGAGTTTGAGCTGTGCAACACCGGTGGCCAGAATCGCGAGCTGAGCCCCAAAGGCATCGACAAGGGCTTGGGCGTGGCGCGAGCGCTGGAGTATCTGGGCCGCACTGGCAATGCGCGCACCTTTGGCTTTGGCGATTCCGGCAACGACCTGGGCATGCTCGCCGCCGTCGAGACGGCCGTGGCCATGGGCAACGCCATGCCCGAGGTCAAGGCGCTCGCCGACTACGTGACCGACGATGTCGCACACGACGGTACCGTCACAGCGATGCAGCATTTTGGGTTGATTTAATAAATGGCCGGGTCGCCCGCAGTGGGGGCGACCCGGCCATTTGAGCTATTTTGCAATATAGAGCTTGGGATGACTGCGACTGCTCTCGATCGCCGCCGTCATGATGCCCTCGTTGTCTCCATCAACGATGATGCCGTCGAGGTCATCGATCTGCGCGGACTGATAAAAACTGGTCTTGTTGAACTTTCCCTGGTCAACCATCATGTAGCCCTGGTTTGAGTTGGTAAGGTACATATGCTTGATCATGGCCGAGAAGTCGTGCTCGACGGTAAAACCGTGGTCGGGGTGGAATCCGTCAGCACTGACAAACGCCTTGTCGGCATGTAGTTTGCTCATGCAGTCGAGCGTCAGTGCGCCCGCGAGATAGAGGTGGCCCTTGCGCACGGAGCCGCCCAGCAGCACTACCGAAGCATTGGGGAGATTGAAGCTGGCGTAGTTCGCGATTGCAAGATCGCCGGTGATAATGGTGATCTCACGCTTGTCCATGAGGGCCTTAGCGAAGTAAAAGCCTGTGGTGCCGATATCAATTACCAGAACATCGCCATCATCAACAAGAGTTGCTGCGGTTGCGGCGATAGCTTCCTTGGCCTCGACTTGGACATTGATGCGCTCCTCGGGATACGAGATTGCGTTGGAGCGAGAAAGCGATACCGCTCCGCCGCGTACGCGACGCAGCTTGCCTTCGGATTCCAGCGAGATGAGGTCGTGTCGTGCGGTGACTTCCGAAACCGAAAAACGGCGAACGATGTCGGATACCGAGATATTTGGCTTTTCGGCCAGCCAATTCATGATAAATCGCTGACGCTCGGCCGGTGAAAGGTCTGAAGTAGATGCCATATGCCGCTCCTTTTGAACAAAAGGTAAAAGATGCGCCTTTCGTAATTGAAATATAACGTATCGATATGAAAAGAACAAGGCAAATTCGAATGAATCAAAAGAACGGAATGGCATGTCACAAATGCATGCGTAGCAGATAGTTCGCACGTAAACGGGCTATAAAGAGTCTCATTCTGAAGGTGCCGCCCAAAAGAAGTACGTTCACGCCCGATATTCGACCGTTCACGGAAAGTTGACAATTGAGCTTTCGATAGCTTTTGAAATGGTTTATAAAAGAAAACCGAAAAGCTTTTGAAACAAAGAAGAAGGCTTTCGATAGCAATAGTGTTAGATGAGAAAGGACCGAACATGGCGATCAAGGTGTTTGCCGACGGCGCTAACCTCGAGGGCATGCTTGACATGCATGACAATGGCAACGTTCAG
This sequence comes from Coriobacteriaceae bacterium, assembly GCA_905194545.1. Lineage (GTDB taxonomy): Bacteria > Actinomycetota > Coriobacteriia > Coriobacteriales > Coriobacteriaceae > Collinsella. The sequence goes on along the minus strand of CAJJSS010000045.1, from coordinate 5,239 downwards.
GGCTTCACGACCAATCCTTCCCTTATGAAGGCCGGCGGCGTGACCGACTACCGCGCTTTTGCCAAGACGGTTCTTGAGCACATTACTGATGTGTCGGTCTCTTTTGAGGTATTCGCCGACGACGAGGCGGGTATGGAAGCCGAGGCTCGCGAGATCGCAACCTGGGCAGACAACGTCTACGTTAAGATCCCGGCGCTCAACACCAAGGGTGAGTCCACTGCCGCGCTGGTCAAGCGCCTTTCTGCCGACGGCATCAAGGTGAATGTCACCACTATCTTCACGCCCGAGCAGGTCGACGAGTTTGTCGATGCCGTCTCTGCTGAGACCCCCTCTATTCTGTCCATCTTTGCCGGTCGCATTGCCGATACCGGCGTCGATCCGCTGCCCCTCATGGCGGAGTCCGTAAAGAAGGCTGCCGTTAAGCCTGCTGCCGAGGTTCTCTGGGCGTCTACGCGCGAGGTCCTCAATATCTTCCAGGCGGAGTCCGTTGGCTGTCAGATCATTACGGTCCCCAATGCCCTTCTTGCCAAGCGCAAGAATTTCGGGAAAGATTTGCTTGAGTACTCGCTTGATACGGTCAAGGGCTTTGCCCGCGACATTCAGGCGCTTGGTTTTCATATCCTGCCCGAGGAGTAGGGGACGAGCATGCTGACCGATCTTCTTAAGCCCGAGCTTGTTGCCTGCCACGTCGAGGCCTCCGACTGGGAGGAAGCGATCAAGGCATGCGGTAAGTTGCTCGTAGACGCTGGCAAATGCGACCAGAGCTATGTTGACGCCATGATTTCATCGGTTCACAAATTCGGCCCCTATATGGTCTTGGAAGAGGGCATCGCCATGCCCCACGCTCAGGCAGATGGCAATGTGAGTGAAGCGGGGATCTGTATCGTCACGCTTGACCCTGCCATTGCGTTTGGACACGAGGATTTCGATCCGGTTCACGTGCTCGTGGGTATTTGCGCACCCGACCCCAAGGCTCATCTTGGCTGCTTGGCGGAGCTTTCGCAGATGTTCGAGGACGAGGACTGCGTTGCCAAGCTCAGCGCATGCGATACGCCCGAGCAGGTTTTGGAGACCATGCGTTCATTCTTTTAGGCCTTAATGGCACGGCGATGCGTCGCCGCTTTTGGATAGACGGAAAACCGTCACGTGTAGGAGAGGAAGGTTGCCATGCATATCATCACCGTATGCGGAAACGGCATCGGGTCCAGCCTGATGCTCGCTGGCAAAGTCGAGGAGCTTTGCGAGGAGGAGGGCATCAAGGCCGACGTTGAGTCTATGGACCTGAACGGTGCTTCTTCCGCAAATCCGGATCTGTTCATCACCGTTAAGGAACTCGCCCCCGAGCTCCACGGCAACGTCGTGATCGTTCGCAGCTATGTGAACAAGAAGAAGATCCGCGAAGACGCCCTCGAGGCAATCAAGGCGGCCGCCGCTAACGCCTAAAGCGGCACAAAAAAAGGGCGGTTCCCTGTGGAAGAGGGAAACGCGCCCACGTTAGAGAGAAAGGAAGCGCAGATGCAAGCCATCCTTCCCATACTTGAGTTTATCCAATCGATTCTGACCAAGCCAGCGTGGATTATGGGTCTATTTGCCTTTGTGGGCCTTGTCGCGCTTAAACGTCCTGCCCACAAGGTGATGACGGGCACCCTGAAGCCCATTCTTGGTTACATCATGCTGTCTGCCGGCGCCGCTGTTGTTCAGGAGAACCTTGCTCCGCTGGGTACCTTCATCGAGACCGGTTTCCACATCACTGGCGTCGTGCCCAACAACGAGGTCGTCGTTTCGATGGCTCAGAGCGTCCTCGGCGTTCAGACCATGATGATCCTGATTCTCGGCTATGTCGTGAACATTATCATTGCCCGCTTTACCAAGTTTAAGTACATCTTCCTGACGGGCCATCACAGCATGTTTATGGCCTGCCTGCTGTCTGCCGTTCTGCAGGCATCTGGCTTCCAGGATGTCCAGCTTGTCATCGTGGGCGGCATGTTCCTGGGCCTCGTGAGCGCTATGCTTCCCGCCGTTGGTCAGCGTTTCACCGAGAAGGTTACCGATGGCGATGAAATCGCCATGGGCCACTTCGGTTCACTCGCCTATTACATCTCCGCTGCAGTCGGTACGCTTTTTGCTAAGGACGCCGAGGAGAACAGCACCGAGAAGATCGAGGTTCCCGAGAAGTTCGCCTTCCTGCGCGACACTACCATCTCCACGGCTCTTACCATGGCCTTCTTCTACCTGGTTACCGCTTTCGCCGCTTACATTGCAGATCCTGCGGTCGTTACCAAGACCGCTGGTGGCGACAACGTGATTGTCTATGCCCTGACCTGCGCTCTGTCTTTCGCCGTTGGTGTCACCATCGTCTATAACGGCGTTCGTATGATCCTTGCCGACCTGGTCCCGGCTTTCCAGGGCATCTCCAACAAGCTGATCCCCGGTGCCATCCCCGCCGTCGACTGCGCCGTCTTCTTCCCCTATGCTCCCACCGCCGTTATCCTCGGCTTTGTCGCTTCCTTTATCGGTGGCGTGGTCGGTATGTTCATCGTGGGCGCTACCCTGGGCATCTTCATCATCCCGGGCATGGTTCCCCACTTCTTCTGCGGTGCTACCGCGGGCATCTACGGCAATGCTACCGGCGGTCGCAAGGGCGCAGCTCTTGGCGCTTTCGTCAACGGCCTGCTCATCACCTTTGCCCCGGCCCTGCTCCTGCCCGTTCTTGACGTCTTTGGCTTCAAGAACACTACGTTCGGCGACTTCGATTTCTCCGTCATTGGTATTACGCTTGGCCGCGCTGCCGAGGCCTTCGGTACCACCGGTGTCTACGCGATTCTCGCTGTCCTTCTGGTCGTTGCCTTCGTCCCCAACTTCATCCACACCAAGGGTGCTGTGATCAATCACGTTGAGGAAGAGTAATCCAGGCATACGTTAAGCCCTAATCGGGCGGAGCTCCGATAACCGGCTCCTACACGGAAGCGGTGACGTTTCAATCGAGGCGTCACCGCTTTTTGCTTTGGAGCGATTGTGAATATGAGCCGGCGAGGCGCTGCTTCTGTTCCGTGAACGGAATCAAACGCAATGATCGGCAAAAACGTTTTGCCGCTGGGGCGTCGATATAAAAATGGTAAATCTGCAAAACCGTTCGCCGAGAAGATAAAAAACCGCAGTTCACGCCTTGATAAACGTAGATAAAGTGTTTAGCAGTTTATCGGCCGTATGCTAACGAAAGGAATCAGGCAGATGGCAATCAAGGTGTTCGCTGACGGTGCAAACCTCGAGGGCATGCTCGACATGTACGAGAGCGGCAACGTTCAGGGTTTCACGACCAACCCGTCCCTTATGAAGAAGGGCGGCGTGACGGATTACCGCGCGTTTGCCAAGGAGGTCCTGGCCCACATCACCGATGTGTCCGTGTCGTTTGAGGTCTTTGCCGACGACGTCGAGACCATGGAGGTCGAGGCCCGCGAGATTGCTGCCTGGGCCGAGAACGTCTACGTCAAGATTCCGTGCGTGACCACCAAGGGCGAGTCCACCGCCGAGCTGGTGCACAAGCTTTCGGCCGACGGCATCAAGGTCAACGTCACCACTATCTTTACGCCCGAGCAGGTCGATGAGATGGTCGAGGCCGTTGACGCCGAGACGCCGTCCATCATTTCGCTCTTTGCCGGCCGCATCGCTGACACCGGCGTCGATCCCATTCCGTTTATGACGGAGTCGGTGAAGAAGGCCGCCGCCAAGCCCAACTGCGAGGTCCTGTGGGCGTCCACGCGTGAGCTTATCAATATTTACCAGGCGGAAGGATGCGGTTGCCAGATCATCACGGTGCCCAACAGCATCCTGGCCAAGCGTAAGAACATCGGCCGTGACCCGTACGAGGTCTCGCTCGATACCGTGCGCGGTTTTGCCAAGGATATCGCCTCGCTCGGTTTCCATATCCTGCCGTAACGCGAACGCTGACTACATCGCGGGTTGTTCGCCCCGGCCTTTCCTTTCCCTATCGCTCACGCGCTTCGCGAGGGTCGCGCTAGGCAAAGGAAAGGCCGGGGCTGCCGACACGAACTTGCCGGTAGGTTGGTGATAGGCTTCCATATCCTGCCGTGGACAAAGGTACCCCCGCCTGCGCCGTGCAAAATTGAGAGTATTCAGCAAGGTAAAGGCTTTTACCAGCTGGGTGAAGCATGGAACAGCCCCCGTTTTGGCTCTGATGACGCTAAAACGGGGGCTGTTTCTTGCTTTTTCGTCTCTGAGGGGCATACGGAACGGCGGAAATTGCAGAATACTCGCGATTTTGCACGTCGCTACAGGGGGTACCCTTGCTTTGGCGGTTTATTTCCCCTGCACCATGGTGAGCGAGATCTTCTTGCGGTCGCGATCGACCTTTTCGACCCACACCTTGACCGTGTCGCCGACGTGCACCACGTCGCTTGGGTGCTTGACGAAGCGGTTGGCCAGTTTGGAGATGTGCACGAGGCCGTCCTGATGCACGCCCACGTCGACGAAGGCGCCAAAGTCGACGACATTGCGCACCGTGCCCTTGAGCTCCATGCCGGGCTCCAGGTCGTCGATGGAAAGCGCCGAGCGGCTAAAGACAACCTCGGGAGCGTCGTCGCGCGGGTCGCGGCCGGGCTTCTTGAGCTCGTTGACAATGTCGATGAGCGTCAGGGTGCCGCAGTCCAGGTCGCTTGCCAGCGCCGAGATGCTGCCCAGGCGGCGCTCGATATCGGGCACGCCGCCGCGGCTGAGCTCGCTTGCCGCAACGCCGGCGTGCTCCAGGACGGCCGTGGCCACCTCGTAGCTTTCGGGGTGGACGCTTGTCGCGTCGAGCGGGTTCTTGCCGCCGCTGATGCGCAGGAAACCTGCGGCGTTGAGGTACGCCTTGGGTCCCAGCTTGGGGACCTTCTTGAGCTGGCGGCGATCGGTAAAGGCGCCGTTTTCCTCGCGGTAGGCCACGATGTTTTTGGCTACGCTCGGCGTAATGCCCGACACGTAGCCCAGCAGGCTTGCGCTCGCGGTGTTGACGTCGACGCCCACACGGTTGACGACGTCTTCCACCACGTGGCCCAGGGTGCGCGAAAGCTCGGCCTGGTCAAGGTCGTGCTGGTACTGGCCAACGCCGATGGACTGGGGCGGAATCTTGACGAGCTCTGCCAGCGGGTCCTGCAATCTTCGGGCGATAGAGGCCGCACTTCTTTGTCCTACATCAAATTCCGGGAACTCTTCGGTTGCGAGCTTACTTGCAGAATAAACA
>CAJJSS010000044.1:0-10499 GCA_905194545.1 Coriobacteriaceae bacterium | reverse complement strand
CGTCATTTCGGCGCTGTTATAGATGGCACAGCCCGGCTTTGCCAGCCCCAGCAGGGCCGGGTTGACCAGACTGCCTGCGTAAATAATGCAGTCTGCGGCCTGTAAAAATGCTGCGCCGCGCTGGGTGATCAGATCCGGTGCGCCGGGCCCGGCACCTACAAAATGTACCATGTGCGTTACTCCTTCCATTCGTTCAGCAGACGGGCGGCAGTTTCGGTCTGTCCCAGCGGGCCATGCTGGTTTGAAAACAGCACAGCGCCCACCCGGAACGCCCCGCCCGCGCGGCGGTCGAGATGCAGCTGGATGGCGGCAAGCAGGCTTTGCAGCACCGGTTTCCGCAGCCCGGCAGTGTCCAGAATCTCCAGACAGGCATCCGTGGTGGCTGCATTGTACAGCGCAGTGCACACCTTCCGGTCAGCACCGCACAGGGCAGCATGGGTGCAGAACAGTTCCGTGCGGCAGTCTGCCGTGTGGGAATGGGTGTTCATAATGCCGCCCGCCAGCTTGCACAGCTTGCCGATGTGTCCCACAAGAAGGACATTGGTAAATCCCTCGCGAACGCAGCAATCAATCGCATCGCCCACAAAGTTGGAGATGAAGACCACCGGCGCACCGTTTAGGTGGAAATGCCCCGAGATGAACTGCGCGCCGTAGTTGCCGGGCGTGAGCACGACTCCGCGCCGCCCCATAGCCGCATGCTGCCGGATCTCGAGCTCGATGCTGTCGCGCAAGGCAGCGAGGCTGCGCGGCTCGACGATGCCCGTCGTGCCCAGGATGGAGATGCCGTCCTCTATCCCCAGGTGCGGGTTGAAGGTCTTTTCGGCAAGGGCAACACCCTCGGGTACCGAAATCGTCACAGCAATATTTCCAGAAAAGCCGTGCGCGGCGCACACCTCGCGCACCGCCGAAGTGATCATCGCGCGCGGCGTCGCGTTGATGGCGGCCGCCCCCACCGGCTGTTCGAGCCCGGGCAATGTCACGCGCCCCACGCCCACGCCGCCATCGACGGAAACTTCCGATTCGCGCGCGGGCACGCCCTTGCTGCCCGCAGCGCCCGTGCCCGACCCCGCATGTTCCACGCGCGCGTACACGAGTACGCCGTCGGTCACATCGGCATCGTCGCCTGCGTCCTTTCGCACGGCGCACTGGGCGCACCCCTCGCCGATGCATGCGTCGACCACGTCCGTCTCGACGGGCAGCCCGCCGGGGGTGACGATCGACACGCGGCCGACGGGCTTTCGTGACAAGAGCATCTCGCAGGCCGCCTTCGCCGCGAGCGCGGCGCAGCTCCCCGTGGTGTAGCCGCAGCGCAGGCGGGTCGTCCCGGTATATATGTAGTGCTCGAAGGCCACGCTAGCTGCTCGCCTTCCGATACCCCGTGGCAAACGAAGGGTCGTAAAGCTTGCTGCGCTCGTACGACTCCGCTTGCGCGCCGTTGTGCGCAAACCCGCCACGAGCTCCGAGCACGCGGCCCACCACCACGAGCGCCGTGCGGTCGATGCCCTCTCGCGCGCCCGCATCGGCGAGCGTGTCCACTGTGCATCGCACCACGCGCTCCTCAGGCCAGGTCGCCTTGTACACGAGCGCCGCCGGCTCGTCGGAGCTGCGGCCCGCGGCCAAAAGCTCGGCGGAAAGCTCGGCGAGCATACCCGAGCTCAGGAAGATGACCATAGTCGAGCCGCTTTCCGCCATGGTGCGCATGCCCTCGCCCGCGGGCATGGGGGTGCGCCCGGAAAGCCGCGTGATCACGACCGACTGGCTGATTCCCGGCAGCGTATATTCCTGGCGAAGCGCCGCCGCGGCACCGCAAAAGCTCGACACGCCGGGCACCACCTCGTAGTCCACGCCGCGCGCGTCGAGTGCGTCCATCTGCTCCTGAATGGCGCCGTACAGGCACGGGTCGCCCGTGTGCAGGCGCACAACTTCCTCGCCCCGCGCATCCGCCGCGCACATCACGTCGAGCACTTCCTCCAAGGTCATGTGCGCGCTGTCGTAGACGATGCAGGATTCCTTGCACTCGGCGAGCAGCTCGGGGTTCACAAGGCTCCCCGCCCAAACGACCACGTCGGCCGCGCGCAGAAGACGAGCCCCGCGCAGCGTGATAAGGTCGGCGGCGCCCGAGCCTGCGCCAACGATATGAATCATCCGAGCCTTCCCTTCCCGTTTCTCATCGCAACCGTTTACGCCGCCCTTCGCGCAGCGGGCAAAACACGGCGCCTGCGGCGGCAATCGGCGCAAATACGCAGGCAGGAGGCGCAATGCCGCCCGCCCTGGCTTTGACACGTTCACAAGTGCCCACTATCATAGTAAAAGTTTCGGCAACGAGCATATGACAATCGGATAAAAGGAAATGACCGGCGCGGCGCCCGCACAGCCCGCGCTGGCTTGCGGAGGGAACCAGGTGGGAATCCTGGGCAAGGGACATTACTGTATAGGACGCGCGGGCGAACCGCCTCGCGCCCCAAGCCAGACTGCTTCGCCTTTTCCTCACGGCATCGCCGTGGCGTTAGCTCCTTGTGAACCCCGAGGGGTGCGCTTTTCTTTCGCTTGTGCCGACAAGCAACTGTCGCCGGGGGACCGGCAAACCGAGGAAAGGAAAAACCATGTCCGACCAGATGTCACGCCGCGGCTTCATGGGCGCCGCAGCAACCGGAGCCGTCGCGCTCGCCGGAGTCGCGCTCGCGGGCTGCTCCAACACCTCCGCGAGTTCCGAGAAATCGAGCGAAAAGGAGAAGGCCGTGAAGCCGGTCATCCTCGTCACGAGCTTCGGCACGAGCTACAACGACTCGCGCCACATCACCATCGGCGCCATCGAAGACGCTATCCGCGAGAAGTACTGGCAGGACTACGACATCCGCCGCGCCTTCACCGCGCAGATCATCATCGACAAACTGAAGAAGCGCGACGGCATCACGATCGACAACATGACCGAGGCGCTCGACCGCTGCGTGGAAGACGGCGTGAAGGAAATCGTCGTGCAGCCGACGCATCTCATGGCTGGCCTGGAATACGCCGACGTGAAAGACGAGCTCGACAAGTACGCCGACAAGTTCGACAAGATCTCGCTCGGCGACCCGCTGCTCACCTCCGACGACGACTACAAGAAGGTGGCCGCAGCCATTAAGGAGAACATGGCGTCCTTCGACGACGGCAAGACGGCGCTGTGCCTCATGGGCCACGGCACCGAAGCCGATTCCAACGCCGACTATGCCAAGATGCAGGAAGTGTTCAAGAACGAGGGCTTGACGCAGTTCTTCGTCGGCACCGTCGAGGCTGAACCGACCTGCGAGGATGTTATCGCCGCCGCGAGCGCCGCAGGGTACAAGAAGGCCGTGCTCGCGCCGTTCATGGTGGTCGCGGGCGACCACGCGAACAACGACATGGCAGACGAGACCGACCCCGACAGCTGGGCTGCGAAGTTCGTGGCCGCCGGCTTCGAAGTGACGTGCCTGCTCCAGGGTCTGGGACAGAACGCCGCGGTCGACGACATCTACGTCTCACACGTGGACGACGCCATCGCCAAGCTCTAAACTCGCCGCGCACGGGGGCGCCGGTCGCGTCCCCGTGCAACGGGCATGCGCCTTCCCCGACCGACGGCGCATGCCCGTTGCATTCGCATCCCGCCCGCCCACCGCACGGCGCGGGCGGTCGAAGCGATTGAAAGGAACCCCTCCATGTTGAAGAAAACCCTCGCCTTCGCCCTGTCAGCGGCGCTTTTCGCGTTCTCGCTCGCCGGCTGCGGCGGAAATTCAATCGACAGCGCAAAGGCAAGCGATGCCGATTCCCAGGAAAAGACCGAACAGGCGGCCGATGCGCCCGAGGGCGCAAGCGCTGCCCCCATTACCGCCGACAAGGTGGCTGACGGCACCTATCCAATCACCGTAGATTCCAGCTCGAACATGTTCAGGATTGTGGACGCCCAGCTCATCGTGGAAAACGGCTCCATGCACTGCGTGATGACACTTTCCGGCACGGGCTACGGCAAGCTCTTCATGGGCACGGGCGACGAGGCTGCCGCCGCGAGCGAGGCCGACTTCATCCCCTATGTGGAAAACGCGGAAGGCAAGTACACCTACGACGTGCCCGTTGAAGCGCTCGACGAGGACACCGCCTGCGCCGCGTGGAGCATTAAAAGGGAGCGGTGGTACGACCGCACGCTCGTGTTCAAATCCGCCGGCGTCGATCTGCGCGCCGACGCACTGAAGTAACGCCATGTGGTCGATTCTTCCCAAGGGGGAAAACAGGAAGCGCCACAGCATCGCGGCGCGCGCGATCGCCTGCGTTCTCGTCGCCCTGCTCGCGCTTCCCTTCGCGGGGTGCAGTGCGAGCCCGAACGCGGCCGGTGCCACGGCGGGCTCTCAGGAATACACTGTGAGTGTCTCGCTTTCCGGCGGGTCAGGGCGCGCAAGCATCGCCTCACCCACCACAATTGTGAAGGATGGCGAAACCTACACCGCAACCATCACCTGGTCGAGTTCGAACTACGACAAGATGACCGTCGACGGCGTGGACTACGCGCCCGTAAACGACGGCGGCAACTCCACGTTCGAGATACCCGTCACGCTCGACGAGGACATCGCCGTGTCGGCCGAGACCGTCGCCATGTCGACGCCGCACACCATCGACTACACGCTCCACTTCGACTCATCCACCATGAAGGAGAAATCGGGCGACGATGCAAGCGGCGGCTCCCCTGCGGGAACGGCTTCAAGCACCGCGGCCGACTTCCACAACGCCGATCTGGGCTGCGGCTGGGAGCCGACGGGGGCGCTTCAGCTTGAATACGCCGAGCACTTCACTGTCGACGAGTTCGAAGGCGGCCTGCGGCTTATCTGCGTTTCGAACGGGGAGCGCTTCCTCGTGGTGCCGCAAGATGCGAAGGTGCCTGATGGGTTGAGCTCCGACATCGCGGTCATAAGGCGCCCCGCCGACAAGGTGTACCTCGTGTCGTCGGCGACGATGTGCCTGGTCGACGCGCTCGATGCGAACGACAATATCTTCATGTCGGGCACGAAGGCCGACGATTGCTCGGTCGCGGGCTTCAAAAGCGCGCTCGAAAGTGGGGCGATCGCCTACGGCGGCAAGTACAGCGCACCCGACTACGAGCGAATATCGGCCTCGGGCTGCACGCTCGCCATCGAGAACACCATGATCAACCACACGCCCGATGTGAAGGAAAAGCTGCAGAAGCTCGGGCTCGTCGTGCTCACCGAACAGTCGTCGAGCGAGCCCGAAGCACTCGGGCGCGTCGAGTGGATTAAGCTTTTCGGCGTCCTGTTCGACAAGGAAGACGAGGCCGCGCACCTGTTCAACGAGCAGAAGGCCCGCGTCGAGCAAACATCGGGGCTCGCGTCGTCAGGTAAAACCGTGGCGTATTTCTACATTAACTCGAACGGGGCCGCCGTCACGCGGCGGGCGGGCGACTACGTGGCGCAGATGATCGAGCTTGCAGGCGGCAGCTATGCGCTCGATGACGCGCAGACGGCGTCGACGTCAGGTTCGTCAGTAACGCTCGAAATGGAGCGCTTCTACGCGACGGCGAAGGATGCCGACATCATCGTCTACAACGGCACCATCGACGAATCGGTTGCCACCTTGAACGACTTCGTAGGCAAAAACGCGCTATTGTCGCAGTTCAAAGCCGTGAAGAACGGCAACGTCTGGGTCACAAGCGCCGACATGTACCAGCAGATGACTTCTACCGCCGACATTATCGACGAGCTGCACGGGGCGTTCACCGCCGATGACGCGAGCGACTTCCATTATCTGAGGAAGCTCGGTTAGCGCCATGAGAAGCCGGCTTTCCATGGCATACGACGAATCGGGGCGCGCCGCGCGGTGTCGCGTCGTGACGGCGCTGCTCGCTGTTGCCCTCATCGTGCTCGTCGGGGCCAACCTGTGCATCGGGAGCGTGCTCGTGCCCGCAGACCACATCCCCGGCATCCTTTCGGGCGGCGCGGCCAATTCCATGGAAAGCCAGGTCATCTGGGAGATTCGCCTGCCGCGCGTGCTTTCAGCCGTGCTTCTCGGCGGGGCACTTTCGCTTTCCGGGTTCCTGCTGCAGACGTTTTTCAACAACCCCATCGCCGACCCGTTCATCTTGGGCGTCTCCTCGGGCGCAAAGTTCGTCGTCGCGCTTACGATGATCGTACTTCTAGGCGCGAACCAGGCCATGTCCTCGCCGGCCATGGTGGCCGCAGCGTTTCTGGGCTCGCTTATCACCATCGGCTTCGTGCTCCTCATCGCACGGCGCATAAGTTCCATGGCCATGCTCATCGTGGCGGGCGTCATGGTGGGATACATCTGCTCGGCGGCGACGAACTTCCTCATCGCCTTCGCCGACGACCAGTCCATCGTGAACCTGCACAACTGGTCTTTGGGTAGCTTCTCGGGTTCGAGCTGGGACGACATCGCGATCATCGCGGTCGTGGTGATCACCGTGAGCGCATGCGTATTCGCGATATCGAAGCCCCTTTCCGCCTTCCAGCTGGGAGAAGCCTACGCGAAAAGCGTCGGCGTGAACGTCGAACGCTTCCGCGTGGTGCTCGTCCTTCTAGCGAGCATGCTCTCCGCCTGCGTGACCGCGTTCGCTGGTCCGGTGTCGTTCGTAGGCATCGCGGTTCCGCATCTCGTGAAGTCGGCGCTAAAGTCGTCGAAGCCCATCCGCGTGATTCCTGCGTGCTTCTTGGGAGGCGCCATCTTCTGCGCGGGCTGCGATTTGATCGCGCGCACGCTGTTCTCTCCCGTCGAGCTTTCCATCAGCGCCGTTACCGCCATCTTCGGCGCTCCGGTGGTTATCGCGCTCATGTTGAAGAAGCGGGTGAGGTAGATGGGGGAATTCGTGCCGCGGCCCAAAACGCTCGGAGGGGACATTCCATGCTTAGACAGTCCTGAGCTCGCACGAAAGCGCCAGAAGGCACTTTCGGCTCGTGCGGAACTGCGCGCGGAACGCCTCCTCCGAGCGGAGCCGAACCTCGAAACTACGGTCGAAACGCAGGCTGACGGAGCGCCGCTTTTCCACATAAGCGACCTGTCGGCGGGCTACGACAAGAAGGTCGTAGTCGAGGGCGTCGATCTGGAGGTTCGCGCGGGCGACGTCGTGGCGCTCATCGGGCCGAACGGCTCGGGCAAGTCGACCATCTTGAAAACCATCACACGCCATCTGGCACCGCTTGCCGGCGCGGTCGAGCTCGACGGGCGGGAGATTTCCCGATGGAAGACGGCGGAGTTCGCAAGGAACCTTGCCGTTATGCTGACAGATCGCCCCCGGACCGAGCTCCTCACCTGCCGCGATATCGTAGAGGCGGGAAGGCATCCCTACACCGGGCGAATGGGCACACTCTCGCCCGACGACAATAGTCGGGTCGACGAGGCCATGAAAACCGCACATGTGGAAGAGCTCGCCGAGCGCGACTTCATGCAGATAAGCGACGGGCAACGCCAGCGCGTCATGCTCGCACGCGCCATCGCGCAGGATCCGCGTGTGCTCGTGCTCGACGAGCCCACGTCGTATCTCGATATCCGCTACCAGATCGACCTGCTGCGAATACTTCGACACCTTGCGAAATCGCGGAATGTGGCTGTCATCATGTCCATCCACGAACTCGAGCTCGCGCAGAAAAGCGCCGACAAGGTGATTTGCGTGAAGGACGGCCGGGTCTTCCGCGCCGGCGTACCCGAGGACATATTCACGCGCGAGACGATTGGCGAGCTCTACGGCCTTCAGCATGGCACCTTCAACGAGCGCTTCGGCAGCGTGGAAATTGGGCGCCCGCACGGCGATGCGCACACGTTCGTCATCGCCGGCGCAGGTACGGGTTCGGCTGTGTTTCGCCAGCTCATCCGGCAGGGCAAGGCGTTCTACGCGGGCGTTCTGCACGAAGGGGACATCGACTGCGAGCTCGCGCGCGACTTGGCGGCGGAATGCGTGGTCGAGCGCGCCTTCGAGCCGATCGGGGATAGAACCATAGCCCGCGCCAAAGAGCTCCTCGTCCACTGCGCGCGCCTTATCGTGTGTCCCGCCGCCTTCGGCACCATAAACGCCCGCAACGCAGAGCTCGTCGAGTTCGCACGCTCGCATGGTATCGAGGTCATGCGAGCGTGCGAAGGCGCATCGGAGGATTCCTAATTGGAGTGAGAAGGATAAACTGGACTTTCATTTAAGGATCCTCAGGCTAAAGCTCCTACGCCGGCGAGGTCTCCAAGGCGCCGGAGAACCTCGTGAACAGGAATTTCCACGCCGACGAGCCCAACTAGACCTAATCCAAGCGAGATTCCAAACTCGAAAGACCGCTCAACGTCAGATTATTAGCAACCTCCGAGACACGCTCGATAGGAACCGAACCGTCAGACAGCGCCCACGTGCGATAGATACCGATAATACCGGACAGCAAAAACGCCAGATAGTAATCGAACATCTCGTCCTTGAGGCCGTGGGGCAGCAAGTCGCGCTCGGCAATCTCATGCTCGAGCGGCACGCGCAAACGCGTCATAAAATCGTCGAGCGGGATGTTTTCAATCAGCTGGCGATTGAGCACGAGGTTATTGCAAAGTGCCTCGTTGATGGTCTTAAAGAAGGTAGCCGCCGCTCCAAGGGCGCGCTCGTTGGGGTCACCGTCCATGGAAGCAAGCGTTTTCTCGACCGAGTCGACAATCATCTCCACCACATCGACGGCAATGGCATCGAGCAAGCCATCAACCGTACCAAAGTGCACGTAGAAGGTTTTACGGTCGACATTGGCCTCGCGCGCGATGGCACTCACCGTAATGTCTGCCAGCGGCTTTTCCATGAGCAAGCGCTCAAAAGCGGAAAGGATGGCATTGCGGCTGCGAACGATACGGCGATCAATACGCGGTTTACTGGTGGCCATGGGTGTGTCCCTTCGATATGCGAGCATTCATCAACAGATGAGAGATAATCTACGTAAGAGGATTATCCCCCATACAGCTCAAATATGCCCCGCATCATGAAGAACGCACGACTGCCCTACCGCGACTTAGGGTGCTTCTTCTTATTGAGCGCCGACGGAGATACGCGGATACCGTCGCCCGTCTGGCGCACATAGGCTTTATGAGCCGGCTTAGCGGTCCCAGAAGCCTTCTGAGCGTGCTTCCTGGGATCAACGGTAACAGCATTCGTGGGGTGCGGCTTAGTGGGCGCAGAGGGCGTCTGAGGCTCGCGGCCGAGCTTGCGCATCACGCGATCCCAGCGCGCATGGATGCTCTCGTTGTGGGCGCTCTTAAGGCCCAGCAGGGGCGCAGCCAATATGGTCGGCGCGATAAACGTAATGAGGCGCCACAGCAGATAGCCGGCGGTCGATGCCGACCCAAAGAAATGACCCAAGAACAATGCAAAGCCGCCCTCGGCGCCACCAGTTCCACCGGGCAAGGGGACCGCAGAGCTCAGCAGCTGGACAAAGGCGCTCGCGGCCATGACCGAGAAAAAGTCGACCTCGTGGTGGCCAAAGGCAAGCATCAGGAAATACGGCACGAGGTAGAAAAACGCGAGCTGCAACATGGTGATGACCACCGTGAGCAGCATGGACGAAAAGTGGCCGGCTGAAAGCTTGAACTTCTCGGAGAAGGAGTAGATCTCGCCATCGACAAACGTGCGCCATCCCTCGATCTTAGTGGCCGAGACACCAATGCGCTCAAGCCAATTGATGATGCAATGGGCGACGCGCGTGACGGTCTTAGGCATGAGCGCGACGGCGAAGATGCCAAGCAAGATGCAGCAGTGCCCACCAAAGCTAAAGACACACAGCAGCGTCATGTCGCCATAGCGCTCGGCAAAAAACGGCATGCGAGCAAGCAGTAGGATAGCGCCCCAGGCAACGAGGCCAAACTGATACACGATAAAGCGCGTGAATTGCGTGGCTCCGGCCTCGCCGACATTTTGGCCCGCTTTGGTCAAGCGGTAGATCTGGGCAGGCGTAGAGCCCATCATCATGGGCGTCAGGTTGCCAAAGAAAATGCCACTCGCCTCGACCGAGATCAGATCGCGAATGCCGACGGGTGAATTGGGGTCGAGCCAGACGGCGATCGCATAGGCCACAATGCCAAAGAACAGATACATGAACATGCAAAGACACGCGACAACGAGCCAGGGCGCCTGGACGCTCGACATAGCAGCCCAGAACTGCCCCATCTGCCCGGTTACCACCAGATAGACGATATAACCCACCAGCACAACGCCGATAAAGATTGCGCCGCGGCGTGCGCTCTTATTGTCATCGCCGCCCGAGGCCTCAACCTCGACCTGGGGCTTGGACGTATGCTGAGAGGACTCCGTCATGAGACTCCTTCTAACAGTCAAAATATCTTGGTTATTGTACCCGTAAGGGCCATAAGCAGAACGCAAAGCTCTTGTTCAAACGGGAATGACAGACAGTTGTTTGATAATAAAAAACCCGGCCTTCCGTGGGAAGTCCGGGTCTCAGATTCATGGTAGCCCGTACCAGATTCGAACTGGTGATCTCCGCCTTGAGAGGGCGGCGTCC
>CAJJSS010000043.1:0-11949 GCA_905194545.1 Coriobacteriaceae bacterium | reverse complement strand
CGAGCGCCGCAAGCTGATGCAGGCATACGGTGCGCAGCTCGTGCTCACCGACGGCTCCAAAGGAATGAAGGGCGCTATCGCCAAGGCCGAAGAGTTGCAGAAGGAGACCCCCAACAGCATCATCGCCGGCCAGTTTGTGAACCCCGCGAACCCGGCCATTCACAAGGCCACGACCGGCCCCGAGATCTGGGACGACACCGACGGCAAGGTCGACATCTTCGTCGCCGGCGTCGGCACCGGCGGCACCGTGACCGGCGTGGGCGAGTTCCTCAAGGAGCAAAACCCCGAGATTCAGGTCGTCGCCGTCGAGCCCGCCACCTCCCCGGTGCTCTCTAAAGGCCAGGCCGGCCCGCACAAGATCCAGGGTATCGGTGCCGGCTTTGTGCCCGACGTCCTCGACACCCAGGTCTACGACGAGATCATCCCCGTCGAGAACGACGACGCCTTTGCCACCGGCCGCGCCGTGGGCCACAAGGAGGGCGTGCTCGTGGGCATTTCGTCCGGCGCCGCCGTGTGGGCCGCACTGCAGCTGGCCAAGCGCCCCGAGAACGAGGGCAAGACCATCGTGGCGCTGCTCGCCGACACCGGCGAGCGCTACCTGTCCACGGCACTCTTCCAGGACTAAAGCTCTCGTTCCTAGAACGAGTCCAAGGCACGCCGGTCTCCCCTCTCTTCTGGCAGCCTGAGCTCATCCCAACAGGGTGTCCCACAGGACGCCCGAACTTGCTACAATGTCTGCGGCGCGGAACCAGCCTCCCGCGCCGCTTTTCTTTTTTGGCCACATGCCACCAAGGAGAACCTCCCCATGCACAACAAGCGCGTGCTCGTCGCCATGAGCGGCGGCGTCGATTCCAGCGTGACCGCGTACCTGCTCAAGCGCCAGGGCTACGAATGCGTCGGCGCCACCATGCGTCTCACCTGCCCCGCACCCGACCCCGCCACGGGCATGAGTAAAGTCGACCGCGACATCGCCGATGCAAAGGCCGTCGCCGAGCGCCTGGGGATACCCCACCATGTGCTCGACCTGCAGCAGACCTTCGACCGCAACGTGATCGAGCGCTTTGTGAACGCCTACCAGGAAGGGCTGACGCCCAACCCGTGCATCATCTGCAACCGCCACATTAAGTTTGGCGCGCTGCTCGATGCGGCGCTCGATATGGGCTGTGACTACATCGCAACGGGACATTACGCCAAAACAAGCCAGGCGGCAGACGGCACCTGGCAGCTGCACCGCGGCGAGGACCCTAAGAAGGACCAGAGTTACTTTTTATATTCGCTCACGCAAGAGCGCCTGGCACGCACGATCTTTCCGCTGGCAGGGCTGGACAAAGAGCGCGACGTGCGCCGCATTGCCGCCGAGCAGGACTTTGCCAACGCCAAGAAGGCCGAAAGCGAGGACATCTGCTTTATCCCGGACGGCGACTACGCGGGCTATATCGAGCGCCGCTGCGGACATGCCGCTGCACCGGGCGACATTGTGTGGCGCGACGGCAGCGTGGTCGGACGCCATAGCGGCGCGCTGCGCTATACCATCGGCCAGCGCAAGGGCCTGGGCGTCGCGATGGCGCATCCCGTGTACGTAACGGGCGTCGACGCCGCCAACAACATTGTGCATCTGGGCGAAGCCGAGGACCTAACCGCGGCGGCGCTAACTGCCAATGAGTGGATTTGGAGCGCGCCGGCAGAGTGCATGGAGGCCGAGCTCGATGCCGGCGGCATTCGCGTGGGCGCCAAGTACCGCTACCGACAGAAAGACCAGGCAGCGACCCTTACGCGCGGCGAAGACGGGCAAATGTTGCTGACCTTTGACGAGCCGCAGCGCGCCATCGCCCCCGGACAGGCCGTCGTCGTCTATCGGGGCGACATCGTCCTGGGCGGCGGCACCGTGACCGGCGCGCTTAAGTAGCCGCGGGTTTATCGCTGCACGTGTCGAAGTACCTCAACAGCGGCACCAACCTCGATTACGCGACGCTCAAGGCCGCGGTGAATGGCCTCGAGTCGACCCTCCGCCGTCGCCCACTCGCTCTGCGAAAGAATCTCGATCGCTTCATCAACAAATCCGTTGAGCCGCGACGAATCGAACCAATCGAGCAAATCCGCAAGCGCCAGCTGGACGGAAGGGTCGGGCCCAAACGGCTTAGCGGAAAACCCAAACTCCCCAGCTGCGAGCACGGCAGTTGGTACGTTGTACCACAGGCAGTTGCCGCTATCGAACAGCGGAGCAGGTTTTATCTCCAGGGTGTCGACATTGCGGATGATGCCGAAGTTTCGCCAATGGCGGTCGCTGTTGGCCAAAAGGGCATCGCAGACAATCATCTGCGACATAGACCTTCTCACAGCGGCCTCATCGACACCATGCTTGCCGAGGTAGCAACAGTATCGATCGTATGTCGAGTTTCCCCGCTGGCTACCAAATGCGCCCTTAACGTAAACAGCCGGAACATATTCCTCGCGGCCGTCAAGAAAGTCGTCGCACAGACACACAGGGCCATCGAACATGCGCTCAACCGTGTAAGGAACAAACTCCCCCTTGGAAAGCAAGCGACGATGCAGAGCCGTTGCAACTGCCTCGTTAAAGGGCCGTTGGTCGTCCATCCCGCACCCTTTAGCCAAAACGCGAATGCCGTTTCGGATCATCCACGATTTAGGGAGCTCGCCCTCGGACGTGTTATCCGGATTATTTAGACCGATGCCTTCCAGCCAACCCGAACGCTCTTCGGGCGCCGATCGCTCAAATTCGTTCTCAAAGTAATTGATGCTTTGCCATTTGAGTTCGGCGCAATCGGCCGGCCGCAGCCAATAACAATCCGAAAGCGATAAGCCCAGGCACCGAACCGGAACCTCGATGCCACTGGCAATTCCCAGTTCACGATAGCGCGAGACGAGTCCAGGGCGAACGTCAGGCACCGACCGATGGCTCCACCACACGTTGAGCTCCCGTTTATTCACCGTAGGAGAAGAGCTCGAGCATGTGCCAAACGGCATTCGTTGCGCATCGAGGACCTCGGCGATTTCGAAGGGAAACTCACGCGTCGGATCAAATGAGACATGCGCGACCTCATGGTCGGCCGACATCAGCGTAAACTTGCGTCCCACATCGGCCGCAGGACGGCGTCCTCGCTTGCGGACCTTTTGGTAGGCGGTCGCAGAATTGTACTCGACCATCTTCCGGCCGCCCACAATATCGCACACAAGCGTCCCCGATGCGGCAAGTTGCGATATGCGGGCTTTCGTAACGCCCAACAGGCGGGCGGCATCACCCATAGATAAGTACTCAGACGTATCCATACACCGCATCACCTCGTTAAGTAATTTACGTGTTTAATTAATAGATTACTTACATCATAATACTAAACGACCTAAAGCGAAAAAGGCCCGAGAAATCGGGCCTTAGCGATTGGTCAGCCGAGTCGCAAACTGCTTCCTTAGCGCTGCACGTAGGCGCGGACCAGCTCAAAGGTGTTACGCACACCGTCGATGTGGCTGCGCTCGTAGTTGTGGCTCGCGTACACGCCGGGGCCGATCAGGCCGTGACGGATGTCGTAGCCGGCAGAGAGCGTGGCCTCGACGTCCGAACCGTAATGCGGGTACACGTCGATGGCGTAATCGAGCTTAAGCTCGCGCGCGATATTGGACAGCGTGGTCACCAGATCGTAGTTGTAGGGGCCACCCGAATCCTTGGCGCAGATCGACACCATGCGCTCGGTGCAGCCCAGGTCGTCACCCACGCAGCCCATGTCAACGCTGATCATCTCGCGCGTGTCGGCCGGCACGAAAGCGCCGCCGTGGCCGACCTCCTCGTACACGGTAAAGAGCAGGGACACCTTGCGCGAAAGCGACACCTCGCCGTCAGCAACGGCGCGGGCCAGACCCAGCAGAATCGCCGCCGACAGCTTGTCATCCAGAAAGCGGCTCTTAATGTAGCCGCTTTCCGTCACCGTGGTGCGCGGATCCATGGCGATGATATCGCCCGTCTGAATACCCAGCTCGAGGACATCATCCTTGCTATCGACGTTCTCGTCGAGCAGGATTTCCATGTTCTTCTCGATGGTCTTAACCGGCTCATCGGCCACATGCGCCGAAGGCTCGGTATTGAGGACCACGCCCGTGTAGACATTGCCATCGCGCGTGTAAACGGTGCAGTTCTCGCCATCGGCCGTAGACCACTGGTGCCCGCCGAGCGTCGTGGGGCGCAGGCGACCATTGTCCTTAATGGAGCGTACCATGGCGCCCAGGGTATCGACATGGCTCGCCAGTACGAGCGACTCACCCTCGCCACCAAGCTCAACCAACACGTTGCCCTTATTGGAGCGCTCGGGGCCAAAGCCCATATCGCGCAACGTTTCCATTAGATAGTCAGTAGCCGCACGGGTATAGCCCGTAGGTGAAGCAATCGAGGTAAGCGCCTTCAACTGGTCAGTAATATAGGAGAGCGTAGAATCCATCTTGGACACCAAAGTCACCCTTTCATATCGAATTAAACCCACAGCAACAATACCACCGCGAGCCATCTTTTTACCTAGCGAGATGACCCATCGAGCTCGCCAGGACTGCGCCCGCCACGATAACGAGCCGGCGGCCCCTGCCGTTAGTCCCACAATCTTTCCGCAGGACGGAGGAAGCCCCCGCCGCACGAAGTGCGCAGCGGGGGCTTCCGACATGTCCGAGGACGATTGCGGGGCTAACGGGCAGGGCCCGCCGAACCAAGTTAGGCAGCCGGGCAGATCTTCTTGAAGAGCTCGATGACGTCGTCGAGCGTCGCCTCGCGCGGGTTGCCCGGGAAGCAGGCGTCAGCCATGGCGTCCTTGGCCAGGACCTCGATCTCGTCGGCCTTCATGGCCTCGCAGACATGCGGAATGTTCACGTCGGCGGAGAGTTGCTTGACGGCGGCGATGGCGGCGTCGGCAGCCTCGTCGGTGCTCATGCCCGTGGTGTCAACACCCATGGCAACGGCAACCTTGGCCAGGCGCTCGGCGCAAACCGGCTTGTTGAACTCCATGGCGATCGGCAGCAGCATGGCGCAAGCGACGCCGTGCGGAGTGTCGTAGTGGGCAGACAGGGTGTGAGCCATGGCATGGTCGATGCCCAGGCCGACGTTGGAGAAGCCCATGCCGGCGACATACTGGCCAAGAGCCATACCCTCGCGGCCGGAGCCGGGCTGACCAGACTTGGCCTCGGCAACGGAGTCGCGCAGGTTCTCGCTGATCAGCTTAATGGCCTCAAAGTGGAACATGTCGGAGAGCTCCCAAGCACCCTTGGTGGTGTAGCCCTCGATGGCGTGGGTCAGAGCATCCATGCCGGTAGAAGCGGTCAGGCCGGCGGGCATGGAAGCCATCATGTCGGGGTCGACGACGGCGACCTCAGGGGCGTCGTTGGTGTCGACGCACACGAACTTGCGGACCTTCTCGGGGTCGGTGATGACGTAGTTGATGGTCACCTCGGCAGCAGTACCGGCGGTCGTCGGCACGGCGATGGTGAACACGGCGTGGTTCTTAGTGGGAGCAACGCCCTCGAGGCTGCGGACATCGGCAAACTCGGGGTTGTTGATGATGATGCCAATGGCCTTAGCGGTGTCCATGGAGGAGCCGCCACCGATGGTCACGATAGCGTCAGCTTCGGCGGCCTTGAAGGCCTCGACGCCGTCCTTGACGTTCTGGATGGTGGGGTTGGGCTTAATCTCGGAGTAGAGGCTCCAAGCGATGCCGGCGGCGTCGAGCTCGTCGGTCACCTTAGCGGTAACGCCAAACTTGACCAGGTCGGGATCGGAGCAGACGAAGATCTTCTTGTAGCCGCGACGCTGGAGCTCTCCGGGGATCTCCTTGATGGCGCCGGAACCATGATAAGAAATGGTATTGAGAACGAAACGATTAGCCATTGATAGCCTCCCATCGTGTGCGGGGCACCCATTACGCCCCGCGCTGCAAGTTCCATCCTAACGCTTTTGAAACAAAAAATGCATGAGAACGTCAAAAGTGTTAAAGCGTTTCAACATAATAACGGAGCCCCAGCCCTTCCCTCCCGACTGCAGCGAAGGCTAGATTATAGGAGCAATTGCCCAAAGAATACGACCAACTCAGTCTATAAATTGTTTCTGTTTTAGCAATATATGTTTGACAATACGTTTATAAAAGGATACTTTATAGTAATTAATATGCATGCAGCAAATAGTGTCATTCATTTTGTTAGAAATTGCCCATGCGGTTATTGCAGCTGCATGTACTGCAACGTACAGCGTAATTCTCCGCACGAAGCAGAAGACGGTTCCAATTCGATCGAGGCGATGACGCGTGATGGCTACTGGTTCTAAATCGAGCAAGACGGCTACAAACGAATATCGAATCTCAATTGAAGGTATCCCTTATCCGCATGCTCTGGCTCTCGTCAACCCAGCGGGAGACAACCTCAACATCAAAAGACATGGGTTCACGGGTCCACTAGGACAGCTATTGAGTCTTAAATACACCGTTTATGACGATGCAAATGAAAAGCTCTTTACTGTCGTCGACGGTGGTTTTAGTAACATGCCCAGGGTTGCGCTCATCATCGAACACAAGGAAGTTGCGGTGTTCGATTATGGCCTAAACAGACTTGAGATGAAGTGCGTAACGAACATACCGAATTACACAATAAAAGGTAACTTCCTATTTGGAGATTACGATATATTCAGTCAACGGGAAGTGAAGCTATCTTCAGTTAACGTCCTTCAATGTGATAAACAATCGTGCTTTAACATACAGGTTTTGGATAAAGCCGAATTAGCCGCCGCAATTGGAATACCCACAGCCATTGCCCTTCTGAGGGCTCGGATTGAAGAGCATCTCGAATAAATTGCAAAAAGCAGTTCGTAACAACATTCAGGAGCTAGATAGTTTTTTTCTGGCTCCTGAAGCTGTACTACATAGAGATGAAAATATATTGCGGCAAAGGGGCTGTCCCTTTGCCGCATTCGGTTACTTTCGACAGCCCTCTTTCCAAGCCTCGGCCGCAAGCTTCCAGCGAAAACGCAGGTCGCGCTCGCGGTCGATGAACATGATGGCAAACGCGACAAACAGCAGCACGCTCGCCACGACGATGGCGTGCAGGCCTATGCGCTCAATACACCAGTTGCCCAGCACAGCGCCAAACACAAAGGTGAAGATCACGCCAAAGTATAGCAGGCCGTTTTCCAAAAAGCCGCGCTTGTGGGTGATGATGTAATCGTCCACGTTTTGCAGTGCATTGCGCAAGTTGCCGATGCACATGGTCGTAGCGATGCCGTGACCGTGGATCTTGCGGAAGCTCTCGACCTGCATGCCACAAGCAAACGAAGTGAGGCAGTTGGCGAGCAGGTTGTAACCGCCACCGGGGATAAAGCTCACGCCCAGCAAGATGACGGCTTCAAAGAACACCGTCACCTGGCGCCAGTGAATCACGCTGCCAAAACGCTCGTGTACCAGGTCGGCAAGCATAATGCCCACAGCAAACGAAACCACAGGGAAGAAGTAACGCCCCGCAAGCGCCCAATTGCCCTCCGAGATGCTCACGCCCACCAGCAGGATGTTGCCCGTCTGCGCGTTGGCGAAAACATGGTCGCGCCCAATGTACGAATACACATCCATAAAGCCACCGGCGAGCGCCAAGATGATGCCCAGCTCAATAGACTCCGATATCTGTTTGGCACGCTGCATCGTCGTGCATCCTCCTTGTTGACGACCCTCTCGTGCGTTGGCGGAGACATAGCCGCCGTTCATACTGTAACCCATTGACAACATGGCGTGCGCGCGAGACGGGTTCTCCAACGCGCAGATACACAGTCTGGAAACAAACGGCGGGCGCGGCACCGACACCCGAGACCTCGTGTACTCCACCAGTCTTTTTAGCCCCGTCCCAAAAAGACTGGTTACAATTACGTGCAGCATACAAACACCGGGAGGGATCGTGGCAAAAAAGCCTCAGCACGCTCAGAATAACCAGCGCAGTCAGCAGGGCAAACAGGGCCAGCAGCAAAAGCGCGGCGGTAAAGCGCAGGGCTCGCGCCCCGCGCATGTCCCGGCGACGCCCGCCCGCCCCTGGCGCCCGGGCCGCAACAAATTCCTCCCCGTCAGCCGCGCCGACATGGATGCGCGCGGTTGGGACCAGTGTGACTTTGTCTACATCTGCGGCGACGCCTACGTGGACCATCCCAGCTTTGGCATGGCCATCGTCAGCCGCGTGCTCGACGCGCACGGCTACAAAGTGGGCATTATCTGTCAGCCCGACTGGACCGACCCCGCCAGCATCACCGTGCTCGGCGAGCCGCGCCTGGGCTTTCTCGTCAGTGCCGGCAACATGGACTCCATGGTCAACCACTACTCGGTGACCAAGCATCGTCGCCACACCGATGCCTACACCCCTGGTGGCGAGGAGGGGCACCGCCCCAACCGCGCCGTCACGGTCTACGGCAACCTCATCCGCCAAACGTTCAAGGACGCCCCCATCATCATCGGCGGCATCGAGGCGAGCCTGCGTCGTCTGGCCCACTACGACTACTGGCAGGACAAGCTCAAGCGCTCGGTACTGCTCGACTCGGGCGCCGACATCCTCATCTACGGCATGGGCGAGCACGCGATCGTCGAGATCGCCGACGCGCTCGACGCGGGACTGCCCGTCGATCAGATCACCTATATCAACGGCACCGTCTACCGTACCAACTCGCTCGACGAGGTCTACGACTACGACCTGCTGCCCAGCTGGGACGACCTTGCTGCCGACAAGCTCAACTACGCCCGCAGCTTTAACGTGCAGCAGCAGAACATGGATCCCATCACCGGGCATCGCCTGGTAGAACCCTACCCCAACAGCGTCTATGTGGTGCAAAACCCGCCGTCGGCGACACTCACCACCGACGAGATGGACGAGGTCGCCGAACTCCCCTACGCACGCGATTGGCACCCCGACTACGACGCCGCGGGCGGCGTGCCGGCCTTTGCCGAGATCAAGTTTTCCATCAGCTCTAACCGCGGCTGCTTTGGCGAGTGCTCGTTTTGCGCGCTCACCTTCCACCAGGGCCGCGTGCTGCAGATGCGCAGCCACGACTCGATCATGCGCGAGGCCGAGCTGCTCACGCGCGATCCCGAGTTTAAGGGCTACATCAACGACGTTGGCGGACCGACGGCTAACTTTAGCCGCCCGGCCTGTGACAAGCAGCTCAAGCACGGCGTGTGCAAGAACAAGCGCTGCCTGTGGCCGAGCGTGTGCAAGAACATGGTGGTCGACGAGAGCGGCTACACGCAGCTGTTGCGCGACCTGCGCCAGTTGCCGGGCGTCAAGAAGGTCTTCGTGCGCAGCGGCATCCGCTTTGACTACACCATGGCCGATGCCTCGGACGAGTTTTTGCGCGAGCTGCTGGAGCATCACGTTTCGGGCCAGCTGCGCGTAGCGCCCGAGCACGTGAGCGACGCGGTGCTGTCCGTGATGGGCAAGCCGAGCCGCGCCGTCTACGATGCGTTCTGCCGCAAATTTGAGCGCTTAAACCGTGAATACGGACTCAAGCAGTACGTGGTGCCGTATCTGATCTCGAGCCATCCCGGCTCGACGATGAAGGAAGCGGTGGAGCTTGCCGAGGCTGTGCGCGACATGGGCTACATGCCCGAGCAGGTGCAGGACTTCTACCCCACGCCGTCGACCATGTCGACCTGCATGTACTACACCGGCGTTGACCCGCGCACCATGCAGCCAATCTATGTGGCGCGCGACCCGCACGAGAAGGCTATGCAGCGCGCGCTCATCCAATATCGCAAGCCCGAGAACTACAAGCTCGTGCGCGAGGCACTGGAAAAGGCTGGCCGTCGCGATCTGATCGGCTACACCAAGCATTGCCTGATTCGCCCCGTGCCGCCACGCCCGGGCGAGACCTCTGCCGGCGGCGGGCATGGCACCGGCAAGAAGGGCGGCAAGGCCCACGGTGGCGCCGGCAAGGGCCCCAAGGGCAGCAAGGGGCACGGCGGCATGTCGCGTGCGCAGAACACCGCCGGCCGCAACCGTGCAGCTCAGGGGCGTCAGGGCGCCAACGGAGGCGGCAGGCGCAACTAGCGCGGAAATGCGGTAGATGTGGTCGCAGCGCTCTGTTGGCACGCTTGGCGCAGTGAGTGCATCGCCTCTACCAGAATCGCGCCGGCGATGGCAACCGTAATTGCCACGTCGAGCGGCGTGTTCACAAACCACAGCAGGCCTATGAGATACGACCCGGCATTAAAGGCAAAGTGCAGCAGAATCGTATAGCGAAGCTTTCCGGTGGTCACGAGCACCCAACCAAAAATGATGCCCGCGGCACCCGCATAGCAGCCCTGCACCCAGTTCATGTGCATAAAACCGAAGATTGCCGCCTGCAGCACGATTGCCGCGGCGATACCCCACGTGCTCGGGGCCGCCCAGGGCACCATGGCGCCGTCCTGCGCACCCACACGACGCCGGCGCTTCCAAAGTGGACGGCACTGCGGATTAAACGCTCGGAGCGAAAACTCAAAAATGATACCGCGCACCAGCAGCTCCTCGCAAAACGGAGCGCCGAGCACCGTGGTCAGGACGGCCAGATAGCTCGTGTCACCCATGCCCGTCTCCTCGACAAGTTCGCTGTAGTCGGCCGCGGCCTCGGGCAACAGCGACAGCACGGCGTCGGTCACGTAGCCTACGACCACCTGCAGGGCAAGGCCAATCACGATAACGCAGACGATGCGCCTCCATGCTTTGCCTGCTCCCCCGCCAAGCGGGCGCTCGCCCTGCCAGCGCGCCATAAACGAGCGCGGCCACAGATAACGCCACCACAGCAGCGCCATCAAAAACGACGCCATCTGCGCGGCAGCCTGAAGCAATTGAATATCGAGGTCGTCAATCGAAAAGCCCATGAACACCGATGCGACGCCCAGAGCGGAGAACAAAACCACACTCAGGGCGATATCGGCAGCGACGACGCCAAAACAGGCAAGCGCCCAAATCATCGCATTGAGCATGCCAACCTCCTCCCGACAGCTAGTCATGTAAGAACGTCCCCAACGACTAGTCATTGGGGACGTTCTTCAACGACTAGTTGTTGGGGACAGTCTTTGCCAAAGGCCCCGTTGGGCGAGATGTCGAACGGGAAGGTGCCGCAGCGATTGAACGCGGCGATGAACATGCGAATGGCGTTGGACGGCGTGGTGCCCACGAGCTGGGTTGCCGCCGCGAAGGCCGCCTTTTCCTCGGGCAAGACCTTCGCGACAACCGGGGTCATGTGTTCTGCCATGGCGCTTCCTTTTTGAAACGACGGTGGTGCGGATAGATGCGGGCCACGCGGCTGGGCGACGGGCTGTGAAGGCAACCCGATTGGCCCGCATCCGTAGTTTGTTTCTGCGGCGTTGGTATTACTTAGTATTCTTAAGTATTACCCTACAGATAGAATACCACACCCGACCCCATGGGGACGGAGGAAAACGGATCATTTTGTTGCTGAGTTAGTATTTAGAGCGTGATGATGTCCGAGATATCGAGGGCCTGAGCGTCGGGGGCGTCGTGTGTGGCGAGTAGGAGCGTGCGACCGTCGAGCAGATCGAGCACGACCTCGGCGCACACATCGCGCGCCGCGACATCCAGGCCGGTAAAGGGCTCGT
The DNA here is from genome assembly GCA_905194545.1 of Coriobacteriaceae bacterium. Taxonomy (GTDB): domain Bacteria; phylum Actinomycetota; class Coriobacteriia; order Coriobacteriales; family Coriobacteriaceae; genus Collinsella. The sequence continues at coordinate 346 of CAJJSS010000043.1, read as the reverse complement.
CCAGAATCACCGCGCCGCCCGGGCACAGCAGGGCTCGGGCGATCTCGACGCGACGACGTTGCCCACCCGAGAGCTCGGCCACGCGAGCATGCACATCGACCCCCGGCACCAACAGGCGCAGCAGGGCCGCGGCACCCGAGGCGTCCACGCGCGCGTCGGCGCACACCAGCACGTTTTCCAAAGCCGAAACGTCCTCAACCAAGCGCACGTCCTGAAACACCATGGAGCACGGCGCGCACTCCCCCGCAGCCAGCGCAAGCAACGTCGACTTGCCCACACCCGAGGCGCCCATCACGCAGGCGCGCCCACCGGCGGGCACACGGAGTGTCAGTCCATCGAGCGCCGG
>CAJJSS010000042.1:0-11982 GCA_905194545.1 Coriobacteriaceae bacterium | reverse complement strand
CCATGGCCGATTTCTTCATCAATCGGAGCGTATAGCGGAGTCGCAAGCGCGTAAACCCTCGAAACCTCCCCCAGCAGTGCATTTTGCTCGCGTTTCCGCAAGATTTCGATTTCAGAATGCACATGTTGGGGAGGTTTTGGATTGCTGTGGCGACCGGCGGTCCGATGTAGCCGCAAAAGGCCCATCAGCCGCCGTACATCCTCGCCGGCCGCCTCAGCTCGCCTTGGCACGCAGGCGACGATACAGCAAGCCGCCCAACGCCACGCACAGCAGTAACACGGCAACGACGACACCAACCACCAGCCAGTTTCCGCTGCCCGCAGCGGATGCCGCGGCCGTCGAAGTCACAATGGAGGGAATGCGCCCAAACGTTGCGATGAGCACCACGGGGGCGAAGCGCATCTTGGTGAGGCCGGCGAAATACGTCAAGAAGTCCTTCGGGGTTCCCGGGATCAAGAAAATCACCAGCATGACCAGCTCGAGTCGCTTCGCATTATTGAGCCACGAAAACCGGTCGAGAAGGCTGCGGTCGAAGAAGAGGCCAACCAGGCTCCAGCCCCATCGACGCGTCGCCCAATAAATCGCCGACGTCGCCAGCCCCGAGGCGACGAGACACAGCGCCGTCCCCTCCCAGAAGCCAAACGCGTAACCACTCGCCAGCTCCACAGGCTCGCCGGGCAAAAAGGCCAAGAAGATCTGGGTGACGTTGATTCCAAGCATGACGAGACGACTTATCACGCTGTGGTCGGCGACGAACGACCGAACCGCCTGAGGGTCTGCAAGCCATGCCAAGATCCCCGGAAGGTATTCCCAGCATGCAGTCGCGAGGATTGCGGCCGAGGCCGCAAGCGCCAAAAGCACGCGACGGCGCAGGATTCGACGGCGGGCATCGAGGCCATCGTCCTCTGCGACGGCCTCGGCCGACATTGCCGCAGCGGTCGCGAATGAGGGGGCGTTTGCGGTCCGCGCGCCGGCAGAAGAGGCGTCGTCCAGCGCGTCATGAGCGCCCGCGACTCGATTGCGAAGCTCGCTCAAAGCGCTTACGTCAAGACGGCGAGCGGCGCCCCCGCAAGAAACCTGATCGGAATACCCTTCGGCTTCGGGCTGCATCCTCATCATCGCGTTACCTCCTTGTGTACCTGACAAGGACAGTTTCGCAACTTGGTGTCTATGTTTTGTCTACCAGCAATGACAATTCAGTAAGCCTTACGTTAAGGTAAGCCATTCTTAAGGTAATAGCAGGTAACTGGTTCGCCGACGGCTCGATGAGCCCGGCGACGCCCGCGCAGCGCGCGCCCTCGTCACAACTCCCCCGTTTCGTCCCCATCGCCGCCCGTGCTAAACGTCGCCGTCACACGTGCCCCGCCGGTCGAACCATTCCCTAACTCAAGCGCTCCCCCGTGTAAACCGCACAAAATGCTCGACACATTCAAGCCCAGCCCAAAATGCTCGGCAGATTTGTTCTCGCTAAAGAACGGATCGCACCCGCGCCGCAGGGCTTCGGGCGTAAAGCCCGGACCATCATCGGCAACGCTCAGAGCCAACCTGCCCTCGCGAACAGAAATCTCAACCTCGATGACGCCCTTCGCATGGCCGCACGCATTGCTCAAGAGGTTGTCGAGAACCTCTTCGACCAGGGGTAGATCGATGTGGGTCATGTCGGCGCGGGCGCCATCTTCACCCTCGTCGATTGCAACCCTCAACGCGAGCCCTTCCCCGCGCGCCGCAACAACCTCGTTCGCATGCGACTCGAGCTCATCCACAAGGGACCGCGGCGTCAGCGGCTTGCGGTCTACAGGTCGATCTTCGAGCTTGCTCAGCCCTCCCATCTCCGTTGCGTACCGCTCCAAACGCACCACCTGGGCCGACAGGGCATCCAACGAACCAACATCGAGCTCATCGCCGCGACGCAGGCGCATCTGCGCCATCTCGACCGTCCCCTTGAGCACCGTGATCGGCGTTCGGAGGTCGTGCGCAAACGCCGCATTGAGCTGACGCCGCCCTTCGGCGGTGCGCCACAGCTCGCGCTGGGCATCGAGCAGCGACGCCCTCATATTCTCCAGCGTCTCGGACAGGCGACCAAGTTCTTTGCCCCGCACGCGCTCGATCGAGAAATCCAAATCCTGACCGGCGATGCGCCCCGCGGCGCTCGCCAGCTCCCCCAAGGGCCCGGCGATGTGAACGCGGTAGAAGTGCTTGAACGTGAGCCAACCCAGGCCGCCGTACGCCAAAACAGGCACAAGCCCCGTCGCAAGCGTGAGGACCCAAGGCATCGGACCATCGGGAGGCGGTGAAGCCACATAATAGGCAGTGTTCGAGACGAGCCCTTCGCCAAACGTCTCCTCAAGATCGGCTCCCGTCATGTTTTCAAACAGCTCCACGCTCTGCGCGCGGCCCGCGCGGCTCAACGCGTCATAGCGGGCGAGGTTCTCCGCCGGAATCGTGCTGTTCACCTCGAGGATCTCCTCCTGCGGATAACCCTCGTTGTAATTGAGCCCCCAGTCGTAGAGGTGCACCTGGCCGCTACGAACCATGTCGACGGTCGCGTACAGCGTGCTGATGGTGCGCCCGCCCTCCGGCACGTAATCGCTACCAGTCCCCCAATCGCCCGTCGCAATGAAGACCGCGTACGGCCCATCGCCTGGCAAGTTGAGCTCGGATGCGGGAAGCAGCTGCTGAGAGGTGGGGTCGTAGATGTATGGGCCCGAATCGATCACGCCGTGCTCGGTCAAACCGTTATCGAGCGTCACCTCAAGTTCGTAATATCCATTATTCCAAGCCGCGAGCACCTCGATGGCACTCAGCGCAAGCACCGTGGCCACAACAAGATAGGCGACCAGATACGCCGTGAAGATCACGCCCAACGGCCGCAGGCTCCACCAGGTACGCAGGCGCTCTTTTCGCGGCAGACGTTTCAGCTGTTCGCGCTCAAGCTCGCGGGCCGCGCGTCGCTCGGCGCGGCGAGCTGCGCGGCGGTCGCGCCTGCGGACAGAACCGCCATTGTCCCGACAACCGTCCTCGCAAGCGACAACTCGGCCGTCTTCGTGAGGCGCATGGCGCCCGCGTGGGCCCTTACCAAAACCTGTCACTTTGCCACCCACTTGTAGCCCACGCCCCATACCGTTGCGATCGGATCGTCCGCGATCCCCGCCGACGTAAACTTGTTGCGAATGCGGCGAATGTGCTCGCGCACCTGCGACGGGTCACCCGCGGCGTCCCATCCCCACACGCGCTCGTAAATCACATCGCGGTCAAACACCTGGCCAGGGCGCTTGCTCAACAGGGCGATGATGTCGAACTCGAGCTTGGTCAAGTCGACGGTCACCGCGTTCGAATCGCCCCCGGCGGACGAATCCCGATTACCACCCGCACCGTGAACCTCAACGATGCGTTGAGCGTAATCGATGGTCATCTCGCCAAAAAAGCGGACGGCGCCGTCGCTTTGCCGATCGCGAGCCCTTCCCTCGCGCGCCATGTGCGCCGCCACGCGACGACCCAGAACCTCGAGAGAAAAAGGCTTGAGCACGTAGTCGTCGGCACCCGCCGCAAAACCATCAAGCTGGTCCATATCCTCAACGCGCGCCGTTAGAAAGATGATCGGGCAGCTCACATGCTTCCGCACGCGGCGGCAGACCTCGAAGCCGTCCATCCCCGGCATGTTTACATCGAGCAGCATGATATCGGGGGCGGGGCCAGAAGAAGCCGCCGCCAGGGCCGACGGCCCATCATGGGCAACCGAAACCTCGTAGCCCTCCATGCAGAAAAACTCCGCGAGCATATTTGCGATATCAGCCTCATCATCTACGACCAGCATGTTCATTGTCGGCCCCCATACTACTCAAACAACGGCACACGCCTCGTGCAATCGTGCGCAAGACGGCGAAGCCAGCACATACTTCCCTGAAACCTTGCCACAAACCTGTCTACGCTTTGTCGATAATTTGACCGCAAACGGTCACCTGCAGGCGGCGAGCGGCTTTTTCTCACCAGACCACAATGCAAGCGATTTTTAAAAATGTTCTTGCCACCGAGTTCAGGCTCCGTTATATTATCCCTTGCGCACTTGCGCACCCTTGATCGGGCGTTTAGCTCAGGGGGAGAGCGCTTCCCTGACACGGAAGAGGTCAGAAGTTCAAATCTTCTAACGCCCACCAGATGTTCACAGCTCAGAGGCTATGTCTCTGGGCTGTTTTGTTTTATGTCGCCAAATCCGCTGGCAGCTCCAACCATCATCGCAACGTAGCATCAATTCACCTGACGAATGGCTGCCAAATAAATTCAATACCCCAACATCAACAATAGCCAGGCGCAAAACTGCGCCGCAAACTGCTCCAACCGCTCAAACAACCACCCTGCCCATGCACAAAACCGCGTCAGCAACCCAAGTGCCTATCCCGGCTGACTCCGCAGTCAATCAAAACCGCCCCAATAGCCACCGAGGCCGAGACCAACGCGTCTCGAACCCATCCGAACCGCAACTTCTCAGCAAAACGCCGCGATGTCTGCGCTCTGCGGTATCCTTGAGCCACTTGCACCTGCAGCACCAAGGAGCCGCCATGCGCACCGAGCTCGATGTTCCCTTTTCGCACAAAGAAGAAGCCAAGGCGCTGGGCGCCAAATGGGACCGAACCAAGAAGATCTGGTATGTACCTAGCGGCGTCAACCCCGAACCCTTTGCCGAGTGGCTGCCCGGTGTTGACCGATCCGACCTCTCGGCGCCGTATATATATCTAGTACTGGGCAAGCGCGAGTGCTGGAAGTGTCACAAAGAGACCTCGGTCGCGGCCTTCGGCATTCCCTATCGAACCGATAACGACGAGAGCATCGCCATCGCGCACGCACCCAACGAAGCCGGGCACATTGCCATCGACACGGCCAACGCCAACGCACTCGCCATCGTGCCCGCTCTTGGCTGCGCGCCGGGCGAGATCCGCGACTACCTTCATAAGCGCTGCGGCTACAAGCCCGTGGGCGCGCGAGCCTCCAAAGCCCCGTCGCTCGGCAACACGTGCACCAGTTGCGATGCGCTGCAAGGCAGCCGCTATCTGTTCGAGGAGCCCTCATCCCCGTTTGCCCTCACTGCCATCAACAAGCTGCCGGCACTGGAGTTTGTGCGCGTCGAAGTTGCCGGCGTCTTTGGCGTCCCGGCTACGCGCACTGACTTTGACCAGGCGCTCTTTACCTGGGCACGTGACCATCACGCCGAGTTCCACAAGCAACTCGGTGAGGGGATTTATTTGTAGGGACGGAGAGGCCTTCACAGCCAGCTCCTCCGCATCACCTATCCCTCGTCGCCGGCGTCGTACACGATATCGAGGCCACAAACAGGGCATTTCTCCGGGTACACCGGCATATGAACGCCTGTCCGTTTTCTCACTTCGTCGCTGAGTCTGTCGCGCGCATCGATGAACCGAATGTCGAGACACGGTATTTGCGAGCCGCAACAAGGACAGGCGACGACAAACGACCCGCAATCAACTTCTACGCTCGGAAACATATTGTTGTCGATAAGGGCACGCGGCAGTTTTCCGTACTTCCCCATCACGACATCGCCTCGCCAGCTCACGCTCGCTCCCTTCCCGTAATTGAAACCAGGAAGAGCATGCACCAGCAAGTGCGCGCGAAATTGCATCGCCACGCGATCCGATCAAACAACACGATCTTAAAAGACCACCAAAGCCAAATACGCTAATACGGCAGAATCCCCGCCTTTTCACGCTTCTTTTCCGAGCGATCGAACTCAATGCGATGGGCCTCAAGAAACGCCGTATTGGGTCGCCACTGACGCTCATTCGGCTGCCTTAGCGTCGCACCTGCAAAGGAAGCGTAGTCGGTCTTATCCAGCAGGTACGATCCGCACAGCCGATATTCACCGCAAACAGGCTCAAACGAAATCAGATGAGCATCAAATAGGGAATGTAAGTCGCGCCGAAGCAGAATGCCATTGCTGGCAACTTGCGATTTAGGGCCCGAGTAATTCTCGATATGTGCAGCCTCCAGAGCTTCGCTGACGCCGCAGTCCGACACCGCGCAACGGCCGTCATAGGCGGCAACGAGCTGCTTGCGGAACCATTGTTGCCCCAGTCGCTCGCGCCTTAACGCATAGCGAACTTTTTCGTCATCGGTCGCATCCCGTCCGGCAAACTCAATGTCGACTGGCATGTGCTTCAGATAGCTCATGTCGGACGCAAAACGAGGGTCAGGCCCGCCTTTATGAACGGGACCATGCAGAACAAACCAGCCGTTTTCGGGCTCGAACCGTTCAACAAACGCAAGGCCAAGCACCTTATAGCCCACCTCAGTTGCAAATATGACTCCAACTGGAACGCCACATTCCATGCAGTTGAGCATTTTCCGGTTATAGTCTTGGTCTCGAGAACCAACGGTGCCCGGCGCTTGAACCGAATACTTAATGACCCACGTGCCGTCATCCAAATAGAGCGGAGGAACATCGGTATAGAAACTCTTTTTAGAGTTATGAACCGAGAGCGCAAAGATCTTATCGGGATCTTGCTTCACCCGATCCTGGCCCGGCCAGAAGATCCCTGAATCCCGCGTTACGGGAAAGAAGTCCGAGCCAATTCTCAAACGATACTGATACTGAGGGCTATCTTCCTTGGTGTGGTGCGGAAGGCTGGTCCAAACGCCGCCGCGCTGTTCCTCACCCAGAAACCACTCCCATGCCTCAACGTATTCGGAAGGCACGAGACTGCAGGCGCGGTCATAGCTTGGTCCATCCATCAACGGAACAGCAAGGTCAATGTCGTTCATCGCCAGCACCTACAACCATACGAACGCGAATCATGCCCCTCAATAATATGGCCGAGAGTCAATTATTACGAGGTCTCATTCCGCGATCGGCACGTCGTTGATGCTCTCGGTTTGCCGCTGGCGCGCTTGTACCCCGCTGTCCCACTTCCCTGTATACTGATGTAGCACGTGTTTCATCCGGGCTTGTTGGACCGGGTCGTTCATGGGAGGGCCTTATAGCTGCTTCGAATCCGCCTAAGGGGAGCGTTTCTTCTTCGTCCATCAAGCCGGTTACACGCAAGGCCGTGCGCTGCCAGCGCGAGGTCGCCTGGCTTGTCACGCAGGCAGCAGGCAGACTCGTGGCGAGCACGGAGGACGTCAATGCTCCCACACCGAGCTTTGTGCTGGCAGCGGCGCTGGATCGAGTACGCCAGCTGGAACTCGTCGCACAAGAAGACGGCAGCCATCTTGGCTACCAGGACGCTATGGCGCCCGACCTGTTGACCTTTTGTCGCATGACCAAATTGCCCGCCGCACCCAATGCGCTTTCGGACGCAGGCTACATGTTTACGCTTTCGGGCGCGGACCTTATCCGCGACATCTATGCATACTGCAGCGAGCTCGCCGAGCGCAGCGTCTTTGGCACGGCTGAAGTCAAACCGGGATATGTCATCAAGCTGGTTCTTAGGCTGTTCTTGATGGACGGGTTCGGGGCCATGCCGGCGTAAGCCGAGTCTTTAGCATCACCGTCGACTGGGCAACAACCGCTTTACCTTAATGGACGCCAATCGAGAGTCGATTATTGGGTCGCCTCGTCCACTAACGCATCTATCCCACGCGCTCCGACAGTCGATACTTGCGGTTGCGGCTCGTCGCCGGCGCCGTGGGCTCAAGCTCGCCTTGAGCAATGAGCGCGTTGACGCGCGACCTAACCTGGGAAATTGTGAGCCCTGTGTGCTCTGCCAGCTCGCGCGTCCCCAGCTCGCCGTAGTGTTTGAGTGCCGTCACAATTAAGCCCCCGCCATGATCGACCGGCTCGATCTTTGAACGGTAAAGTACGACCTTGAACCGATCGAATCCCGGGCAGAACAGGGGCTCGGCCAGACCATGCGCGCGCATGGCATCGATCATCATCGGGATGCCCGAGCCATTGCCCTCAGCCGGCGAACCTGCGCCATCCGGCAGCGGGACAATCGACATGAGCTTCACAAGCGTCGCGTTACGGCATCGGGAGCTGCCGTCAAACAAGTTCTCGCGAGTCTTTCCCCCGTAAAGGCCGCCAGGATTCGTCACCTCGACACGATCATCAAAGACGTCGACGGCAATCGATTGTCCACAGAACCGATCCCCGTATTCTCGATGGATTACGGCGTTGGCGATTGCCTCGCGCAGAACCTCCTCGGGAATCTCAAGCGAGTCGACACGCGAGACGCCTTGGACGGTCGAGGTTCGCCGCAAATTCTTGGCGACGGCTGCGACGGCATCCGAGATCATCTCGCCCAACGTTCCCTCACAGATTGTGCGGTCCATGAACCTCAGCGACCCCGCCATGCCCTTCTGAGTTCCCGCATGGACAGCCACGTCAACGAAGAGCTTGGGATAGAACTGCTGAGGGTAGGTGCCCACAACTAGGAGTCCAGCCTTGGTGACATTGCCCTGGGAATCAAGGATATTTAGGCGCTCCAGCTTCGTTTGTTTGTCCGGCGCGCCGCGCATTGCCCGGGGCGTCAACGAGAAAGCCCGATCTATCGTACGGTCGACCAGCGTCTCGTCGAGATCGTCCGCGCCCGCACCCGCCACCGCGTCGCGATCGCTCGGAGTCGCTCGACCGTATGACGCCAATGCGAGCACCTCGGTCGATGAAAGCGGCACATCTTTGTCATCGATGCGCTTGTAGCTGCCGCCCTGGGCGCCCCGCTCTATGACATAGCAGGGCTTGCTCGACGGATCGAGCTCCTCAATCGTAATGACGAGAACGATGACGCCCTGAAGCTCCACTCGCTCGATCGTGTATTTGGGCGGATTGGCCAGCTTTCCTCGACCGCCCGCATCACCCATGCCTGACACAAATTGGTTGAGCACTTTCTCGGTCTCGAAGTTCTCAACCGGGACAAAACCTGCGCGCTCACTCACTCCGAGCACGATGATTCCGCCGGCAGTGTTCGCGAATGCGCTCACCGTTTCCCACACGTCGCGGGAAAGCGTCGTGGCGCTCTCCTTCACTTCGACGTTAAGATCATCCGAGCCCATACGCCTTAAAGACTCAAGCAGACCGGTCAGCTCGTTTTCGTTCATCTGCACGTCCTTTCGCTCGGTCCTGCGGAGAATGCCGCGGATAGATTTCCCTCGTCTCTCAGTTATCTCTCGTAATTATCTCTCATTTATCTCTCTATCTCTCGGCTTAGAGATAAGAGATAGATAGAGATGAAATGTCTACCATTTGCTTCATTTATACATATTTTTGCTGGTAGAACAATCGGTATTGAGACAATACCATGATTGCCTGTCTCTTTGCTGCTCAGTTATCTCTCATATTTATCTCTCACCTTTCTGTTATCTCTCGTATTAGAGACGAATGAGATATGAGAGATGTGTGGGCGGCGGATGAGCGTGGATTTTGGACGGTCGGGAAATGAGGGTGGGTATTTGGACGGTTTTTGGGCGTTTTGAGGCTGATTCCGTCCGAAAATCCACTCTCATTCGATAGGCGTCCAAATTTCCACGCTCGCGCGGCGGTCACGCGGGGCCTTTACCCAATCCGCCGGTATCGCCTTCAGTTCGCTGCAGAACCGCGGCCCCATATGGGTATACTCTCGGGGATTCGACTCGATTCGCCCCCGCTGGGGCGTCAAAGGAGGCTGCATATGCCCACCACCTCAACTGACCCTCGCGCCGCTGCCGCCGCGCTACTGGTGCCCGGAACCACCTGCCACGGCTTTACCGTCGAGCGCTGCGAGACCGTGCCCGAGCTCGACTCGGATGCCTACGTGCTTCGCCACACCGCCTCGGGCGCTCGCCTGCTGTACCTGGCGTGCGACGACGAAAACAAGGCTTTTGCCATTGGCTTTAAGACGCCGCCGGCCGATTCCACCGGTGTGTTCCATATTCTTGAGCACTCGGTGCTGTGCGGGTCGGCCAAGTTTCCCGTCAAGGAGCCGTTTGTCGACCTGATCAAGAGCTCCATGCAGACGTTCCTCAACGCCATGACCTACCCCGACAAGACCATCTACCCCGTTGCCACCACCAACGAGCAGGATTTGTACAACCTGATGGACGTGTACCTGGACGCGGTGTTCAACCCGGCCATCTATACCAAACCCACCATTTTTGAGCAGGAGGGCTGGCACTACGAGCTGGACCTGCCGGAGGGCGCCGAAGGCGAGGGCGACGCCGCGAGCCTGCGCGAGGGCACGCTGCGCTATAACGGCGTGGTGTTCAACGAGATGAAGGGCGCGCTGTCCGACCCCATGAGCGTGCTGGACGACGCCGTCAACGCCGCGCTCTATCCCGACACCGCCTATGCGCACGAGAGCGGCGGCGACCCGCGCGCAATTCCCGCGCTCACCTACGAGCAGTTCCTGGACACGCACGCGCGCCACTACAATCCTTCCAACTCCTACATCACGCTCTACGGCGACCTGGACGTGGACCGCGCGCTGGCCTTTTTGGACGAGCGCTATCTGTCGCAGCCGAGTGCCGCGAGCCGCCGCATGGACGCTGCCGTTGCCGCCGGCGAGGACCCGTCCGCGCTGGCGCCCAATCCGCTGGACGTGCAGGCGCCCGTGACCTGCGAGTATAAGCGCGTCGAGATGGCCACTACGCCCGAGAACGCCCTGGTGGGCCTGGGCCTGGTGCTGGGCAGCGCGCTCGACCGCAAGCGCACGATCGCGGCGGATATCTTGTTCGAGGCGCTGCTGGGCTCCAACGAGGCACCGGTTAAGAAGGCCATTCTGGCCGCCGGCCTGGGCGGCAACGTGGTGAGCTACACCGCGGCCGAGAGCCTGCAGCCCTACGAGCTCATCATGCTGCAGAACGCGCAGCCCGGCATAGCGCGCGAGCTGCGCCGCGTGTTCCAGGACGCCTGCCGCGACCTGTGCGAGCACGGCGTTCCGCGCGAGCGCCTGGAGGCCATCATCAGCAGCAACGAGTACGACCTGCGCCAGCGCGACTATGGCATCGCCGACGGCGTGGCCATTGCGTGCGACGCGCTGAGCACTTGGCTCTACGATGACGACGCCGCGACGCTGGCGCTCAAGTACGGCCCGGTGTACGAGGAGCTGCGTGGCGAGCTGGACGGCAGCTATTTTGAGGACCTGCTGCGCGAGCTGGTTCTGGAAAACGACCACATGGCGCTGGTCGAGCTGGTACCGGTAGATGCCGCCGAGGGTTCGGAGGGTGCCGAGGTCGCCGAGCTGGCTGCCAAGCGCGACGCCATGACCGATGCCGAGCTGGCCGACGTGGTCGAGCGCACGGCCGTGCTGCGTGCCGCGCAGGAGGCCGAGGACACGCCCGAGGACAAGGCCACGCTGCCGCGCCTGCGTGTATCCGACATTGGCGAGGCGCGCCCCGAGCCGCCGCTCGTTGTGGACACGACTGCGCCCATCCCCTGCCTGCGTCACGGCATCCCCACCAACCGCCTGGCCTACGCCATGCAGTATTTCGATCTGGGTTGCGTCGCGTTTGAGGACCTGCCCTACGTGACCCTGCTCTGCCGCCTGCTCAAGCAGCTGCCCACGAGCGAGCACTCGGCCGAGGAGCTCGATAATCTCATCGCCGGCAAGCTGGGCTTTTTGAGCTTTACGACCGAGGTCATGACGCAGCCCGACGTGGACGGCGTGCGCCCCTACCTGCTGGTAAGCGCCGGCGCCCTGTCCGAGAAGATCGATGCGCTGGCAAACCTGCCGCGCGAGGTGTGGTCGAGCACGCTGCTGCTCGATGCCGACGCCGATCGCGTGCGCGACGTGCTCACGCAGATTCGCATTGGGCTTGAGCAGGGCTTTATCAACAACGGCCACTCGGCAGCACTCGGTCGCGCGATGAGTTACAGCTCGCCTTCGGCCGTGGTGCGCGAACAGCTCTCGGGCGTGGACTTCTACCTGTTCTTGCGTGATCTGCTCGAACACTTTGACGAGCGCTTGGATAGCCTGCGCGCCAAGTTTGCCGAGCTGGCGGGCCGCATCTTTGTGGCCGATGGCTGCCTGGCGAGCTTTACCGGCAGCGATGAAGACTTTA
>CAJJSS010000041.1:0-14449 GCA_905194545.1 Coriobacteriaceae bacterium | reverse complement strand
AGGCCTCCAGGAAGCCGCGCTTCATCTGTGCCTCCATCCGCACACCTCCTCTCGTGGTATACTGTGTAACACCTACTATATGACACATAGTATATGATGTCAACAGTTGTCGTATAGGGAGTCCGGTCTGTCTGTCCCCTGCGGGTACTCATTGGGGACGTACTTAAATGAGTACCCATCGCTCAAGGTGGCACCTGGGGACGTTCCTTATGTGCCGGCACTTTGGGACACTCCTTGTCAAGGTTTTGTTCCATCGTGCGGGTTGCTATTTAACGTGCGACAATGCCGTGTGGAAATCGAAATGTCTCCTGGGGGCTATCTATGCTGTACGAGTTTTGTGCCGAGAACTTTGAGCGTGTGCCGGCGGCTATCGATGCCGGTGCTAAGCGCATCGAGTTGTGCGACAACCTTGCCGTCGGTGGTACCACGCCCTCGGCCGGCGTTATCAGCACTACGGTCAGCTATGCTCACGAGCATGACGCGCGAGTGATGTGCATGATTCGCCCGCGTGGCGGTGACTTTCACTACAACCAGGACGAGCTGCGCATGATGGAGATGGACTTGGGTCTTGCCGTGAGCGCCGGCGTTGACGGCCTGGTCTTTGGCTGCTGCAAGCCCTGTGCCAGCGGCTGGGCGCTCGACGAGCTCACCCTCGGCGCCCTCGTGATGGCTACGGGCTGCGCGACGGAGGAGTGCAAGCGCGAGTCCCTTGACATCACTTTCCACATGGCGTTTGACCAGCTCTCGCCCGAGGCTCAGCTGGACGCCATTGACACGCTCGCCGACTGCGGCGTCACGCGCATTCTGACGCACGGTGGTACTGCCGGTACGCCGATCGAGGACAACCTGGAGCACCTGTCGCGTCTTGTCGAGTATGCGGGCGACCGCCTGACCATTCTTCCCGGTGGCGGCATTTCCACGGCCAATCGCGATACCGTGGCGGCGGCACTGGGCGTCTCCGAACTCCATGGCACCAAGATCGTGCCGCTGGAGGTATAACCCGTGGCGCTGGTATTTGACGTTCAGCAGGCGAACGGTAAGCCCGACGACAACCGTCGTCCCGGCACCGCGTGCCCCTTTTGCGATACCGAGGAACTCGCCAATATCATCCGGCGCGACGGTGACTGCATCTGGCTCGAGAATAAGTTTAAGACCTTGCGGGCCACTCGCCAGACCGTATTGATTGAGTCGTCCGACCACGACGCCGACCTGGTGACCTATGCGCCGGATGAACTCCACCATGTGATGCGGTTTGCTCTGGGTTGCTGGCAGCAGATGATCGATTCACAGCAGTATCGCAGCGTTCTCATGTACAAGAACAAGGGTCCGCTCTCGGGCGGTAGTCTCGTTCATCCGCACATGCAGATTGTAGGTTTGGAGCAGGAAGACGGCTATGCTTCGCTGACTTCCGCCAATTTCGAAGGAATCAATGTCTGGCAACAGGGGAGAATCTTGGTCAATATCTCAACCGAACCGATCATGGGGTTCTTTGAGATCAACGTTTCAGCCCCGCAGGGAATCGCCGCCAGCGATGACGCACGAGACCAAGCCGAGGCGGATCTCTTTGCCGATGCGATCCAGGTAGCTCTGCGCTATATCCTAAACGGGCACCACGGTGGTCGCGCAGAGTCGTACAACTTGTTCTTCTATCACCTGGGCGGTCGGACCATTGCCAAGGCGCTGCCGCGTTGGGTGGTTTCGCCCTACTTTGTCGGCTATCGTTTGGCCCAAGTCAATGCCGAGACGACGCTCGATATCGATGCTGAGCGTCTGCGTGCGCATCTGGAAACGCTCGTATAGCAAGACTAACACCCACGTAATGCGGACAGCCTAGCGCGCCATGGCGTCGCGGCCAGCCTCGACCCGCTTGCGCTGGGCGGCGCGCTCCTCGCCGGTCAGGCGCTCAAAGAGGTGTCCGATAATTGAGGCCAACACCTGCTGAAACAGCGTGCCGCACATGACGGGGAACACGACCTCGCCCGGAAAGTACTGCGTGGCGATGACGGCACCCGAAGAGATGTTGCGCATGCCGCAGGTAAAGCACATGGTAGTCGTCTCGCTATATGGCAGATGCAGCGCACGTGCGACCAGAAAACCGACGACAAAGCCGCTGATGGCGAAGACCAAAATAAAGAGGGCGACTTCCAGGCGCACCGCGTTCATGTGTAGCACGTACTCGCTCATAGCGGTGGAGTTGGACGCGATGACGCCCATCATCATGAACTTGCAGGCGGGCGAGAGCGCGGGAGAGAGTTTCTCGTGGCCCCAGCCGCGCGTGAGTTCATTGATGACAATACCGAGCACAGCGGGGATGGCGATCATAAAGGCCATGTTCTGCATCATGCTCGGCACATCGATCGAGACGGTGGCGCCCAGCAAGAGCTTGAGCGTGAGCGGAATCGTCACGGGCGAGATGACCGAGGACGTCAGGATAATGGTGAGCGCAAGCGGGCCGTTGCCGCCGAACATGCTAATCCACATAAAGGCAGTGACTGCCACAGGCACGCTGTATTCGAGCACAATGCCGCAGACAAGGTTGGGGTTGGAGCCAAAGAACAGTGAGCCCATGGCATACGCCGCGATGGGGATGATTACAGCCGAGACAAATAACGCCAAAATCAGATGCAGGGGACGGCGGAACACCTCGGCCACCTGGTGAAAGGTGTTACTGAGCGCGCCTTGGAAGGTCATAAAGGCAAACAAGGTGGGAACGATGGGCTTGAGAACGCCGATCTGCTGAGGAAAGAGCACGCCGAGCGTCACGCAAATCGGAACGATGATCTGCATGTGCCCCGCGAGAAACTTGCCCAGTCCAACCCATTGCTTCATATGCGCTTGTGACTCCCTTTGCTCGTGAATCCGTTTTGAATGGATATGCTAGACGCTCGCGTGCGTCCGTGCGTCAGAAACGCTTGAATATTTCGAGGCTATTACCGGCATCGTTTACCGAAACCGCGGCGTACTGCGGCGATTTGCGTCCGCGCTGCACGGTATAATAAATTCGTTCAACAGATCTGCCTGCCGAAGCGGGCATACACAGAGGACTCATCGCTATGAACCGTGAGAGGTATCGCGGCGACCTGCCCCTATCGGGGGTGGGCGCCTATGTCATCGCTTAAGACGACGCATCGCTGGGCGGTCGCTCAGCAAAACCCCGAACTCGAAAAGGAGCTTTCGGCTGGCCTGGGAATACCCGGGCTGGTGGCGCGCATTATGGTTGCGCACGGCATTACATCCATCGAAGAAGGCCAGCTGTTTTTGACGCCTTCGCTCGATCGCGACTGGGCTGACCCACTCATTATCCCGGGCATGTCGGTCGTTGCCGACCGCGTCGAGCGTGCTATTCGCAACCACGAGCACATCGCGGTCTTTGGTGATTTTGACGTTGACGGTATTACGTCGACCTGCCTGTTGACCGAGGCACTGCGCACGTTTGGCGCCGATGTCACGCCGTTTATTCCGCATCGCTTTGACGAGGGCTACGGTCTTTCGCGCGCGGCGCTCGACCGCGTTAACGAGCTCGCTCGCCCCCAGCTGATCGTGACCGTCGATAACGGCATTGCCGCCAAGGAAGAGGTCTCCTATCTGGAGAGCCTGGGGATCGATTTGGTGGTCACGGACCATCACGAGCCCTCCGATCAGGTGCCGCAGGGCGTGCCCCTGACCGACCCTAAGCTCGAGGTCGAGGGGCCTTCGCGTGAGCTTGCCGGTGCCGGCGTGGCGCTCAAGCTGGTGCAAGTCCTGGGTGAGCGCTTGGGCAAGCCGTCGTATTGGCGTTCGCTAATCGAGGTCGCGGCGCTGGGCACCGTGTCCGACATGATGCCGCTCACGCCCGAGAACCGCGCGCTGGTTGCCGAGGGCATCCAGCAGATGCGCGTAACCGCTCGTCCCGGCTATATCGCGCTTGCCGCGCTCGCCAAGGCGGACCTTTCGAGCATTACGGCGGATGGCCTATCGTTCTCGCTCATTCCCCGCTTAAACGCTGCCGGCCGCATGGCTGATCCCAAGCTGGCGCTCGACCTGCTGCTTGCCCGCGATCCTATCGAGGCAAGTGCACTGGCAGCCGAGCTCGAGGAGATTAACCGTCAGCGCCGCGAGATCGAGGCGGAGCTCACACGCGACGCCATGGCAAAGGTCGAGGAGACCTATGACGGTGGGCGCGCAATCGTCGTGGGCGGCGAAGGCTGGCACGAGGGCGTCAAGGGCATCGTGGCGAGCCGCCTGACCAACCGATATCACGTGCCGGCGCTGCTCTTCTCGATCGAGGACGGCGTTGCGCGCGGATCGGGTCGCTCGGTGGGCAAGGTCAACCTGTTCGACGCCGTCGAGCGTTGTTCCGACCTGCTGATTCGTCGCGGCGGACATGCCGGTGCGGTGGGTGTGACCATCGAGGCATCCAAGCTCGATGAGTTCCGCCGCCGCCTTTCCGCCGTGCTATCGGAGCTTCCCGCCGAGGACTTTGAAGACACCGACGAGGTTGCCGCCACCGTCGACCTCTCCGAGTTAAATATCGAGACCATCGAGCAGATTTCCCGTCTTGAGCCGTTTGGCCAGGGCAATAAGGTGCCGTTGCTGGCCGCCGAGGGCGTGACGATGTGTGATCGCGCCGTGGTGGGCAAAACCGGCGAACACATGCGCTTCGTGGCGACCGATGGCGCCGCGAGTGTGCCGGCCATCATGTTCCGCGTGCCGCAGATCGATAGGCTCATCAATTGCGACAGCGCCGTCGACTTGGTGTTCGAGGCCGTGGCCGAGCATTGGCAGGGACGCGTGAAGCCCAAGCTCATGATCAAGGATGTTCTGGTCCGCGATACCACGCTGCCCAGCGTCGACGATCCGGCATGCGAGCTTCGTCGTGGCGTGCAGCCGGCGGATTCCGGCCTGCGCCTGGAGTCGCGTAAGCGCGAGACGCTCGCCCAGCTTTCCTATACCGAGCTCACGCGCTCGCTTATCCATAGCTTTATCGGATCGAACCAGCCGCACCGCGCGCAGGTTGAGGCGCTCGATGCCTTGGCCGACCACCAGAGCGTCTTGGCCGTTATGGGAACGGGCCGCGGCAAGTCTCTCATCTTCCATGTACATGCTGCGCGCGAGGCTGTCCTTCGCGGACGTGCGAGCATCTTTGTCTATCCGCTGCGTGCGCTTGTTGCCGACCAGGCCTATCACCTCTCGTCGACGATGGCAGCGCTTGGCATTGGCGTTGGCGTGCTGACCGGCGAGACCGTGGAGGCCGCACGCGATGATGTGTTCGCCGGCCTAGCTTCGGGCCGCACCGGTATCGTGCTCACGACGCCCGAGTTCCTATCTATCTACCGTGACCGCTTCGCGCGTTCGGGCCGCATCGGCTTTGTCGTTATCGATGAGGCGCACCACGCCGGCCTTGCCAAGGGCGGCGACCGCAGCGCCTATCTCGACATGCCCGATATCCTCAAAGCCCTGGGCGACCCGGTTGTTATGGCTGCGACGGCCACCGCAACGGCTCCGGTCGTGGCCGAGCTTGCCCGCATGCTGCCGATCACTCGCACGGTGGTCGACGAGACGGTGCGCGAGAACCTGCAGCTCGAGGACGACCGCGACCTTGCGAGCCGCGAGAACCGTTTGGTGTCGATCGTGGCGACGGGGGAGAAGACCGTCATCTACGTTAATTCGCGCGACCAGTCCGTGGCGCTCGCCAAGACGTTGCGCAAGCGTGTGCCCGATTGCGCAACCCATATCGCGTTCTATAACGCGGGTCTTGCGCGCCCCGATCGCCGCCGCGTGGAGGAAGCATTCCGAGACGGCAGCCTCAGTTGCATCGTCTCGACTTCGGCCTTTGGCGAGGGCGTCAACCTTCCCGATATTCGCCATGTCGTGCTCTATCACATGCCGTTTGGCGCGATTGAGTTTAACCAGATGAGTGGCCGCGCCGGTCGCGATGGACAGCCCGCCGTGATTCACCTGCTCTATTCGTCGCGCGACGCCCGCATTAACGAGCGCCTACTCGACTGCTATGCGCCCGAGCGCGACGAGCTCGTCACGCTCTATCGCGCGCTGCAAACCATGTGGCGCTCCAACCGCGGCAAGACCGGGGACGATTCCTTTAGCGCGAGCGATATCGACATCGCGCAGATGTGCCTTGCCATCGATGCTCGCACGCCGGTCGACGAGCGCTCGGTGGAAAGTGGCCTGGGAATCTTCGAAGAGCTTGGCTTCTGTCGCGTTTCGGGGTTTGACGACACCCGTCGCATCGCGATGGCCGAAAACCCCGGCCGTGTGCAATTGAGCAGGTCAATTCGCTATTTGGAGGGCTTGCGCTCGCGCATGGAGTTCTCGGCTTTCCGGAGTTGGGCGCTCGATTCGTGCGCTTCTGATATGCTAGCCAAAGTTAACCGCCCGATCGTACCGCGGGCCTAGGGGAAGGGGACCTCGATGGATGCCGCAGCCCGTACCGCCCATGATTCCGCCCTCCAGCCGTTCTCGGAGATGGAGCACTATAAGCATGCCGATGAGCTGCCGCCCGAGATTATGGCGGACAGCTACGACAAGCTGGAGCGCCTGTGCCTCAAATATATGAATGAGGACGACTTTTCTAAGGTGGAGCAGGCCTATTGTTTTGCTGCCGAGAAGCACTGCAACCAAAAGCGCCGCTCGGGTGAGATGTACATCAACCAT
This sequence comes from Coriobacteriaceae bacterium, assembly GCA_905194545.1. GTDB lineage: Bacteria > Actinomycetota > Coriobacteriia > Coriobacteriales > Coriobacteriaceae > Collinsella. Next base: position 7,798 of record CAJJSS010000041.1, on the reverse strand, counting down.
CCCGTCGAGGTAGCCATCATTTTGGCCGATCTCAAGATGGACTGTGACGTGGTGTGCGCCGCGCTGCTGCACGATACCGTCGAGGATACCGAGACCTCGCTTGCCGATGTTTCCGGCCTGTTTGGCGATACGGTGGCCGAGCTCGTCGATGGCGTGACCAAGCTCACCAACATCGAAGTCGACAGCATGGACGAGAAACAGGCGCTCACGCTGCGAAAGATGTTCCTCGCCATGTCCAAGGACATCCGCGTCATCATCGTTAAGCTTGCCGACCGTCTGCACAACATGCGCACCCTTGCGGCCCTGCGTGAGGACCGTCGCCTGTTTAAGGCCCGCGAGACCATGGACGTGTATGCGCCCCTGGCCGACCGTCTGGGCATGAGCTCCATTAAATGGGAACTCGAGGATCTGTCCTTCTTCTACCTTGAACCCGACGCCTACCAGCGCATCGCACGCATGGTGGCGGAGTCGCGCGAGGTCCGTGAGCGCTATCTGGCCGAGACCATCAAGACACTCACCGACGAGCTCAACCGCATTGGCCTGGAGGACTTTCAGATCAACGGCCGTTCCAAGCACTATTGGTCCATCTACCAAAAGATGAAGCGCAAGGGCAAGGAATTTTCCGAGATCTACGATCTGGTGGCACTGCGCGTCATCACGCATTCGGTGCGCGATTGCTATTCCACGCTCGGTGCGGTGCATACGCTGTGGCACCCCATGCCCGGGCGCTTTAAAGACTATATCGCCATGCCCAAGGTCAATAACTACCAGTCGCTCCACACGACGGTTATCGGCCCCACGGCTCGTCCGCTCGAGATTCAGATTCGTACCTACGAGATGCACGAGCAGGCCGAGTACGGTATTGCCGCCCACTGGCTCTATAAGAAGTCGGGCGGATCGTCCGCGTCTAAGACCAATGATGCCCAGCGCTTGGACGACCAGATTAACTGGCTCAAACATTCGCTCGATTGGGCTGCGTCTGATGAGATCACCGACGCCAAGGAATACCTGCATTCGCTGAAGGTCGACCTCTTCGATCAGGAGATTTTCGTCTTTACGCCCAAGGGCGAGGTCATGGCGCTTCGTGCCGGCTCCACGCCGCTCGACTTTGCCTACGCCGTTCACACCGAGGTGGGAAACCACTGCGTCGGCGCCAAAATCAACGGTGCGGTGGCTCCGCTCACGCACGAGATTAAGACGGGTGACCGTGTCGAGATTCTGACTAACAAGAGTTCCAAGCCGTCGCGTGATTGGCTCAAGATCGTTAAGACACCTTCCGCCAAGTCAAAGATCCGCCGCTATTTTGCCGCTGCGACCAAGGACGACGACGCTGCTGCTGGTCGCGATATGCTGGCTAAGGACCTGCGTAAGCGTGGCTATGGCATTTCTACGCCGCGTTCGACGCGTGCGCTCAACGCCGTGGCGGAGCAGTTTAACTTCAAGCAGCTCGAGGACCTGTTTGCCGCCGTCGGCGCCGGCAAGGTTGCCCCGCGCGCTGTGGGCAATAAGGTCGAGCAAATCTTGGACCCCAAACCCGAGGAACAGCTCACCAAGGCCGAGGCTATCGCCGAGGTCGTCAAGCAGCCTGCCCGCGGCTCCAACCGCAAGCCGCAAAAGCGCGGCAAGAGCGCCAGCAACGGCATTATCGTCAAGGGCGAGAGCAACAGCGGCCTGCTGGTCCGTCTGGCCCATTGCTGCAACCCCGTGACGGGCGACGACATCGTCGGCTTCATCACGCGCGGTCGTGGCGTTTCGGTGCATCGCGCCAACTGCCCCAACGTCAAGGGTCTTATGGAGCATCCCGAGCGCATGATCGATGTGAAATGGGACGGCGCTGCCGACACCCTCTTCCAGGTCGAGATCGTGGTCGAGTGCCTGGACCGCATGGGCCTGCTCAAGGATGTCACCATTGCCATTGGCGATGCGGGTGGCAATATCCTTTCTGCCGCCACGTCGACCAACCGCGAGGGTATTGCAACCCTGCGCTTTATGGTCGAGATCTCGGACGCGAGTGGTCTGGATCCGCTGCTGGCCTCTATCAGCAGCGTTGACTCGGTCTACGACGCGCGTCGCTTGATGCCCGGCGAGGGTGGAGCCCAGCTTAAGCGCCGCGTTTAGTCGCGACGAACGTGCCACATTATCGATATTCGCTACACTCGAGGCATCGTTTGATGCCTCGAGTTCTATAGAGAGGAGAGGGACATGAGTGCTGTGTCCTTGGATTTAACTCCCAAGGGATCGGTCGAGATCGAGACGCTCGTAAACGGTCCCATTCAGACCAATAGCTATGCTGTCATTTCGGACAATGAGTGCGTGATTATCGACCCCGCATGGGAAGGCGAGCGCTTGGTGGAGCATATTCGAGCCGAACACCCCGATGTGCAGGTGCTCGGCGCCGTTTGCACGCACGGTCACGCCGACCATGTTGGCGGTGTCGCTGGAGTTCGGGCCGCCGTTGGCGCCGACGTCCTGTACGAGCTGTGTGGCAAGGACGCAGCAGTGCCGCATGCGAATATCGAGGAGCAGCGAGCGATGTGGGGCATCGAGACGCCCGATCCAGGTGAGCCGACGCGGCTGCTTGCCGAGGGCGACACCATTGAGCTGGGCGACATTTGCCTGCAGGTAATTGAGGTGCCCGGGCACACACCGGGCGGCATCGTTCTGTTCGCCGCCACTGAGCAGGGGAACATTGCCTTTGTGGGCGACACACTATTCCCGGGTGGGCATGGCCGCACCGATCTTTCTGGAGGAGACGAGGCGGCGATCCTGCGCTCGCTCTCCAAGCTCGCCCGGCTTCTCCCGCCCGATACCGTTTGCCTTACCGGCCATGGCGATTCGACCACCATGGCACGCGAGCTCATGCAGAGCCCTTTCATGCAGATGTAGCTTACTAGTCGGCTTTTGAAGCACGAGAAGCGTCCAAACGTCAAGCTATTTTTCCCCAACAGGTCGATTCCGTAGGGCAAACGGTCAAAAAAAGTCTGTTTGGACGATATTCGTGAACAAACGAACGTTTATGCTCGGGTGCGCCGTGGTAAAATCTCAGGCGTTATCGGAGCAACCTTACAGGAGGTTTCTTTTATGCTCGTCAACGCAGCAGACATGCTCAAGAAGGCCGAGGCCGGCAAGTACGGTCTCGGTGCCTTCAACACCAACAACCTCGAGTGGACCCTGGCTATTCTCCAGGCCGCCGAGGAGGCCAAGTCTCCGCTGATCCTTCAGTGCACCGCTGGTGCCGCTAAGTGGATGGGCGGTTTCAAGGTCTGCGCCGACATGGTCAAGGCTGCCGTCGAGGCCACGGGCGTTACCGTTCCCGTCGCCCTTCACCTCGATCACGGTTCTTACGAGGACTGCTTTAAGTGCATCGAGGCCGGCTTCACGTCCATCATGTATGACGGCTCTCACGAGGAGACCTTCCAGCTTAACCTCGACCGCACCAAGGAGCTCGTTGAGCTTGCCCACTCCAAGGGCATGTCCATCGAGGCCGAGGTCGGCGGCATCGGCGGCACCGAGGACGGCGTGACCTCCAGCGGCGAGCTCGCTGATCCTGCTGAGTGCAAGCAGATTGCTGACCTGGGCGTCGACTTCCTCGCATGCGGTATCGGCAACATCCACGGCGTGTACCCTGCCGACTGGGCTGGCCTTTCCTTCGAGCGTCTGGGCGAGATCAAGGCCGAGACCGGCGACCTGCCCCTCGTCCTGCACGGTGGCACCGGCATCCCCGAGGATCAGATCAAGAAGGCCATCTCCCTGGGTATCTCCAAGATCAACGTCAACACCGACCTGCAGCTCGTCTTCGCCAAGGGCGTTCGCGAGTACATCGAGGCTGGCAAGGATCAGCAGGGCAAGGGCTTTGACCCCCGCAAGCTCCTCAAGCCTGGTCGCGACAACATCGTTGCCCGCACCAAGGAGCTCATGGAGGAGTTTGGCTCCGTCAACAAGGCGTAAGCGTCGCTAAACTTCCCGCCGGAAGCCCCGTCCCCCTACACTGTTTCCTTTGCGCTCACCTGGCTTTGCCAGAAGTCGCGCCAAGAAAACAGCTCCGGGGGACGGGGCTTCCTTCGTTTAACGCCGCAGGGTTACGAGTCTGAATTAAGATGGCTACTGGCTTTGCCAGAAGTCGCGCGACGGAATCAGCTCCGGGGAAACGGGGCCTCCTTTGTTAACTTGCTACAGGGTTACTGGTCTGATTTTAGTTATATGGTTACCGTTCAGCGGTGTTGATGGCTCCCTTGTTGGGGCTTTCTTTTTATCTCGCTACAATGGGCTTCAAGCGTTCTAGTGACTTGGAGTTTTGGTATGGCTGTTATTAATGTACTGCCTTCGGATGGGAAGGTTATTGACGAGGGTCCTGTTGGCTGCTCTGTTGATGTTTGCAGTGATGATTTTCGCCATCTCGATATTGGGCTACCGCCTGAGATTCTTCGTCTTAAGGATGCCGGGTATTTGATGCAGGCTGTTGCTGCCTGCGATCGCCTTCTGGAGCAGAACCCCGAGCCTTCGCTGGCTGCTTGTGTTCGTGCCGAGCGGTATCGCATGCTCGAGACGCCGCTTCATTTTTCGGTGCCGCGCGATCAGGCTATTGCGATGATTCGCGAGGAGTGGCCAGAGTTTACCGAAGAGCAGTTTGATGACCTGATTAATCGTAAGCGTATTGACTGGCGCTTTATCGATGGTGAGCTGTTCGTTCTCGACAACTTCCTCGATTCGCTTCGCGTATATCCCAAAGAGGTTCCCGGCATGCGGCCCGATTCTACGGACGGAATAGCACTGCGCAACGAGATGCTCAAGGAGATGGAGTCACAAAACGGATTGGCTCGCGTCATTACGCTTAAAGCGTCCGTGTCTGTCCCCGGTGCTCTAGATGGAGAGACTGTTCGCGCGTGGCTACCCGTTGCCGCCGCCTGTCGTCAACAGTCTCATATCGAGGTTCTCGATATGACGCCGGAGGGTGCTGTTGCCCCCGCGAATGCTTCGGCGCGTACCGCCTCGTGGTCTTCTTCGAGTGAGCGCTCATTCTCGGTGACCTATCGCTATCAAATTGATGCCGCTTATCGTGATGTCTATGGGGGTGCGCTTCCGGTGCATCCTTGCATGGACGCGCCACTGCCCGTGGACACCTCCGAGGACCGTCCGCACATTGCATTCACGCCGTATCTACAGCAGCTGACAGCCCGTGTCATTGACGGGCTCGAGGATCCGCTCGATCGCGCCCGTGCTATCTATGATTACCTGACGCAGTACATCGACTATCGCTATCAGCCGCCGTACTTGCTTTTGGGATCTATTGCCGATGACTGCGCGCATTCGCTCCGCGGCGATTGCGGCGTTATGGCGCTCACGTTTATCACCATGTGCCGTATCGCGGGCGTGCCTGCCCGTTGGCAGAGCGGCCTGTATGTTGCGCCCGATTCGGTGGGGTCGCACGACTGGGCAGAGTTCTATACGCCGCAGACCGGTTGGCTCAACGCCGACGTGTCATTTGGATCTTCTGCTCGCAGGATGGGGGAGGAGTGGCGCCGCCGTCACTACTTTGGCAATCTCGACCCGTGGCGTATGGTGGCCAACAATCGATTCCAGGCAGAGTTTGAGCCCTCTTTCGACGGCATGCGCGAGGACCCTTACGATAACCAGATGGGTGAGGCTTCGGTCGACGGTCGCGGATGCCGTCGGCGCGAGATGCTCCGCACGGTCGAACTCATCGAAATGCTCGAAGTTCCATTTTCGGACTAATCGGTAGAAAGCTGTGATAAACTAACTCACGCATTGCGTGCCCGAGTGGCGGAATTGGCAGACGCAGTGGACTCAAAATCCACCGTTGGCAACAACGTGCGAGTTCGAGTCTCGCCTCGGGCACCATTCATGCAAGCGAGCGTTCAAGGGGGTTGCGGCCCCCTTTTTCGTGCCGAACTCGCGTGAGCGCGCGAAGCGTTAAGCAAACAGGCCTGTGGCCTGTTTGTAGCGGAGCGTGGCGAGGGCGCCACGCGCCCGAAGCCCGGGGCTTCGCGAAGCGAAGGCCCTTCGAGTCTCGCCTCGGGCACCATGCATGCAAGCGAGCGTTCAAGGGGCTCAAGGACCCTTTTTCGTGTACGTAATGTGATAACGCGCTGTACGTGTTATTATTCGCAAGGCGTTGTTCCCGCAATGCCCTAAAGAGGAACCCGAGGGTTCCCACCTTTTGGCGCCAATGAGCAGCTGACTGGTCATACAACTTAGATTCCCTTCCTCAAATCGAGGAAGTCTATGTGTACGACCTGGTTGCTGAGAAGCGCCGGGTTATTTTTTTATGAATGGAGGTAGGGAAAATAGCTAAGTCTGATGACACCCGCATCAACGACGAGATCACTGCATCTTCGTGCCGTTTGATTGGCGTCGATGGCTCTCAGCTCGGCCTGTTCGCCATCCGCGATGCCCAGCGCGTCGCCGACGATCAGGGTCTCGACCTGGTCGAGATCGCTCCCAACGCGGAGCCGCCGGTCTGCAAGGTCATGGACTACGGTAAGTTCAAGTACCAGCAGGCCATGAAGGCCAAGGCTGCTCGTAAGAACCAGTCCAAGGTCGAGGTCAAGGAAATGAAGTTCCGACCCAAGATTGACGTTGGCGACTACGAGACCAAGAAGGGCCACGTTCTGCGTTTCCTCAAGAAGGGCGCACGCGTTAAGATCACCATCATGTTCCGCGGCCGTGAGATGGCTCACCCGGAGCAGGGCCTTAACGTTCTCGAGCGTCTCGCCGAGGATCTCAAGCCTTACGCTACGGTCGAGTCCAAGCCTAAGATGGAAGGCCGTAACATGCTTATGCTGCTCGCCCCGATTAAGGGCGCCTTCGATGAGGATAAAGCGGCAAGCGATACCAAGTAACTAGTGTTCTGTAACCGATTAAGGAGTATTTCATGCCTAAGATGAAGTCCCACAGCGGCACCAAGAAGCGTTTCCGCAAGACTGGTACCGGCAAGCTTATGCGCGCCAAGGCTTTCAAGAGCCACATCCTGAGCAAGAAGTCCACCAAGCGTAAGCGTGGCTTCCGTCAGGAGACCGAGATCGCCGCTGCCGACCGCAAGGTCATCAAGTCGCGTCTCGCCTAAGTTCGCGTTCCCGTTTTTCGTTTTACCGTCTAGGAGTTGATAGAACATGGCACGTATTAAGCGCGCTGTTGCCGCCAAGAAGAAGCGCCGTACCGTTATGCACCGTGCGAAGGGTTACTATGGTGCCGCTTCGCGTACTTACAAGCATGCTAAAGAGCAGGTCCAGCACTCCCTGCAGTATCAGTATCGTGATCGCCGCAACAAGAAGCGCGAGATCCGTTCTCTCTGGATCACTCGTATCAACGCTGCTGCTCGCCTGAACGACATCTCTTACTCTCAGTTCATGCACGGCCTGAAGGTTGCCGGCATCGAGCTCGACCGCAAGGTCCTGGCTCAGATGGCTTACGAGGACATCGAGTCCTTCAACGAGCTGGCTACCATCGCCAAGAAGGCTCTCGAGGCCTAATAGATTCTCTTGAATCGCTAGGGGAGTGTCGCGTTGTGCGCGGCACTCCCTCTTTTTATCTGAAGCGCGGTTTACATTGCTAAAAGCGCGGGTAGATAAACACATATAGGTGACCGATCTCTATATATTCCTGAACCAAAGGGTCATCATCTGATATGTGCGGAAGATCCGCACCAGTCTTTCTATTACCTATAGAAAGCGATATGTTGTGTAGGACTTGTGAAGAGTGGAATTGACGACCCACAGGGCTTCGCGGTCTGGCAATATATCTCCTTGCCGCGCGGCCCGGTCGGACCGGATCAGCCGCA
>CAJJSS010000040.1:0-15958 GCA_905194545.1 Coriobacteriaceae bacterium | reverse complement strand
TGGAAAGTGTCTTCTGCTGGTCGTAGCCAACCCAGACCGTCATCGTATAATATGGCGTCATGCCGCAGAACCAGCCGTCACGGCTGCCGTTGGTCGTACCGGTCTTTCCGGCCGCCTCTATATTGCCGCTCCACCCCATCGATGCCGCCGTACCTTTTGTGACAACTCCCTTTAAAATATCGGTCATCATCACGGCGCTGCTCTCCTGGTAAACCTGAACCGATTCATAATCTTCAAAAATATCTTCGCCCTGGTTATTGATCATCTTGATAATACAGGTCGGTTCGCGGTACTGTCCCCGGTCTGACAGCGCTGCATAAGCGCCCGCCATCTCCTCGGTCGTCATACCGGTGGTAAAGCCGCCCAGGGAGGTCGCCGGATAATAGTCCGCCGCCTGCACGCTCGCGAAGCGCATCTGGGTTAAATATGCCATGCCGACATCCGGTGTGATATCATCATAGATATACCATGCCACACCATTTTTACTTCGCTCGACCGCATTTCGAAGCTCCAGCCTCTCGCCGGAAAGGGACTTCACATCCACGCCCTTCTGCTTCGCCGCGTCAATATCGATATTCGGAATCTTTGTTTCCGATGTGTAACCATTTTCCAGTGCCGGTGTATACACGATCAACGGTTTGATAGAACTTCCCGGCTGTCTCGGGCTCTGGAACGCACGGTTTAATGTGTAGGTATCCGTCTCCTGACTACGTCCACCCACAATCGCCACGACGCGGTTCGTCTTGTTGTCAATAACGGTGGACGCGCCTTGCAGCTTGTAAACGCCGTTTTCGGATGTATTGCCATCAAAGGACAAAACTCCATCTAATGCATCCTGCAGGATCGTCTGCTTGTCCGGATCCAACGAGGTATAAAGGTTATAGCCGCCCGTGTAGAGCGCATCGCGCTCCTGGTTGTACACCTCGTTGTAATTGGCATTGTACTCTTTGTAAGCCTCGTCGCTGCGGAATCCATACTGGAATTCAAAGCCGTCACGGCGCATCAGATAGCGAATCGCACAGTCGATCGCATACGTCGTCTCATAGTTGTGCAGCGGCACTCTCTGGCGGTTGACCGTGATCTCCTCCGCCTTTGCCTCTTTGCACGCTTTCTCCGTAATAAATCCCATACTCAGCATATCTTCCAGAATCTTATCGCGGCGTGTCAGCGCATTTTCCGGATGACGGTACGGGTTGTAATACGTCGGCGAGTTCGGAATCGCACACAAATATGCCGTCTGGCTCAAGGACAGTTCATCCGCATCCTTGCCAAAATAACCTCTTGCAGCCGCCTGAAGCCCGTAGTACGTGTTCGCGAAGCTGATATCATTGATATAGAACTCCATAATCTGCTCTTTGGTGTATTTCTTCGTCAGATCTAAGGAAATCAGCATCTCCTTGATCTTCCGCTCCATCGACACCTCGCGCGCCCTGAAGGTGCCGGGCGTCGTGGGCGTCTACACCTACGAGGACGTGCCCAAGCGCCGCTTTACCATTGCCGGCCAGAGCTATCCGCAGCCGAGTCCCTACGACCGCCTGATTCTCGAGAACCTCGTGCGCTACCAAAACGAGGAGGTGGCGATCGTCGCCGCCGAGACCGAGGAGGCCGCCGACAAGGCGCTCAAGCTCATCAAGGTCGACTACGAGGTGCTCGAGCCGCTGCTCGACTTTACCCAGGCACTCGATAACGACATCGTGGTCCACCCCGAGGGCGACGTGACCTTTATGTTCCCACAGGGCGGCGACGTTGCTCGCAACCTGGTGTGCAGTGGTACCAGTGATTTTGGCGATCTGGACGAGGCCTTCGCCCAGAGCGACATCGTCTTTGAGCGCACCTACACCAGCCAGGCCACGCAGACCGCGCCCATGGAGACCTTCCGCGCCTTCGCGACGACCGACGCGTTTGGGCGTATCTCCGTGACCACCTCGACGCAGGTGCCCTTCCACGTGCGCCGCATGGTCGCGCAGTCGCTCGACATTCCGCAGTCGCAGGTGCAGGTCATCAAGCCGCGCATCGGCGGCGGCTTTGGCTCCAAGCAGACGGGCTGCTGCGAGATCTTCGTGGCATTCGTCACCCAGCAGACCGGCCGTCCGAGCTACTGCTGCTACACCCGCGAAGAGACCATCACCGCGGGCAACTCGCGCCACCAGATGCAGATGACCGTTAAGTTGGGCGCCATGAACGACGGCACCATCACGGCCATCGACCTGCATACGCTGTCCAACGCCGGCGCGTACGGCGAGCACGCCACCACGACGATCGGCCTCTCGGGCCACAAGAGCCTGCCCATCTACAACCATGTGAAGGCGAGCCGCTTTAGCTGGGACGCCGTCTACACCAATACCAACCGCGGCGGCGCGTATCGCGGCTACGGTGCCACCCAGGGCCAGTTTGCCGTGGAGAGCGCCGTTAACGAGCTCGCCGACATGCTGCACATGGATCCCGCCGACCTGCGCCTTAAGAACATGGTGCGCGAGGGCGAGATCATGCCGCAGTACTACAACGAGAAGCTCAACGCCTGCGCGCTCGACCGCTGCCTGCTGCGCGCGATGGACATGATCGGTTGGCGCGACAAGCCGCTGGCCGTGGACCTGGGCGACCGCGTACGCGCCCTGGGTTGCGCGCTCACCATGCAGGGCTCGGGCATCTCCAACGTCGACATCGCCGGCATCGACATGCGCCTGGAAGAGGACGGCTTCATTACCATCGGCACCGGCGCCACTGATAACGGCATGGGTGTCGACACCATCCTGGCGCAGATTGCCGCCGAGGAGCTGGGCGTGGAGAGCTCGCTCATTGTGGTACGCGGTGTGGACACCGACGTGTCGCCGTTCGACGCCGGCTCGTACGCGAGTTCGGGTACGTACGTGACGGGCCTTGCCGCTAAGAACGCCGCGACCGAGCTGCGCGAGAAGATTTGCACCAAGGCCGCCCAGATGTGGGACGTGGACGCCGCCGATGTGGTCTTTGATGGTCAGTACGTGCGCCTGTCCGACGAGCGCGCCGCGCGCGAGCAGAACCGCTACCTCACGCTGCGGGACTTTGCCAACCTGTGCGTCAAGAACATCGCGGGCGGCGACGCGCTCACCTCGCATGCCTCTGCCTGCCTGCCCGTTTCGCCCCCGCCGTTTATGGCCGGAATTGCCGAGGTCGAGATCGACAAGGCCACCGGCAAGGTGACTGTTGTGGACTACGCGGCAGCTGTGGACTGCGGCACCGTGATCAACGAGGCGCTTGCGCGCGTCCAGGCCGAGGGCGGCATTGCCCAGGGTATCGGTCATGCGCTCTACGAGATTGTCGAGCACGATGACCGCGGCCGTCTGCGCACCGGCAACTTCATGAGCTACAAGCTGCCCACGCGCCTGGATATCGGCAGTATTCGCGTGGCCTTTGAGCCGAGCTACGAGCCTACGGGCCCGTTTGGCGCCAAGTCGATCGGCGAGGTCGTCATCAACACGCCGCTCGCCGCCGTGGCCTCGGCCGTGGCACACGCCACCGGCCACCAGGTTCGCTCACTGCCCATCACACCCGAGAAGGCCCTGCTGGGGGAGTAGCGGGTCGGCGAACAAGTCGTAGTTGGCGGGACGGGGCAACTCGCCCCGCCTTTTGCACTCGTGGTGAGGTCGTGAGCCTGTAAAACGTGTGCGTGCGCTTGCCGTTCGTATCTGCTATCATTCCTAGTCTGTGCGCTCATGCGGGCGTGGCGGAATTGGTAGACGCGCCAGATTTAGGTTCTGGTGGGATTCCCGTGAAGGTTCGAGTCCTTTCGCCCGCACCAACGCATCTGCGTCGGCTTCGGCCGTCGCGACTCTTTGTTGCATAAAGGTACCAGCACCTCAGATAAGCTGGGCAGTATGAGGAGGAACGTGTTGAACATCACCGCTTCTGACGTCAAGGACGCCAAGCTCACCGCTACGGTCACCATCCCGGCCGCCGACGTCGACGCCGCGATCAAGAAGGCCTACAAGGACACCGCCAAGAAGTACCGCTTCCCGGGCTTCCGTGCCGGTAAGGCTCCCCGTCCGGTCATCGACTCTGCTCTTGGCGCCGAGGCTACCCTCGCTCAGGCCACCAACGACCTGATCGCCGCCAACGAGCCCGCCGTCCTCAACGAGCTGGACATCGTCCCCACCAAGAACGGTGACTACAAGGAGCTCGACCTCGCCAAGGATCACGAGGACTACACCTACACCGTCGAGTTCTCCCTGCGTCCCGCCGCTGAGCTCTCCTCCTTCGACGCTGTCGAGATCGAGATGCCCCCTGCGGAGGTCACCGAGTCCGAGATCAACAACCAGGTCGAGATGCTCCTCAACTACCGTGCCACCTTCGAGGACGTCGAGGGCCGCGCTGTCGAGTCCGAGGACTACGTTACCGTCGACCTCAAGGCCGTCGAGAACGCCGACAACTTCGCCGCCGAGGGCCGTATGCTCATCGCCGGTAGCGACAGCAACCCCGCCGAGTTCAACGAGGCTCTGATCGGCGCCAACGTTGACGACGTCAAGTCCGTCACCTGGACCGACGAGGCCGAGGAGGGCGAGGAGGCCGAGACCCACACCGTCGAGGTCACCGTCAAGGGCATCAAGGTCCGCAACACCCCCGAGCTCACCGACGAGCTCGTCAAGTCCGACTTTGGCTTCGACAGCATCGACGCTATGCGCGACGCCATCAAGATCGAGATCGAGCAGGACAAGGCTTCCCGCCTCCCGGCCGAGAAGGAGAACCGTTGCGTCTCCGCTCTCGCCGAGCGCCTGCAGCTCGACGAGATGGATGCCGACTACGAGCAGTCCGTCTTTGAGGAGCTTGGCCAGAACTTCCTGTCCAACCTCGCTGCCCGCGGCATGACGCTGGACACCTGGCTGCCCGCTTCCGGCCTGACCATGGAGCAGTTCATCGGCGACCTGCACAAGCAGGCCAACGACGTTGCCCGTGAGTCCCTGGCGCTCGACGCCCTCGCCCGTGAGCTCAAGATTGAGGTCACCGAGGACGACATTAACGCCGAGTTCGAGAAGGCCGGCGTCAAGGACGTCGAGGCTTCCAAGGCTGAGTTCATCGCCGATGGCCGCATGCCTGCCGTCCGCGAGTCCATCCGTCGCTCCAAGGCCGTCGACCACCTGGTCGAGAACGCCAAGGTGACCGAGGTCGACGAGACCGCCAAGGACGCCGAGTAATTCTCGCCACCTTGCCCGCGAGCGCATGTATGTGCCCGTGATGGGGTAAAGTTAATAGCCGGTTATCCGGTTGCTTCGTACGGTGCCAGCCAATGCATAGCATGCGGGCACCGTACGTTTATCTAGAACCAATTTGGTCCGCAAGAGAGAAATGGAGATGCGTATGATCGCTAAGTTCGATTCCGCCCTCGTGCCATACGTTATCGAGCAGACGCCGCGCGGCGAGCGCAGCTACGATATCTATTCGCGCCTGCTCAACGACCGCATCATCTTCTTGGGCGAGGAGATTAACTCCGTCAGCGCCAACCTGGTCGTTGCCCAGCTACTGCATCTTGAGAGCCAGGATGCCGAGAAGGATATCTCGCTCTACATCAATTCGCCCGGTGGCGAGGTTTACTCCGGCCTGGCGATTCTTGACACCATGAACTTCATCAAGCCGCAGGTCTCCACCATCTGCGTCGGTATGGCCGCGTCCATGGCCGCCGTGCTGCTTTCGGCCGGCGCTAAGGGCAAGCGCTTCTGCCTGCCGCACTCCAAAGTCATGATTCACCAGCCCAGCGGCGGTGCCCAGGGCCAGCAGACCGAGATTGAGATTGTGGCCGAGGAGATCAAGAAGACCCGTCGCGAGCTCAACCAGATTCTGTCCGACGCCTCGGGCCAGCCCATCGAGAAGGTCCAGGCCGACACCGAGCGCGACAACTACCTGACCGCTGCCGAGGCCCTCGACTACGGCCTGATTGACCGTATCGTCACCTCTCGCGATCTCGCCGCGAAGGACGCCTAGGATGGCAGGAAACATGCAGGACAACTTTGACGAGAACGGCAACCCCATTCGCTGCTCCTTCTGCGGAAAAGAACAGGGCCAGGTCCGACGCCTCGTAAAGGGTCCGACCAACATCTTTATCTGTGACGAGTGCGTCGCCGCCTGTTCTGAGATTCTGGAGGAGTCGCTGGCTTCGGACTTTATGGACGCCGCTCGCAACGGCAAGCTGCCGGGCTTTCTCAACGACCACGGCCAGGCTGCATCCCAGCCCGCCGTGGACCCCGAGGCCGAGGGCTTTGAGCTCGAGGACGACCGCCAGGTCATCACGCACGTGCCGACGCCGCACGAGATCTATGACGAGCTTTCGGCCTATGTTATGGGTCAGGAGGACGCCAAGCGCGCCATGTCGGTTGCCGTGTACAACCACTATCGCCGCGTGATCGAGGGCGGCGCCGCGGTGTCTGCCTTTGACGACGGCATGGGCTCGCAGTTCAACGACGATATGGACGAGGTAGAGCTCGCCAAGTCCAACATCCTGCTGCTCGGTCCCACCGGTACCGGCAAGACCCTGTTGGCCCAAACGCTCGCGCGCATCCTTGAGGTTCCGTTTGCCATCGCCGATGCTACCGCGCTTACCGAGGCCGGCTATGTGGGCGAGGACGTGGAGAACATCCTGCTCAAGCTCATCAACGCCGCCGATGGCGATATTGAGCGCGCACAGGTTGGCATCATCTACGTTGACGAGATTGACAAGATCGCCCGCAAGGCCGAGAACCTCTCTATTACCCGCGATGTCTCGGGCGAGGGCGTTCAGCAGGCGCTGCTTAAGATTCTTGAGGGCACGGTGGCAAGCGTTCCGCCCACCGGCGGCCGCAAGCATCCCCAGCAGGAGCTGCTGCAGATCGACACGACCAACATCCTGTTCATCTGCGGCGGTGCCTTTGTGGGTCTGGACAAGATCATCGCCGACCGCGTGGGCAACAAGGGCGTGGGCTTTAACTCCGAGATCGCCGGCCCCACCTCGGTCGACGAGAACGACCTGCTGCGCCAGGTGCTTCCGCAGGACCTCAACGCATTCGGCATGATCCCCGAGTTCGTGGGCCGTACGCCCGTTGTCACCCAGACGCAGGCGCTTGACGAGGACGACCTGGTGTCGATTCTGACCGAGCCCAAGAACGCCGTGGTGCGCCAGTACCGCAAGATGTTCCAGCTCGAGGACGTCGATCTTGAGTTTGAGGACGCGGCCCTGCACGAGATCGCCCGCATGGCGCTCGCCCGCAAGACCGGAGCCCGCGGCCTGCGTGCCATCTGCGAAGACGTGCTTCAGCAGACGATGTTCGACCTGCCCAGCGAGGAGGGCGTCGCCAAGGTTGTCGTAACCGAAGCCTCCGTAAAGGGCGAAGAACAGCCCCAACGCATCTACGGCTAAACCAGCCAAAAACGTGCTTGCAAATAGCCTCCGACCACCTGCGGTCGGAGGCTATTTTATATATACGCAATAACCCCAACTACCTGTGTTATTCTGTGTGTTTGTTTAAGCCTCAGCGAAGACATATCAGACTGAAGTAATCGATACCTAAGGGGAGGAATGCAGACCCTAGCGGGCCTACATTCCTCCCCGGCGGGACAGGGAGAGATATATGGAAGAGATGCCCAAGAACTACGATCCGTCGACCAATGAGCCGGCGATCCTGCAGAAGTGGCTTGACGGCGGCTACTACAAGCGCCGTGAGGGCGTGGGCGACTGCACCGTCACCATTCCGCCTCCCAACGTGACCGGCAAGCTCCACATGGGCCACGCCACCGACGACTCCATCCAGGACGCCATCATCCGTATGGCCCGCATGCGCGGCAAGTCCACGCGCTGGGTGCTGGGCACCGACCACGCCGGTATCGCTACGCAGACCAAGGTCGACAGGAAGCTCAAGAGCGAGGGCATCAGCCGCTTGGAGATCGGCCGCGACAAGTTCGTCGACGCCTGCTGGGACTGGACTCACGAGTACGGCGGCATCATCGTCGAGCAGATCAAGCGCATGGGCTGCTCCGTCGACTTCGACAACGAGCGCTTCACTATGGACGAGGATTACGCCCAGGCTGTGCGTAAGGTCTTCTGCGACTGGTACCACGACGGCCTGATTTACCGTGGCAAGCGTATCGTCAACTGGTGCCCCAACTGCACCACCGCTATCTCGGACGACGAGGCCGAGTATAAGGACGAGAAGGGCCACCTGTGGCACCTGCGCTACCCGCTGACCGAGCCGGTCAACGGCCAGGACTACATCGTCGTCGCCACCACGCGCCCCGAGACCATGCTCGGCGACACGGGCGTCGCCGTTTCCCCGAAGGACCCCGAGAAGGCCGCCTTCGTGGGCAAGACCGTCAAGCTTCCCATCGTCGACCGTGAGATCCCCATCTTTGAGGATTGGCATGTCGACGCCAACTTCGGTTCCGGCTTTGTTAAGGTCACCCCGGCCCACGATCCCAACGACTACGCCATGGGTCAGGCCCACGACCTGCCGCAGATCAACATCTTCGACGAGCACGCGGTGGTCGTCGAGGGCTACGGCGAGTTCACCGGCATGAACCGCGACGAGTGCCGCGAGGCCGTCATCAAGTGGTTCGACGAGCACGGCCTGCTCGACCACGTCGAAGAGCTCGACCACTCCGTCATGCACTGCTACCGTTGCGACTCCGCACTGGAGCCGTGGCTGTCCGAGCAGTGGTTCGTCGCCGTCGACAAGCTCAAGGGGCCGGCGCTCGACGCCGTAAACTCCGGCAAGGTCACCTTCCACCCCGCGCGCTGGACGCAGACCTACACCACCTGGATGGAGAACCTCAAGGACTGGTGCATTAGCCGCCAGCTGTGGTGGGGCCACCGCATCCCCGTGTTCTACTGCGAGGACTGCGGCTGGGAGGACGCCCTCACCGAGGACACCGACGTGTGCCCCAAGTGCGGCGGTCATCACGTGCATCAGGACGAGAACGTGCTGGACACCTGGTTCAGCTCGCAGCTGTGGACCTTCGCCACGCAGGGCTGGCCGCAAAAGCCGGAGCTGCTCGAGGGCCATCACCCCACGACGGCGCTCGTCACCGCGCGCGACATCATCGCGCTGTGGGTTGCCCGCATGGTTATGAGCTCGCTGTACTTCTTGGACGAGGTGCCGTTTAAGGACGTCGTCATCTACCCGACGATCCTGGCCAAGGACGGCAGCCGCATGTCCAAGTCCAAGGGCAACGGCGTTGACCCCATGGACCTCATTGGCATGTATGGCGCCGACGCCATGCGCTACAACCTGCTCACGCTCTGCACCAACAACCAGGACGTTAAGTTCGACGCGAACATCGACAAGAAGACCAAGAAGCTCATCGACAGCCCGCGCACCGACCAGGCCAAGTCGTTTGTGACCAAGATCTGGAACGCCAGCCGCTTCCTGCTTATGAACATGGAGGGCTACACGCCCGGCGAGCCCGTCGTGGAGACGCCGGCCGACGCCTGGATGTTCAGCCGCTTGGCCAAGGCCGTCAAGATGGTCACCGAGGGCATTGAGAACTACACCTTTGGCGACATGGCCCGTGGCGTGCAGCAGTTCTTCTGGAACGAGGTCTGCGACTGGTACGTCGAGGTCACCAAGGCCCGCCTGAAGGGCGAGGGCCGTCTGCAGGCTCAGCGCAACCTGATCTTTGTGCTCGACACCTCCATTCGCCTGATGCACCCGCTCATGCCGTTTGTCACCGAGGAGATCTGGGACAACATGCCGGCGAGCGTGCTCGATCTGGACGCCGAGGGCAACGTGAACCGCGCCGAGGCGCTCATGATCGCCAAGTGGCCCGAGCCCGCCGACTACGCCAAGTATGTTGACGAGGACGCCGAGCGCGCGTTTGAGCTGTGCCGTACCGTCGTGTCTGCCGCTCGCGCCACGCGTTCGCGTTATCGCTTGAGCCCCAAGGCCGAGCTCGACGTGGTCGTGCGCGCCGGCGCCGAGGACGTCGAGAAGCTCGAGAGCCTGCGCTCGACCATCGAGCCGCTGGCCAACACGGCTTCGCTGGTCATGGGTACCGACGTTGAGAAACCGGCCGCGAGCATTGCCGTGGTCGATAGCGGCGTCGAGGTCTTTGTGGTGCTCGAGGGCAAGGTTGATCTTTCGGCCGAGAAGGCGCGTCTGGAGAAGGAAATCGCCGCGGCTCAGAAGGAGCTTGCCGGCTGCGAGAAGACCCTTGCTAACGAGGGCTTTGTTGCCAAGGCCGCGCCTGCGGTGGTGCAGAAGAAGAGGGACCGTGCAGCTGAGCTCAAGGAGATCCTGGCGGCGCTGACTGCTCAGGTTGCTGACTTCTCGTAAGCGGTACTGGGGGCGCGTCCCGACGCTTTGCTCTCCGCTGCGGACAGTCCTGCGCAAGACGGACAGCACATTAAGTGCTGTCCTTTGCGTGCGGAACTTGCGGCGAGCAAAGCGTCGGGCCGCTCCTAGTGCGGTTACGTGGTTGTTTGCATCTGGCGTGTTAGGGCCACTTGGTTGTGGCCTTGATCTCGCTGCAAGCGGATAGAGGCTGATATTGTCAACGCGAGGGGCTCATTCTTTTTGGTGGGCCTCTTTTTCTGTTATGGGGGACTTTGGGTTATGGCTAAGCGTTCTGGGTCGTATGTCGTTCCTTTCTCGTTTGAGTTGCTTTCGTTTGATGAGGCTGTTGGGCTGGCTGCTGATACGGGGCGGATTTCTGGGGATGCTGGTCCTCTGCTCGAGACGGTTGTCGATATGCTCGATGAGCTGGGGCGTCCGGACGAGTACTTTGATTGCATTCAGGTTGCCGGTACTAATGGCAAGACTTCGACTACGCGTTTTTCGGCTGCTATTCTTCGCGGCGAGGGGCTCAAGACCGCGCTGTATACGTCGCCGCAGCTGGTGCGCTATCCCGAGCGCATGGAGGTCGATGGGCGCGTCGTGAGCGATGAGGCCTTTGCTCGTGGCGTTTCTGCCGCCGTCGAGGCGGGGCATCGCGTGAATGCCCGTCGTGTGGCGGCGGGGGAGCGCGCCTATACCATCACGCCGTTTGATCTGTTGACGGCCGCCGCGCTTGTAGTGTTTGCCGAGGCTGCGGTGGATGTTGCCGTGCTTGAGGTTGGCATGGGCGGACGCTGGGATGCTACGAGTGCGACCGATCCCGTGGCCGTCGCCATTACGGGCATTGGACTCGACCATACGAAGGTCCTGGGCGATACGCTCGAGGCCATCGCGGGGGAGAAGGCTGCGGTTATTAAGCCTGGGCGCCTGGTTGTTTTGGGCGAGGGTACGCATGAGGCGAGCGTTCAGCGCGTGATGGATGCCCGTTGCCGTGAATGCGGTGTGGTGCCGCTCGTGGTGAGTCACGCCACGACTAAAGTGCCGGCGCATGTGGGCGACACGGTTGAGTTTAGCTGCACCACGCCGCGTGCGATTTATACGTCGAGCATGGTCAAGCCGGCCTATCAGCCGCAGAATGCCGCGTGCGCGATTATGCTTTGCGAGGGGTATCTGGGTCGTGAGCTCGACCACGATGCGCTGGATGAGTCGCTTATGGGTTGCCCCACACCGGGTCGCTTTGATGTGCTGGGAACCGATCCGCTTAAGTTGATTGACGCCTGTCATAATCCCCAGAGCTGCGAGAACTTTGTGAGCGCGCTGGACGAGATCGATCCGTGCGTGGAGAACCGCCCCACGCTGCTGTGTGCCGCGCTGGCCGATAAGGACGTGGCGGGTATCGTTGACGTTCTGGTTCCGGCATTCCCCCGCGTGGTCGTGACCCAGACCGATTCCGATCGCGCCCTGCCGGCAGAGGAGCTCGCCTCCCTGGTGGACGCCGACAAGCTCGCGGGCGTGTACCCCAGTGTATCCGAGGCCCTCGCGGCTTTCGATGCCGCGGGCGAGCCTTTCGTAGCAGCCGGTACCATCACCCTAGCCGGCGAAGTAGCGGGGCTGCTCCGTTAACCCATCCCCTCATCAGTTGCGGTGAAATACGGACTGTTTTACAAGCCAGAAGCCTCAAACGGTCCGTATATCACCGCAACTCAAAAGCAGTCAATTTGGGACGGGGCTTTTTTGGCTGCCCTGCGCCTCGAGTTGACTTGCTCGCCACGAAATGGGCCTATTTACTACGTTTGACCGGTAACCCTCGACCATACCGAGAATTGCGAAATCAAAACCGCAGGTAAAGGGCTTGCCAGTTTTGCGAAAACACGGGTATGGTCGACCCACGCGGGCTAAACGTAGTAGATAGGCCGTTTTTGTGGCGGCATTCATGTGATGCGGCAAAGGGACAGCCCCTTTGCCGCATTGCCTAGTCTAAGCGGACCGGATCGTGGGGGTAGGCGTTGAGAATCTCGACGCCGTTCTCGGTCACCAGGGCTAGGTCCTCGATGCGGACGCCGGTGTGACCGGGGAGGTATATACCCGGTTCGATAGAGAACGTCATGCCCGGCTCTACGACCTGCTCGTTGGCGAGCGAGACATCGCCCGGCTCGTGGTCTTGCAGACCGATTGAGTGACCCAGACGGTGCGTAAAGTACTGCCCATAGCCCGCATCCTCAATCACGTCGCGTGCGGCGCGGTCCAAGTCGCACATACGAACGCCCGGCGTGATGAGCGCCTCGGCGGCCTCGTTGGCGCGGCGCACGATGTCGTAGACGTGCGCGGTCTCCTCGTCCGGCTGGCCCCAAAAGAACGTGCGTGTCATGTCCGAGCAGTAGTTGTGACGGCGTCCGCCAATGTCGAACAGCACCACGTCGCCATGCTTGAGCACGGTATCGTCGGGTTCGTGATGCGGGTCGCCGGCGTTGGCGCCAAAGCTCACGATGGGCGGAAAGCTAAAGCCCTCGCAGCCGTGCTTGCGGTACAGGCCGAGCATCTGGTCGGCGATTTCGCGCTCCGTCACGCCCTCGTGGACGAGTTTGATGGCATCGGCCATCACGGCGTCGTTGGCGGCCGAGGACACGCGCATAAGCTCCTGCTCGGCGGCATCCTTGTAGGTGCGCGCGGCGGTGACGGCAAAGTCACCCAGGAAAAACTCGCTTGCGGCGTGGTGCTCTATGAGCGGCATCAAAAAGCCGGAACGCATGACAGTGTCGACGCCAAGCGGCTTGGCTGGGTCGATCTCACTCGCGATGGCGTCGGTCACGACGTCGGTGTCGTTGTGGTAGGCCACGCGGGCATTGTCGTACTCGGGCAGCTGATGCAGGGCGTTAATCAAGATTACCGGCTCGGCATCGCGTGCGAGCAGCACGCCGCAAAAACGCTCGAACATATCGGCATAAAAGCCGGTCAGGTAATAGATCGACCACGGGTCGTTTACGAGCAGCTGCGCGCCGGGGTGCTGAGCCTCGAGCGCATCGAGCACGCGCGCCACACGCTGGTCATCGACATGTGCCATACATCGTCCTTTCGCTAGGTTGCCACCATGGTATCCCCAATGCCGGCGTAGTCAATTTGGGACGGGGCTATTTTAGCTGCATCAAACATGCGGAATGATAGGTAAAAGTAGTCATAAGAGGGTCGTCCCAAATTAGCTGCTTTCAAAACTATGGCGGATTACGGGGCTGGACCTGTATTACTTGACCATGGGAAAAATCGCGAAATTAAAACCGCAGGTAGACGGCTTATCAAAAATCGAAAAATGCCGGTATGGATGGGGGTCTCCGAATCAGCCCCGTAATCCGGCATAGTTTTGAAATGGCACTAAAGTAGGCACAATCTAAATATCGATCCCAAGGCAAGTTGCGGTGGAATAGTTCCTGGATGCCGGGGTTTTGGCGGAAATCAGGAACTATTTCACCGCAATTGAGGAGGGGCGGGGTGGATGGCGGGGTAGCTAAAAGAGCCCCGTCCCAAATTAGCTGCTTAGGCTGGGTCGATGTCCATGCTGGCGATGAGGTCGATGCCCGTGTTGAGGGGGTCTTCCAGAACGACGTCGCCCATGCGGATGGGGGCCTCGACGACCACGCCGCGGATGAGGTCCATCGCCTGGGCATGGAGTGCCAGCGGGATGGCTTCGGCCGTGCGCACGGGCGGCAGCGCCTCGTCGCCGCCGGATACGGCAACGGTGGTGGTGAGCACGCGCATGGGACAGGTGAGCTCCTGATGTGCAAACTTATCACCGCGCGGGCAGCTGTTGCCGGTTACGGAGCGTACCTCTACCACGGCGCCGTCTGCGCTGCGCTCGACCTCCACGGTCAGGAGGCACTCGGAGGGGCAGGTGGTGCAGTTGAACTGCAGCGTTTCAATCGCGTTTGTGCTCATGACTCTACGCCTCCTCAACGGGGTCGACGGACAGGACTATCTCGCTAACGCCCAGGTCGAGTGCGCGCTGAATTACCTTTGCCGGTAGTGGGAAGCTCTCCATTACGCTCGGTTTAAACGGGCGGACCTTGCCTGCAAACAGCTCCTCGTCGCCTGCCAGAATGCGCACGCGGGCAGCATCGACCGGCCGACGTACGCGGAAGTTGAGCTTAGTGAGTGACACGGCCGTGATGCGTCCCGGCAGTGCGTAGCCTGCGATGCCAGCGGGGGAGACCGTGAGCTGGCAGCCCGCGCCCGCCACTCCCGCCGCGGTGCCGACAGCCCCCAACGCCCACGCCGCCGCAGCCGCACCGGCACGTTCGGACTCGGTCGTCACGTTGTCGGCCAGGTCGTGCACGTGCAGCACGTTGCCGCAGGCAAATATGCCCGGCACGCCCGTCTGCAGGCTCTGGTCCACCACGGCACCGCGCGTACGTGGGTCCAGCTCCACACCCGCGGCAACCGAAAGCTCGTTTTCGGGAATCAG
Organism: Coriobacteriaceae bacterium; assembly: GCA_905194545.1. Classification (GTDB taxonomy): domain Bacteria; phylum Actinomycetota; class Coriobacteriia; order Coriobacteriales; family Coriobacteriaceae; genus Collinsella. The sequence goes on along the minus strand of CAJJSS010000040.1, from coordinate 1,237 downwards.
GCCCACCGAAAGCAGTAGCGTGTCGCACGGAACAACACGCTCGGTCCCCGGAATGGGTGCTAGGTGCTCGTCGACCTGACTCACCTCGACGGCCTCCACACGATCGTGCCCGATCACACGCGTGACCGTGGTAGACAGATGCAGTGGAATGCCAAAGTCTTCCAGGCAGTTCTTAACATTGCGACGCAGGCCGTTGGCGTACGGCATGAGCTCGTACACACCCTCGACGGAAATCCCCTCGAGCGTGCAGCGGCGCGCCATGATCAGCCCGATGTCGCCCGAGCCCAAAATGACGGCGCGCGAGCCGGGTTTGAGGTTCTCGATATTGATGTATCGCTGCGCTAGGCCGGCCGTAAACACGCCGGCGGGTCGGCTGCCGGGGATCTTGATCTCGCTGCGCGTGCGCTCGCGGCAACCCATGGCAAGGACGACCGCGCGCCCGATGAGCTGCAGCATACCGGTGGGGCTCATGAGCGTGACGGTGTGGACCGCGGCGTCTTCCGCGGACTCGCCCGAATCAACCCCTATCACCATGCTGTCCAAGAACAGCGCAATGTTGGTCGCGCGCACCTGGTCGATAAAGCGATGCGCGTACTCGGGACCGGTGAGTTCCTGCTTAAAGTGCGACAGTCCAAAGCCCGGGTGAATGCACTGTCGCAGGATGCCGCCCAGATGCTGCTCGCGCTCCACGATGGCCACGTGCGCGCCGGCCTTGTGCGCGGCAAGCGCGGCTGCCATACCGGCGGGGCCGCCTCCGATGACGACCACGTCGAAGGTCTGCGTCGACACTGGCGCTGCGGTTCCGGTCTCCGCGCGTTCGTCGCGCATATCAAACGTCGCCATCCTAGCGCACCCCCTTTAGCGGTCCCTCGACCAGCCAAGATCCGGCATCCTCCAACAGCACTTCGCTGGGGTCGCAGCCCAGCTCGCGGGCAAGGATCGCAACCACGCGGCTCTGGCAAAAGCCGCTCTGGCACCGACCCATGCCCGCACGGCAGCGCCGCTTGACGCCCTCGACCGAAACCGCACCCGGGCGGCGTCGAATCGCGGCCACGATCTCGGCCTCGGGCACCGTCTCGCAGCGGCAGACGATCTGCCCCCATGCGGGGTCGGACTCAATGAGCTCCTCCTTGCGTGCAAGCGGCGCACGGTCGAAGTCGTCCGGCGCGTGTCGAATCGGATCCCAATCGGCCCGTTCGCGCAAAGCAACGCCCGCCTCGCGCATCACGTGCTCCAT
>CAJJSS010000039.1:0-17316 GCA_905194545.1 Coriobacteriaceae bacterium | reverse complement strand
GTCCAGGTAGCACCGTTGTATGTACCGCGGCGGCAGCGGTCGAGGGCCTCGGCAGAAGGCGTGGCCGAGCCCAGCACAAGTGGGCAGCGATAGCGGCGCGCCATCTCGGCCGCAACCTCGCGCGCATGGTAGCGCGGGCTGGAGCCCTGCTTGTAACTGGTCTCGTGTTCCTCGTCGATGATGATGAGACCCAGGTCGCTGAGCGGGCAAAAGAGCGCCGAACGCGCGCCGACGACAACGCGGGCAGCACCACTGGCAACCATGTCCCACTGGTCCAGGCGCTCGCCGGCCGAAAGGCGCGAGTGGAAGACCGCGACCGTCTCGCCAAAGCGCGAGCGGAAGCGGCCGACGGTCTGGGCCGTCAGCGAGATCTCGGGCACGAGCACGCAGGCAGAGCGGCCTGCCGCGAGCACGCGCTCGATAGCGGAGAGGTAAACCTCGGTTTTGCCGGAGCCGGTGACGCCGTCAACCAGCACCACGTCGCCATGAGCGTCAAGGCGGGCGCGCTCAATCTGCGCGAGTGCCTTTTGCTGGCCGTTGGTAAGGGAGACCGGCGCCTTGCCGCTTGCCGAGGACAGCGTGGTCTGCTCGCTGCAGCCACGCCACGCACGGCGTTCCTCCACCACCACGACGCCGCGCTTTTTGAGCGCCTTGATGGTCGCCGACATGCTGTTATAGAGAAGGTTGAGGTCGCGAGTCGTGACCGGGCCGCACTGCAGCGCCTCGATGAGCTGACGCTGGCGGACCGCGGTCTTGGGCGGCGTGTAGTCAAAGCCTTCAGGCGTAAGCATCACCCAGCGGTTTTGGATTGGCTTGACGGCTGGACGTTCAACCGTCCACACGCCGTCGTCCCCCTTGACCACACGCGGGCTACCGCCCGGGGGCAAAAACAGGCGCAGGCACTCGGAAAGCGTCGCGACATACTCACGGCTCATCCAGCGTGCGATACGGGCAGCCTCGGCGGTAAAGAGCGGTCTGCTGAGGATAGCCTCGATGGCTTTAATGCGCACGGGGTCGAGGGTGTTGTTACCATGCAGGTCGCCCAGCCCAGGTGCAATGTCGACAATATAGCCCGCGGCGGCACGGTTACCAAAGTGGACCAGGACTGTCGATCCGACCTGGACCCCGTTGGCAAGGGACTCGGGGATGCCGTAAGCAAACGGTTCCGACAGCGCACGGGTGGGGATATCGAGGACCACGCTCGCATAGGCGGCGATGGGTTCGGGTGCAGGCTTGGGCTTCACCGGAGCTTCCTCCGGTTCAGGCAAACCAAACAGCGACAGTTGTTGAGCCATACACCACCTCTAACGAACGGACTTGAAAGGGCTGGGACGAAATAATCAGTAGTGTTTGTCCTATGACCGATACGAGTGTCGAGCTTGTTGCGTCGATCGAACATGGGACAAACACCACTGATTATTTTGTCCCAGCAACCCACTCATCGGTACAGAAACAAGAGCCCCGCTCGGGGTGAACGGGGCTCGGATACAAACGTTTGCGCAGCGACTACAGCGCCATCGTGCGGGCGCGGTCGATACGCGCCAGACAGTCGTCACGGCCGACGAGCGCCATGGTCTCGCCCAGCGGAGGGCTCACCATGTTGCCACAAACGGCGACGCGCACGGCCTGGAACACCACGCGCTTCTTGAGGTCCATCTGCTCGGGAAGCGGCTCAAGCGCGGCGTCGATGTTCGCGGCTGTCCACTCGTCCACGCCCTCGAGCGCGGCCTTGGCGGCGTCCAGAATTGAACCCATACCCTCCTTGGCCAGGCCCTTGTTAACGGATTTCTCGTCATACTCGAGCGTCTCGGCCGTAGCAAAGATGGGAGCGGCGACGGTCACGGCGTCGGCCGGCATCTTGGTGCGCGGCTTGACGATGGCAGCGAGTGCGTCAATCCAGTCCTCGCCGTACTCGACGTTGCCCTCGATGAGACCCGCCTCGTGCAGCTCGGGGACCATGATCTCGTCGGCAAACTGGGCATCGGACATGCCGTTGATGTATTCGGCATTGACCCAGTCGAGCTTCTTGGGGTCGAAGGTCGCCGGGTTCTTGGAGATGCGGTCGAGCGAGAACTTACTAGCAAGAACATCGCGCGGGATGATTGTGGTCTCGCCGTCGAGCGACCAGCCGAGCAGCGCCAGGTAGTTGACAAAGGCGTCGGACAGGTAACCGGCGTCGCGGTACTCCTCCACCGAGGTGGCGCCATGGCGCTTGGAGAGCTTCTTGCCGTCGGCGCCCAGGATCATGGAGATGTGGGCAAACGTGGGCACGGGCGCGCCGAGGGCCTCGTAGACCATGACCTGGCGCGGGGTGTTGGAGAGGTGGTCGTCGCCGCGAATGACGTGGGTGATCTTCATCATGGCGTCGTCGACGACGGTCGCGAAGTTGTACGTGGGCGTGCCGTCGGAGCGGAAGATGACGAAGTCGTCGAGCTCCTTGGCGTCGAAGGTCACCTCGCCGTGGACGGCGTCGTGGATAACGACGTCGCCGCGGTCCTCGGGCACCTTGATGCGCAGGACGTAAGACTCGCCGGCCTCGATGCGGCGGCGGGCCTCCTCAGGATCAAGATCGCGGCAACGGCGCTGATAGCCCTGGAAGGGGTCCTTGCGCTCCTGCGCGGCCTTACGGTCGGCGTCGAGCTGCTCCTTGGTGCAGAAGCAGGGATAGGCCTTGCCCTCGTCCCAGAGCTTCTGGGCGGCCTGCTTGTACAGGTCCAGGCGCTCGGTCTGGGCGTAGGGGCCAAAGTCGCCGCCAACCTCGGGACCCTCGTCCCAGTCCAGGCCCAGCCAACGCATGGCGCGCAGGATAATCTGCGTGTTCTCGTCGGTAGAGCGGGTGGGGTCGGTGTCGTCGATGCGCAGGATGAACGTGCCGCCGTTTGCACGGGCGAAAGCCCAGTTATAGATAGCGGTGCGGGCGCCGCCGATGTGCAGCTTGCCCGTCGGTGAGGGTGCAAAGCGGACGCGAACGTCTGATGCCATGGAAATCTCCTCGATTGCAGGATGGATGTCTAACCGCACCAGTATAAAGCATCAACGCAACCTCCGCACAAAGGGCACCGACCCACTCATTGGGGACAGACTTAAATGACCAGCCAATAAGCACCCGGCTACTCATTTAAGTCTGTCCCCAATGAGTAGGTGCGGAAAGGGTGTGAATGTTTGATTTACGCGCTATGATGTGCCCTTGCATAGAGAGCCCGGCGGAATGGTAACGGTCGCTGGGACACGTTTTTGAAAGGACAATCATGTCAGAAGAACTTCGTTCCATCCCACCCCAACACGGGTCCTTTGTTTTTACGTCGGAGTCGGTGACCGAAGGTCATCCCGATAAGATCGCTGATCAGATCAGTGACGCCGTCCTCGACGCAATCCTCGCCAAAGAAATAGAGCTGCAGGAGCAGGGCTATATTGCGCCCAACGGTGTGCCCGCCAACGTGGAGAACGTCCGCTGCGCCTGCGAGACCCTCGTGACCACCGGCACGGTCATCGTCGCCGGCGAGATTCGCACCCAGGCCTACGTCGACGTACAGGAAATCGCCCGCGGCGTCATCCGCCGCATTGGCTACAACCGCGCCAAGTTCGGTTTTGACTGCGACACCTGCGGCGTTATGAGCCTCATCCACGAGCAGTCGCCCGATATCGCCCAGGGCGTTGACGAGTCCTTCGAGACCCAGACCGGCGCTACCACCGACCCGATCGACCTGATCGGCGCCGGCGACCAGGGCATGATGTTCGGTTATGCCTCCAACGAGACCAAGACCCTCATGCCCATGCCGCACTACCTGGCAAGCCGCCTGGCCGAGCGCCTGGCTGCCGTGCGCCATGACGGAACCCTGCCCTACCTGCGCCCCGACGGCAAGACCCAGGTCACGGTGCGCTACGAGGAAGGCAAGCCCGTGGAGGTCACGACCATCGTCATCTCCACGCAGCACGCTGCCGAGATTGAGGACATGGGCAAGATCAAGGCCGACCTCATCGAGCATGTCATTACCCCGGTCATGGCCGCCGAGAACATGCCGTGGGACAACGCGGACATCTACGTGAACCCCACCGGTCGCTTTGTTGTGGGCGGCCCCATGGGCGACACGGGCCTCACCGGCCGCAAGATCATCGTCGACACCTATGGCGGCTACGGCCGTCACGGCGGCGGCGCCTTTAGCGGCAAGGACTGCACCAAGGTTGACCGCTCCGCCGCGTATGCCGCGCGCTGGGTCGCCAAGAACGTGGTCGCCGCCGGTCTGGCCGACCGATGCGAAGTCGAGCTTGCCTACGCCATCGGCGTTTCCAAGCCCCTCTCAATCATGGTCGACACCTTCGGTACCGCGCATGTTGCCGAGGACAAGATCGTCGAGGCCGTAGAGAAGACCTTCGACCTGCGCCCGGGCGCAATCATCCGCGACCTAGACCTGCGTCGCCCCATCTACGAAAAGACGGCAGCCTACGGTCACTTCGGCCGCGAAGACGCCGACTTTACCTGGGAGAAAACCGATCGAGTCGAAGAACTCAAAGCAGCCTGCGGCCTGTAAGCCAACGGCAAAAGCTGCAACCACATAACGATGCACCAAAAGAAGTACCGGCCCCAACCGGTACTTCTTTTTTATTAATCCGGTGGTGAAGATATTTCGATATGGGCATACGCAACGTCAGCAGCCAATGAATTTTGGAGCACATGCGCCTCTACCATGTATCCTTAGTCCCGAGGGGCGGGGCATAAGGTCGATCGCGAGTTCCGCACGAGCCGGAGAGCACTTAATGTGCTCTCCGTGCGAGTCAGGACTGCCCGAGCAGGCGACCTTATGCCCCGTCCCTCGGGACGACGGGATAGAACAGGAGCGCATATGGCAGGCAAGCCACAAACACTAGCTACGACCTCGGCATTCGAGATCTTGGGCCCCGTCATGGTCGGCCCCAGTTCATCGCACACCGCCGGTGCCCTGCGCTGCGCACAAGTTGCCGCCAGCCTGTTGGAAGGCCGCATCACCAAGGTCACCTTTGGCCTGTGGAACTCCTTCGCCCACACCTACCGCGGCCACGGCACCGATCGTGCACTCGTCGCGGGCATCCTAGGCCTCGACACCGATGACGAGAACATCAAACAGGCCTTCGACCTCGCGCGCGAGCAGGGCCTCGAATATCACTTTGAAATTAAGGGCGACGACGCCTCCATCCACCCCAACACCGTCGACATCGACATGGTCGACGACACGGGCGCTACGGCACAGGTCCGCGGCGAGAGCCTGGGCGGCGGCAAGATGCGCATCAGCCGCATTAACGGCGTCGGCGTCGACATCTCGGGTATGTACTCCACGCTCTTCGTGGCGCACCAGGACGTCCCCGGCGTGCTCGCCGCGCTCACGAACCTGCTCGCCTACGCACACGTGAACATCGCCTTCTGCCGCACCTACCGCACCGAGGTGGGCGGTCAGGCCTACTCCGTCTTTGAGACCGACGGCGCGCCCGACGACACCGTCGTCCCCATGCTACGCAAACTCGACAATGTCGATTACGCGACCTTTATCGAGCTCCCCGGTTCTGCCTCGTCGCTCTCCCCCGGTGTCTCGGCAAAGGAGATCTTCGACGACGGCGAGCAGCTGCTCGATGCGTGCGCCGAGCTCGGCCTGAATATCGGCGCCGTTATGGCCGTGCGCGAGGCGCGTCTGACCGGCGAGGCCCACGCCGTCGCCGCCATGCGCCGCGTGCTCGACGTCATGCGCGAGGAGACCACGGCCCCCATCGTCAATCCGCAGCGCTCGCTCGGCGGGCTTATCGGAGGCGAGGCAAAGCTTGTCAACGCCACCGGCAGCAACGACCTGAGCTCCAATTTAATGGGCGCCGTCCAGACTGACGCCGTGGCCCGCGCCATGGCCGTGCTCGAGCGCTCGGCCACGATGGGCGTAATCGTCGCAGCTCCGACGGCAGGATCTGCGGGCGTCGTCCCCGGCTGTGTGCTGGCGCTCGCCGATCACCTGCAGCTCGACGACGAGCAGGTCATGGACGCGCTCTACTGCGCAGCCGCCATCGGCCTCAACCTCACCACGAGCGCCTGCGTTGCCGGCGCCGAGGGCGGATGTCAGGCGGAGGTGGGAAGCGCCGCCGCCATGGCTGCCGCCGCGCTGGTGCAGATGCTCGGAGGCACGCCCGAGCAGGCGCTCGACGCCAGTTCCATCGCGCTGAGTAACCTATTGGGACTCGTATGCGATCCCGTAGGAGGCCTCGTGGAGGTGCCCTGCCAAAACCGCAACGCCATCGGCGTGGCAGCGGCCTTTAGCTCGGCGCAGCTCGCCCTCGCCGGCATCAAGAGCCTGGTGCCGTTTGACCAGATGGCACATGTCATGCTCTCGGTGGGCCACGCCCTGCCGGCCACGCTGCGCGAGACGGCAAAGGGCGGCATCGCGCAGGCTCCGGCCGCGCTTTCGGCCTGTGCAAAATGCGGTGTGTGCAGGTAGTGACCAAGAACGACTCGATAGTGGGACAAATGTCCCACCTCTTTTGAATGCCACCGTTTCCGTACCACAAACAACTAGGTAATCGCTATAATGCAAGCCCAGTAAAAACACGATGAGCCATAAGGCGAAATTCGAAGGATATGCATACGATGTCGCAAAACGATCGAACTCAACTGATTCCCGATCCGCAGCAGCCGAGCAGGCACACCGGTGGCGTTCAGTCGCCGCGTCCTATCGCGCAGCAGCGTGGTGCGGCAAACGCTTCCCAACGGCCGAACCAGCAGCGTCAGCAACGTCAGCAGCGACAGGCAAACGGAAATGCGCCCAAGCAGCCCCCCACGCACGCTCGGGGCGATCGCGACCCCGCGCGCAAACCCGCCGAGAACAATAAGTCGGGCAAAAAGACGACGCTCTTTGTCGTCCTGGGTCTTATCGTCATTGTCTATATCGTAGGCGTCGTAGCGTTTTCCCAGCTAGCCTACCCCAATACCACCATCGCCGGCGTCGACGTCTCGTTCTCCAACGCTTCGTCTGCCGCCACCAAGGTCAACTCGGCATGGAAGCACTATAAGCTCACCGTGACAGGCGATGACTTTAGCTGGACGTATCAGCCCGAGTCCGATGAGCCCATCGTCGACGGCGAAGCTGCCGCAAAAGAGATCATCAGCCACAACGAAGCCTTTGTATGGCCGGTCCGCCTTGTGGATTCCTTAAGCGGAAAGACCAAAACAACCGCTACCTCTAACGAAGTCGATCTTGATCAAGACGTCGACCTGTCCATGCTCTCCGACACTTTTGACCAAAAGAAGTTTGAGGAGGATCTGGGCGCCGCCATCGACGAGTTTAACGAGGGGCGTTCGGGCACGTTCGAGGCAAATAGCTCCTATGACGAGCAGGCCGGCAAGTTTACCGTCGAGAAGGCGCGCTCCAACGAAAAGCTCGACCGAGAGCATGTCATTAAGTATGCCGAGCTCGAGCTTGCCTCGCTGTCCGAGACCGTAGACCTTTCCAAGCTCGGCAACGATGCCTATGAGCCGCTCAATGGAACGCTGACCGATGATCAGATTCAGGCCGCTTGCGATGCCGCCAACAACTTCCTGGGCGTCAACGTGACCCTCAAGCTCAACGGCGAGGATGCCGGCAAGGTTGATGGCAGCTCCGTGTTGCAGTGGATCAGCTTTGCCGATCCGGCCAACCCCACGCTCGATACGTCGCAGATCAGCAGCTGGGCAGCCGAGCTCGCCAACGGCTTCAATACCGTGGGCTCCACTCGCTGGTGGACGCGCGCCGATGGCAAGCAGTGCGCCGTCGAAGGCGGCGACTTTGGTTGGTGCATCGACAGCAGCTCGCTCGCCAAGCAGGTCGAGGACGCCATTAACAACAAACAGACCGGCGAAATCGAGATCAAGTACTCCCAGAAGGCCGACACCTTTACCGCAAAGGGAGAGCCCGACTGGAAGGCATACGTCGATGTCGATCTGTCCGAGCAGCACGCGCGCTACTACGACGAGAGCGGCAATATCGTGTGGGAGGCCAACTTTATCTCGGGAAAGCCGGGTGAGGACGCCACGCCCGAAGGCGTTTGGCAGATCAACAGCAACAATGGCGCCAGCAAGCTCATCGGTGCCAAGGACCCCGAGACCGGCAAGCCCAAATACGAGAGCCCGGTCAGCTATTGGATGCCGTTTGAGGGAAACATGGTCGGTTTCCACGATGCAACGTGGCAAAACGACAAGAGTTTCGACGATCCCAACTCCTACAAGTGGTGCGGCAGCCACGGATGCATCAACCTTCGCCTGGCCGACGCCAAGGCGCTGCACGATTGCATCAAAGTCGGCCTGTGCGTGGTTGTCCACTCGTAGTGCAACGCGCACATTCATACAACGTGGAACTGCTGCGACCAATCTAACAATTCCGAAAGATACCGTCCTATGCGCCTGCCCCAACCGGCGGGCGCATATACTTATCAAGGTTCTTTCTATAAAGGAGACGCTATGCCGAATGTCCCCAACATCACCCCGGGCCCGGATGATACCGAGCACACGCCCGAAGGTGCCACCGAAACGCTTCCTCTGATCACAGACGTACATGCCGACAAGGAGAGCGGACTCACGAACGATACGGCCGAGATTTCCGATGAAGAGGCATATGCCAAGCTCAAGGCAAAACGTGCCGAACGTCGACGCAAAAAGCTGATTCGACGCGGCATTGCCGCCGGCATCGTGGGTGTCATCGCGCTCATTGCCATTGTCGCAACCCTGGTTATCAATGCGCAGCCACAGGGCGATAGCGGGCCTGCGACCGACATGGTGACCGAGGGCACGTTTAGCACAACGGTCGAGGCAAAAGGCCAGCTCAAACCCATTTCGTCCTCAGTGGTCTCCCCTTCTGTCGACGGCACGGTCGATTCGATCAACGTGCAGGCAGGCCAATCCGTCAACGAGGGCGACGTGCTTATGACCATTAAAAACGACGAGCTCGATCGCAACGTTGCCGAGGCGCAGCGTGCAGTTGCAGCCGCTCAAGAAGACCTCGCCAACGCGCAGAAAGCCGCAGCTGCCGCGCAGGCCAACCCAACGACGGACGTCGACGGAGGTTCCGCAGCGGCTGGCATCTCCGCCGCATCAGCGGACACTAACGCCGTATCGGCCGCGCAGCGCAGCCTCACATCGGCCCAGGCAAACCTCGATCAGGCGAACGCCAAGGCCGCCAGCCGTACGGTCACGGCCCCGAGCTCGGGCAGCATCGTGGCGCTCAACGCCAAGGTGGGCGCCACGGTAACAGGCGGCATGATCATGGGCGAAAGCGATACGAGCGGCGGCAAGCAGTGCATGCAGATCGCCGACCTGTCCAAGATGAAGGTGACGGTTCAGGTGGGCGAAAAGGATATCGCCAAAATTGCCGTGGGCCAAAGCGCCAACGTGACCTATCCCGCGTTTCCCGATATCGTGAGCCAGGGCACCGTCACGGCTATCGCCTCGGTGGCAAACTCCGACTCCTCCTCCGGGAGCGGCGGCAGTGTGACCTTTAACGTCGACATCCTCATCGAAGCACCTGACAGTCGCCTTAAGCCGGGTATGACTGCCGAGGTCTCGGTAGTGACCGAGAAGCTCGACGACGTGGTGATGGTGCCGACTATGGCGCTGATGACCGAAGATGGCGAGCACTATTACGTCAATTTGGCCACCGATTCGGAAGGCAAGAAGACGCGCCGCGTGAAGGTGACCGTCGTGACGCAAAACGACAACGAGGCTGTAGTCGGTAAGACGCAGGTCAAGCGCGACGACCAGGGCAACGAGATCAACCCAGACGTCCCGGTTACCAAGTTACGCGACGGCGACACCATCGTGACGGATACCGGCACAGGCATGACGGCAGACGGCGGCGACAATATGTCTGCCGACGAGGGCAAGTAATGCGTCCCGTCATCGACATCCGCAACGTGCACCGCATCTTTGAGAGCGAGGCCGGTTGCGCCCACATCCTGCACAACGTGAGCCTGGCGGTGAACCCCGGTGAGTTCGTCGCAATCACCGGCCCCTCGGGCTCGGGCAAGTCGACGCTCATGAACATCCTGGGCTGCTTGGACAAGCCGACGGCGGGTGATTATTTCCTGCAAGGGCTCAACGTCGCCGAGCTCGACGATGATGAGCTCACCGAGGTGCGCGCGCTGAGCATCGGCTTTGTCTTTCAGAGTTTTAACTTGCTGCCGCGTCTGACGGTGATCGAAAACGTCATGCTGCCGCTGTCCTACACCAATGTGCCGCGTAGCCAGCGCGAGATGCGCGCCGTGCACGCGCTGCAAGCCGTCACACTGCCGGTCGACCATTGGGACCACCGCATATCGGAACTCTCGGGCGGACAGATGCAGCGCGTCGCCATCGCGCGCGCCCTCGTCAACGACCCGCCCATCATTTTGGCCGACGAGCCAACGGGAAATCTAGACTCGACAACCGGGGCGCTCGTCATGGAAACCTTCCACAAGCTCCAGAAACGCGGCAAGACCATCGTACTCATCACGCATGACCCCGGCATCGCCGCCGAGGCCGATCGAGCCGTAACCATCCGTGACGGGCGAATCCATGACGGCGCATATGTCGCGCATACACCGAATACGTTACGCGGGGCCGTCAAAAACCTGCCCGCGATTTCTGCAACCACCAATCAGCCGAAAGGAGCGAAGGCATGAGCACCCGCGATCTTGTCCAAGAAGCCCTTCACTCGCTCGAGGCCAACAAGGGACGCAGCCTGCTCACCATCCTTGGCATCGTCATTGGCATCGCCTCGGTCATCGCCATGACTTCGCTCATCGGCGGTATCCAAAACAGCCTGGTCAACAGCCTGGGCCTCAATGCAGCCCGCATGGTAGAGATCTATTCGTCCCAAGAACTCACCGATTCGGATGTGGAAAAGCTTCGCAAACTGGTGCCGCAGATTGAGCAGATCGGCATCGTCGATAGCGCCTATTCCGAGTACAAGGTCGGGGATAAAAGCTATACCGTCATGGCCCACGGCGTCGATAGCGACATGCTTGATGCCGTGGGCGCCAGCAAGCTCGTTGCGGGACGTGTCTATTCACAGGCAGAGTCTCAATCAGGCTCGCGCGTGGCGCTCATCAGCCGCGGCGGCGCCGATCAGCTTTACGGCAACGAACAGGACGCACTGGGGAAAACCATCAAGGTGTCCAACGGCGAGGTGCAGATTGTAGGCGTGATTGATGGCGGCAGCGACTCCATGGGCTCGCTCACGCTGTATATGCCACGCGAAACCATCTCCGGCCTGTTTGGCGACGAGAATCCTTCATTTCCCAGCGTGACGGCACTTGCCGCCGAGGGCACAGACATGGACGAGCTCTGCAAGACCATCGAGTCTAAGGTGCGCGCGATGAAGGGCATCTCGGAGGATGATGAGTACGACAGCGTATCGGCGACCTCCATGAAAAGCGCCATCGATGCACTCAACTCGTTTATGGGCGCCTTCTCGCTCATCATGGGCGCTGTCGCCAGTATCTCACTGCTTGTCGGCGGAATCGGCATTATGAATATGATGCTTACCAACGTGACTGAGCGCATCCGCGAGATCGGTATTCGCCGTGCCTTGGGCGCCAGTCGCCGCGATATCACCGCGCAGTTTTTGGCCGAGTCCTCGGCGCTGTGCGTCACCGGTGGCCTGCTGGGTGTCCTGATTGGCTATCTGCTGGCCTGGGGCCTCGCGATGTTTGCCGCAGGATCAGGGGTTCTCAACGAGCTCGGTGCCAGTGGGGAGATCACACCGAGCTTTTCAATCGCCACGGTGCTGCTGGCCTTCGGCGTCTCCGTCGGCATCGGCGTAATCTTTGGCTTCTACCCCGCTCGCCGCGCGGCAAAGCTCAACCCGGTGGAGTGCCTACGCTACCAGTAAGCCACCACCAGCTACCAGTAAGCCACCACCAACAAGTTGCGGTGAATTAGGGACTGAATATGCTATCTAGCAGCAAAAACAGACACTATTTCACCGCAACTTATTGAAGGGCTGTTTGCGCCAGTTCTGGGCGTCGTCCTCGAGCTATTGATGGATGACGGGCTTGTACGGGTCGAGCTTGCTCGGGACGCTCCTCCTCGCGGGCGGGAGGGCGCGCTAGGCGCGGCAAGCGCCTAGCGCGCGAACTCCCGTAAGAGCGCGTCTTCCACTTCCCGAAGCGAAAGGGCCCCGCTTCCCTCGGCGGGACGGGTGACCACGATGCAGCGCGCTCCCACGTCGCGCGCGGCGGCGAGCTTCTCGGCCGTGCCGCCTACGGTTCCCGAGTCCTTAGTCACAAGCCACTGGGCGCCCACCTGCCGAAGCATCGCCTCGTTGAGCTCGCGGGTGAAGGGCCCCTGCATGCCGATGACGTGCGACGGCGAAAACCCCGCGTCGATGCACTTCGTTATAGCACCGGGCAGCGGGAGCACACGCACGAAGAAGCGCTCCGCGAAATCGGCGACGCTCGTGTAGGGAGCAAGCTCCTTGCTCCCCGTCGTGAGAAGCGCGCGACCCGGGTTCTCGGAGAGAAAGCGCGCCGCGCAGGCGATCGACGCGACCGGCACGACGCCTTTGGGCAGCGCCTCGACCGGGCGCGCAAGGCGCAGGCATCGTGCACCCACGGCGAGCGAAGCGGCCCGGATGTTGCCGCTTGCGAGCGTAGCGAAGGGGTGCGTGGCGTCGACAACGATGCACGCGCCGGAAAGCTCGCGCTCCATGTCGGCATCGTCGAGCCTGCCCGCATGCACCTCGATGCCCGGAAGCTCGCCCAAAAGCTCGCCTCCGTACTCGGTTGCCGCGTAGGCACGGGCGGGGATGCCCGCCCTGCTCGCCCATTCGCACAGAAGGCGGCCCTCGGTGGTGCCGGCGAAGATGCGCAGCGCCGGCGCGGATGCGGGCGCCGTCACTTCGGGCCGCCTGGGCGCGTGATCTGGTAGAGCAGCGCGTTCATAATGGCAGCCGCCACGGTCGAGCCGCCCTTGCGACCCCTCGCGACGATGGCTGGCACGCGTCGTGCGAGTAGCTCCTTTCGCCTCGACCACGTTCACAAACCCGACCGGCACCCCAACGACGAGCGCGGGCGCGATCTTCCCCGCGTCCATGAGCTCGGCGAGGCGCAGAAGTGCTGTGGGAGCGTTGCCGACGGCCACGATGAGCGGACCCTCGATGCCGCAAGCTTTGTCCATGCTCGCAACGGCGCGAGTCGTGCCCGCGGCGCGCGCAGCCGCGGCGACATCAGGGTCGGCCATGAAGCACACGGCCTTGCAGCCGAGCTTCGCGAGCGCGGGCTTGCTTATGCCTGCGAGCGCCATGTTCGTGTCGGTGAGCACCGTGGCCCCTGCGCGCAGTGCGTCGAGCGCACAGTGCGCGGCGTCATGGGTAAACACGAGGGAATCGGCGTACGAGAAGTCGGCAGTGGTGTGGATGACGCGCTTCACGACGGGCTCTTCGAGCGGCGGGAACGTGCGACCGCCGAGCTCTTCGGTGATGATCTCGAAGCTGCGCCGCTCGATGTCGCCGGGCGCCATCTCCTTGGAATCCATCTAGTACTCCACTCCTTCCCTTGCACATATCCCCTGAGAGTAGGGGTGTTTCTCGCACCGCATCTCGGTTATGTAGTCGGCCTTCTCCACGATCTTGCGAGAAGGCGCGCGCCCGGTGAGCGCTACTTCGACGCCGCGCGCGGACATATCGAGCGCGCGGTCCACGAGCGCCTCGTCGACAAGCCCCTTCGAAAGCGCGTCCAGCGCCTCGTCGAGCACGAGCAGCCCCTCCTGAGCGCCCTCGAACTCGGCGAGCGCGGAAGCGAGGTTCCCATCGTGCAGCTCGCACGTCGCGGCAAGTTCTTCCGACGTCATTGACCAGGTAAACTTGTCCGACACTTTCCCCGCGAACACGGGCACGCCGAAATGCTCGGCGAGCAGGCGCGCCTCCCCGCTTTCGCCGTCTTTCAGGAACTGCACGACGACGACGCGGCGGCCTGCGGCGAGCATGCGAAGGGCGAGGCCCATCGCCGCCGTGGTCTTGCCTTTGCCGTCGCCATGATACACGTGGATCATACGCCCTCCTCGATAATGCGGTAGACATACTCCATGTCGAGCGCCCCGCGCACGACGTCGGCCAGGCGGTCGAACTCGCGCGCACGGTGATCGGCTGCGGACGCTGCGCCCGCAGCACCCACGACGCTCTCGGGCAGGCCGCGCATGCGCGCGAGCGAGCGCGCAAGAGCGAGCGCCAACCCCGGTTCGTCGAACAGGCCATGGAGATAGGTTCCGAACACGTTTCCGCAGGCCGCACCTTCTGGTTTGTCGCCAATCGTGCCTGCAGGGGCGCAGGAGACGGTCGTTTCGCCGTCGTGAATCTCGTACCCGCGCGCCGTCATGCCGTTCCACACCGAGAACGCGCCTTGGGCGCCCGTGATGCGCAGCTCCGACTGGGCGAGGCGCTTTTCCTCCTTGAACACCGTACTTGCAGGGATGAGCCCGAGCCCGCGCGCGGTGCCAGCGCCTTCCCTGCCGTGCGGGTCGGAAAGCTCGTCTCCCAAAAGCTGGTAGCCTCCGCATATGCCGAGCACCGGCGTGCCCGCGCCCGAAAGCGCGCGTACACAGGCTCCGATGCCGCTAGCCGCAAGCCAGCGCGCGTCGTCGAGCGTGGTCTTCGAGCCGGGAAGCACCACCAGGTCGGGTCGGCCCAGATCGGTCGTCGAGGAAACGTAGCGCACGCCCATGCCGGGCACGCGCGAAAGGGGGTCGAAGTCGGTGAAGTTCGACAGATGCGGAAGGCGCACGACGGCGACGTCGATGACGCCGCGCGCCTCGCGGGCAGATAGGCGCGGCGCGAGCGAGTCCTCGTCGTCCAGGTCGAGCGTAAGATACGGCACGACCCCCACGACGGGAACCCTGCACATCTTCTCGAGCGGGGCCAAACCCGGGCGCAGGATTTCCACATCGCCGCGGAACTTGTTCACCACAAGCCCCCGCAAAAGCGCGCGATCCTCGGGCGCAAAGAGCGCGACCGTGCCGTAGAGCTGGGCAAACACCCCGCCTGGGTCGATGTCGCCCACGAGCAGCACGGGGGAGGACACGGCGCGCGCGAGCCCCATGTTGACGATGTCGTTTTCGGAAAGGTTGATTTCGGCGGGGCTGCCGGCGCCCTCGATGACGATGACGTCGTTTTCCTCCGCGAGCGAATCGAACGCCTCCAAAATCTGCGGCATGAGCGCCTTCTTTCGCGCGAAGTAGTCCCTCGCAGCGAAGGCTCCCTGCGCCTTGCCGGCCACGATGAGCTGGCTTCGGTGGTCGCTTTCGGGCTTGAGAAGGATGGGGTTCATGCGCACATCGGGCGCAATGCCGCACGCCTCGGCCTGCATGATCTGGGCGCGCCCCATCTCGAGTCCGTCGGCCGTGACACCGCTGTTGAGCGCCATGTTCTGGCTCTTGAAGGGAGTCACGCGCAGGCCGTCCTGCGAAAGCACACGGCACAGCCCCGCCGCAAGCAGGCTCTTCCCCGCGTTCGACATGGTGCCCTGGATCATGATGGGCTTCGCCCTACCCACGGGTATCGACCTCCTTCGCCGAGCCTCGGCCATCCGCGCCCGCCATAGCGCCGCTACAAGAAGCGCCGCCCCGTTCGTCGGGTTCGCCTTCGCCCGATGCACCTTCCGCCCGAAGTGCGCGGCTGAACGCCATCGCAAGCCGGGCATTCTCCTTGCGCGTGCGCACCGCAACGCGGCACCAGAAACGGGACAGTACCGAAAACGAGTCGCACGTGCGGACCAAAACCCCCTGTTTATACAGGCGCTCGGGGATGTCTTTCGCCGGCGTGCGGACTAAAAGGAAGTTCGCATCCGACGGCACGACGGAAAGCCCGAGCGAGGAGAGCTCGTGGGAAAGCCACGCTCGCTCGCCCGCCAATACGTCGCGCGTGTGCGAGACGTATTCAACGTCTTCCAGGGCGGCGATACCCGCGGCCTCGGCGACCGAGGAGACGGGCCACGCCTGCCCCGCCCGGCGAATCCCCTCGATGAGTTGGGCGTTTCCGCTGATCAGATATCCCAACCGCAACCCCGCCATTCCGTAGAGCTTGGTGAACGCGGAGAGCACGGCCACATGGCGCGAACACGCGGCGCGTGCGGCCACGCTCCTTTCGCGGGCGTCGGGCGCAAATCCGAGGAAGCACTCGTCCACGACGAGCAGCGCGCCCACCTGCTCGCAGCGGCAAGCCGCGGCATCGATCACGCTGGGGTCGACGAGGCGCCCCGTCGGGTTGTTCGGATTGCAGAGGTACGCCACGTCTCCCGGCCCCTCGATCGCGCGGGCGAAGGAGGTGGGCACGTCGAAGTCGTCCGCTTCGGAGAGCGGGAACTCCTGCACGCATGCGCCGTAGTACGATGCCGCCTCCGCATATTCAGAAAACGTCGGCGCGCACACGACGATGCGTTTCGGGCGCACCGCCGCGGCGAGCCGCCAGATGATGTCGGACGCGCCCGCGCCGCAGACGATAGTATCTTCGGGAATGCCCTGGGCGCGCGCTAGGGCGCGGACGAGGGCGAGGCTTTCCCTATCGGGGTAGGCGTCGATTCGAGAAAGCGCCTTGCAAGCTGCGGCGACGGCGCGCGGCGAGGGGCCTGCCGGATTCACGTTCACCGAGAAGTCAATGAGGTCGGAGGCGCCCCCTTCGCAAGCGATGCCGAGCGATTGCGTGCTACCCCCATGCGCACGGGCGCGCAGGATTCTCCCGGCAGCCCGGGGCGCGGCGTGGTCTTCCCTCATGCCATCGCCCCCACGGCGAGCACGACCGCCGCGCGCACGGCACCGAAGACGACGAGCGCGCATACGGACGCGGCGAGCATGAGCCTTGTCGCCCGGGCGATGTCGCCCCACTCGATTTCGCGGGACGCGTCGCCTATCGTCGGTTTCTCAACGAGCTTGCCGAAATACACCGCGGGTCCTGCCAGGCGCAGCCCGAGCGCGCCCGCGCACGCTGACTCGGTCTGTGCCGCGTTCGGGCTCGCATGGCGACGCCTGTCGCGGTGCCAGATGCGCGCCGCCCCGCGCGCATCGAGCCCGACGATCGGGCAGACGGCGATCATGATCAGGGCCGATAAGCGCGAGGGAATCCAGTTCACCGCATCGTCGAGGCGCGCCGAGGCGCAGCCGAAGTCGATGTAGCGCTCGTTTTTGTAGCCCACCATGCTGTCGAGCGTGTTCACTGCCTTGTACGCCATGCCCAAGGGCGCACCCCCGATCATAAGGTAGAAAAGCGGCGCGATGACGCCGTCGCTCGCGTTCTCCGCCACCGTTTCCACGGCGGCGCGCGCGACGCCCTGCTCGTCGAGAACAGACGTGTCGCGTCCCACGAGGAGCCC
>CAJJSS010000038.1:0-18107 GCA_905194545.1 Coriobacteriaceae bacterium | reverse complement strand
CGCCGGCAAAACCACCATGCTCAAAATCATCAGGGGCATCGACAGGCCCGACTCCGGCCAGGTCCAGTACGCAAAGGACTGCCAGGTGGGCTACCTAGAGCAGGAAACTAATCTGGAACAAAAGGACACCACCATCCTCGCTGAGGTCATGGCCGCCGCCAAGGAAATCCGCCGCATGGGCGAGCGCGCCAACGAGCTGCAGGCCCAGATCACTGAGCTCTCCGAACAGGGCAAGGACGTTGACGCGCTCCTTAACGAGTACGGCCAGGTCCAGGACCGCTTTGAGCACCTGGGCGGCTACGAGCTCGAGAGCAACGCCCGCAAGATCCTGTCCGGCCTTGGCTTTAAGGTCACCGACTTTGAGCGCCCGTGCTCCGAGTTCTCGGGCGGCTGGCAGATGCGCATCGCGCTGGCCAAGCTCTTCCTGCGTCACCCCGACCTGCTGCTTCTGGACGAGCCCACCAACCACTTGGACCTCGAAAGCGTCCAGTGGCTGCGCGGCTTTATCGCCAACTACGATGGCGCCGTGCTCATCGTCAGCCACGACCGCGCTTTCATGGACGCCTGCGTCGACCATGTCGCCGCTCTCGAAAACCGCCGCGTGACCACCTACACCGGCAACTACAGTAGCTACCTCAAGCAGCGCGAGGACAACCTGGAGCAGATGCGCGCCAAGCGCGCCGCCCAGGAGCGCGACATCGCCCATATGCAGGTCTTCGTTGACAAGTTCCGCTACAAGCCCACCAAGGCTGCCCAGGCTCAGGAGCGCATCCGCAAGATCGAGCAGATCAAAAAGGAGCTTGTCATCCTACCCGAGGGCCACAAGCACATCGACTTTAAGTTCCCCGACCCGCCGCGCTCCGGCGACATGGTCGTGGGGCTCGAGGGCGTGGCCAAGTCCTACGGCAACAAGCACATCTACAGCGACATCGAGCTCAAGCTCTACCGCGGCGAGCACGTGGCACTCGTCGGCCCCAACGGCGCCGGCAAGTCCACGCTCATGAAGATCATCGCCGGACTGGAGCCGCCCACCACCGGCACCCGCGACCTGGGCACCAACGTGGGCGTGGCCTATTACGCCCAGCACGCGCTCGAGGGCATGACCGAGCCCAACACCGTCCTGCAAGAGATCGACACCGTCACGCCCAAGTGGACCGTGCCGCAGCAGCGCAGCCTACTGGGCGCCTTCCTGTTTAGCGACAACGATTCCATCGAAAAGCAGGTCCGCGTCCTCTCCGGCGGCGAAAAGGCGCGCCTGGCGCTCGCCAAAATGCTCGTGGCCCCCGAGGCGCTCCTGTGCCTGGACGAGCCCACCAACCACCTGGACATCGACTCGGTGGACATGCTCGAGAACGCCCTGCAAAACTTCCCCGGCACTATCGTGCTGATCAGCCACGACGAGCACCTGGTGCGCGCCGTGGCCAACCGTATCATCGACATCCGTGACGGCAAGGTCACGGTCTACGACGGCGACTACGATTACTACCTCTACAAGCGCGAAGACCTCGCAGCCCGCGCCGCCGCCGAGGCGCCCACGGAGAGCACGCCGGCTGCAGGCAAGAGCGCCAAGCCCGCCAACGCCGTCCAGGCCAGCAGTCCCGCCGCGGCGCCTAAGCCTGCCGAGGGCAAAAAGACCAAGGAGCAAAAGCGCGCCGAGGCCCAGGCCCGCGCCGCGCTCAACAAAAAGCTCAAGGGCGTGCGCAACCAGCTCAAGAAGATCGAGACAGAGCTCGACAAAAAGCGCGCACGCTATGACGAGCTTATGGAATTGATGGCAAGCGAAGAGCTTTATGCCGATCAGAACAAGTTCAACGCCGCACTGGGGGAATATAACGGTCTTAAGCAAGAGCTGCCCAAGCTCGAGGACGAATGGCTGGAGCTTTCCACCCAGATCGAAGAGGAGACCGCGCGTGAACTCTCGTAAGGCCGCTGCCGTGGCGATGAGCATCATCGCCATCGCCTGTCGCATCTGCGGCATCTTTATGAGCGCGATGACCGTGCTGCTGTGCTTTAGCGGCCTCACCGCCAAGCTGCAGATCGTGGGCTTTGTCGTCGAGCTTTCTCGCGCGCTGCCGAGCGCCATCGCCGGCTATGGCGTCATCACGTCGCCCTTTGGCGGTGTGTTCCGCCTGGATTACGCTATCGTAGCCGTCATCCTGTTTGTGGCCGACTACCTGCTTACGCGCGCCTCGCGCCGCGTCCGCTAGGGGAGCGCTATGTCCGGCAGCTACCTCATGAACCTGCTTGCCAGCACCGTCGCCGTCATCGTCGGCATCGTGATCCACGAGAGCGCGCACGCCGCCGCGGCCTGGGCGCTCGGCGACAAGACGGCCCGTTCGCGCGGCCGCGTCTCGCTCAACCCGCTCAACCATATCGACCCGTTCGGCACCATTCTCCTGCCGCTGCTGATGCTTGCCGCCGGTGGCCCGGTGTTTGCCTTTGCCAAGCCCGTGCCCGTCTACCTCAACAATCTCAAGCACCCCAAGCGCGACGAGGTCCTGGTGAGCGCAGCCGGCCCTGCATCGAACATCGTGCTGGCATGCCTTGCTGCCGCCCTCATGCACGCGGCATACGGCAACCTCTACGCCAGCATGTCCTTTGCCGTGGCTACCCAAATCATGAACTTCGGCGCCACCTTTATCGTGGTCAACCTGTCGCTCGCGTTCTTTAACCTCATCCCGATCCCGCCGCTCGACGGCTCGTCGATTATCGTTCCATTCCTCAAAGGCAAGGCACTCGCCAACTACTATCGTCTGCAGCAATACGCCATGCCCATCCTCATCCTGGTGCTGTACCTGCTGCCCATGTGGACCGGCATCGACGTGATCGGCCGGTATTTCGACATTACCGTGTATCCGCTGGCCGAGTGGCTGCTCAACTTCGCAATCGCCGGCATCTAAGGTAAACTTACAGGTCGACCGTGCAAAACGGCCGCAACATGCACCCAAACCGCGCCGCGAAGGCGCCGTCAAAGGAGGTCGAAGATGTCGTATCGCGTGTCGACGCAGGTCTACAGCGGACCGTTCGACCTGCTGCTGCAGCTGGTAACCCGCCAAAAAGTCGATATCGGCGCCATCTCGATCAGCGAGGTGGCCGAGCAATATCTTGCCGAGGCCGAGCGCATCGAGGCGCTGGACCTGGACGTGGCGAGCGACTTTTTGCTGGTCGCAGCGACCCTTTTGGACATCAAGGCCGCCTCGCTGGTACCCCAGGAGGCCCCGCGCAAGACAGACGACGATGACGAGGACGACGAGGAGCTCGAGGAGCTTAGCGCGCTCGACGGCGACGCCCTGCGCGAGGTCCTGATCCAGCGCCTGATCGCCTACAAGCAGTTTAAGGGCGCGGCGGCAGCCCTTGGCGCGCGCATGCAGGCCGAGAGCCGCATGCACCCGCGCGTGGCCGGCCCCGACCCCGAGTTCTTGGGCCTTATGCCCGACTACCTTGCCGGCATTACTCTGCGCGGCCTCGCCGTCATCTGCGCTGACCTGGACGGCAAGCGCCAGACCTTCCTGCTGGAAGCCGAGCACGTGGCGCCGCATCGCGTGCCGCTCGACCTGACGGTGGCCTCTGTCGACCGCTTTACCATGGCGCACCAAACCTGCACCTTCCGCGAGCTGTTGGACGGCAACGCCACCACCGAGCAGCTCGTCGTCACCTTCCTGGCCATGCTCGAGCTCGCCAAGCGCGGCTCGCTCACGCTGAGCCAGGATGAAATCTTCGGAACCATTCAAATCAACCGCGTCGAGGGCGCCGAGGCATACGTGCCCGGCGAGGGCCCCGAGCTCACCGAATAGGAGCGACCAACCATGTCAACCCTTTCCACGCTAGAGGTAAACAGCCTCAAAGGTGCCCTCGAGGCGCTGCTGCTGGTGTCGAGCGACCCCGTGAGCGCACCCGCGCTTGCAGGTGCGCTGGATATCGCCCCGGGCGAGTGCGCGTCGCTTTTGGCCGAGCTCAAAGTTGAGTACGAGGAGGCCAACCGCGGCTTTCAGCTGCGCGAGGTCGCCGGTGGCTGGCGCTTGTTTACACACCCCGCCTACCACGACGTGGTCGAGGCTTATGTGCTGAGCTGGGACACGCAAAAGCTGTCGCAGGCGGCGCTCGAGACCCTAGCCGTCATCGCCTACCACCAGCCCGTCACGCGAGAGGTGGTCAAGGGCATCCGCGGCGTCAACTCCGACGGCGTCATCGCGTCGCTCGTGGACAAGGGCCTGGTGCGCGAGCTCGGCCGCGACCCCGAGCGCGGTCAGGCGATCATCTACGGCACGACCAACGCCTTCTTGGAAAAGTTCGGCCTGCGCTCCACCCGCGACCTGCCCGATTTGGAGCAGTTTGCCCCCGACGAGCAGTCGCGCCAGTTTATCCGCGAGCGTCTGAGCGGCCGCAGCATTCAGTCCACGCTCGAAGAGCAGGCCGAGGACCTGGACGAAGAGCGCGAACTGATCGATACCGATGTTGAGGACACCGATGGCGAGGAGCTTCTGACCACCGGTGGCACCTCGGAGGACATGCATGACGAGGACTAACGAAGCAGGGGAGGCGCGCACCGCAAGTGCCACGGACACCGCTGCGCTCGTAGGCGAAGCCCAGCCCGTCTATCCGCACACCATGCGCCTGCAGCGCTTTTTGGCGCGCGCGGGCGTGGCGAGCCGCCGCGGTTCTGAGGACCTGATGACCGCCGGCCGTGTGACCGTCAACGGCCAGGTCGCGACCGAGCTGGGCACCAAGGTCGATGTCGACCGCGACCATATCGAGGTCGACGGCATGCCCATCAAGCTCAACCAGGGCGCCGTGTACTTGATGCTCTACAAGCCGACCGGCTACCTCACCACCATGAGCGACCCGCAGAAGCGTGCTTGCGTGGCCGACCTGGTCCCCCGCGACCGCTTTCCGGGGCTCTTCCCGGTGGGCCGCCTGGACCGCGACACCACGGGCCTTTTGCTCTTTACTACCGACGGCGACCTGTCGCAGGATCTGCTGCACCCCAGCAAGCACGTCTACAAGACCTACCAGGCACTCGTGGACGGGCAGCTGACCGACCGCGATCTAGACCCGCTCCGCCGTGGCATCGAGCTCGACGACGGCCTGTGCCAGCCGGCAATCTGCCGCGTCATCACCGCACGCGAGGCCGAGGCCGTAGCTCCCCAAGGCATCAAGCCCGGCACCACCGCCGTGGAGGTCATAATCCGCGAGGGTCGTAAAAACCAGGTCAAGCGCATGCTGGGCAAGATTCACCATCCTGTGATCCGCCTGCACCGCTGCAACTTTGCCGGCCTTGAGCTCGAGGACGTGGCCAAGGGCTCGTGGCGCGAGCTCACCGACCGCGAGGTGCAGATCCTCAAGGCCGGCGGCATCCCGCCCAAGCAGGCGAGCGCCAAGCGCAACGGCGGCAAGCCCCAAGATACGCCCGCCAGCCGCACGCGTCACCACGGCAGCCACGGCTCCGCACCCAAGCGCAACACCTACCGCGAGCGCTACACGGGCTAGGCAACCCGCCGTGCCCCAGCGCCCACGAACCATACCAGCACGTCAACCATCGAAAGGAAGCATTGCATGATCGTCGCCATCGACGGCCCCGCCGGTTCCGGCAAGTCCACCATCGCCAAGGAGATCGCCCGCCAGCTGGGCTTTAACAAGCTCGACACGGGCGCCATGTATCGCGCCGTCACCTTCGCCGCGCTCGACCGCGGCATCGATCTGGACGACGAGGCCGCCATCGATGCCCTCGCCGAGCAGATCGAAATCCGCTTTACCAACGGCACTGGCGAAGACACACGCCTGACCATTGATGGCCAGGATGCCTCGGCTGCCATTCGCACCCCGCAGGTCGACGCCAACGTGTCCAAGGTCTCGGCCTACCCGGGCGTGCGCGCCGCCATGCTCATCCATCAGCGCCGCGCCGCCGAGGATCGCGATATCGTGGCCGAGGGTCGCGACATCGGCACCGTCGTGTTCCCCAACGCACAGGTCAAGGTCTTTCTGACCGCCGACCCGCGCGAGCGTGCCCGCCGCCGCGTGCTGCAGCGTCACCAAAACGATGCCCAGCCGCTCACCTCCGAGCAACTCGAGGCCGAGGTCGACGAGACCCTCGACGCCCTCAAACAGCGCGACAAGCTCGACAGCAGCCGCGAGGTCGCGCCGCTCGTGCCAGCCGAGGACGCCGTGCACGTCGACTCCACCGCCCACACCATCGATGAGGTCGTCCGCATTATCGAAGACCTCATCAACCAAAGGAGGTAGCCCATGCGCCTGTTTAAGCAGACGCCCGAGGATTACTACAACGCCCCCTATGTCGAGTTCCCGGCGCTCATCCGCGGCATCGTCGCCGTGGTCATGGGCATCCTGTGGGCCTTCTCCAAGCTCATGTGGCGTTGGAAGGTCGAGGACGCTGACCTGCTGTTTGAGCGCCAGGAAGGCCGCGGCAGCGTGGTCATCTGCAACCACACCTCGATGGCCGAGGTGCTGGCCGTGGAGACGGCGCTGTACTTTGGCGGCCGCCGCGTGCGTCCCATCTTTAAATCCGAATTCGCCAAGAGCAAGATCGTACGCTGGGCCTTTAGCCGCGTGGGCGGCATTCCTGTCGAGCGTGGCACCGCCGACATGAAGTGCCTGCGCGCCGCCCAGCATGCGCTGCAGCGCGGCGAGGACGTCCTGATCTTCCCCGAGGGCACGCGCATCCGCTCGCGCGAGATCAAGCCCGAGGTCCACGGCGGTTTTGCGCTCATCGCTCAGATGGGCAAGGCGCCCGTCAACCCGCTCGCCATCTGCGGCTGGTCTGATATCACGCCCGCGGGCAAAAAGCTCATGCGTCCCAAGAAGTGCTGGATTCGTGCCGGCAAAGCCGTCTCGCTTTCCGATGCACCGGCCGGGCTTAAGCGTACGGAGCGCTTGGCCTGGTTTGAGTCCGAGGCTATGAGCCGCGTATACGCCATGCGCGACGAGCTGTGCGCCGAGCATCCGGGCAGGTTCTAGCCATGAGCGAGAACGTGACGAACACCGCCGCGACTGCGTCCGACCAAGCCACCGCGCCCACCATCGAGATTGCAGCTCACGCCGGCACCTGCTACGGCGTGCAGCGCGCGCTCGACATGGCATTGGCCGCCGCGCCGCAGGCAGGGGAGAGCGCTCAGGTCCACACGCTGGGTCCGCTCATCCATAACCCCATCGTGGTACGCGAGCTCGCCGAGGCAGGCGTTGGTCTGGCCGATACCCTGGACGATGCCGCATCGGGCACCGTGATCATCCGCGCCCACGGCGTGGTGCCGCAGGTGATCGATGCTGCCCGCAAGCGCGACCTTACCGTGGTCGACGCCACCTGCCCCTACGTGAAGAAGGTCCATGTGGCGGCCGAGCGCCTGGTGCGCGAAGGCTACCGCGTGATCGTCGTGGGCGAGCCGGGCCACCCAGAGGTCGAGGGTATTCTAGGCCACGCCGGCAATGACGCGCAGGTCGTGAGCTGTGCCGCCGACGCCGATGCCCTATCGCTCAAGGGCAAGGTGGGCCTCGTTGTGCAGACCACCCAGACCGCGCAGAACCTCGCTGAGGTCGTGGCCGCTATCACCCCGCGCGTGCAGGAGCTACGTGTGATCAACACCATCTGCGCCGCCACGAGTGAGCGTCAACAGGCAGCAGCCACACTTGCCAACCGCTGCGACTGCATGGTCGTGGTGGGCGGCAAGAACTCGGGCAACACCCGCCGCCTGGCGCAGATTTGCGCAGACGCCTGCGAGCGCACGTATCACATCGAGGAAGCTTCCGAGCTCCAGGCCGCGTGGTTTACCGACGCTCACCACATCGGCATCACTGCCGGAGCCTCCACCCCACAAGAACACATCGAACGCGCCGTTGCGCGCATCAAGGAGCTTTGCCGCTAATCATGGACCAGACCGTACCCGCATACGCCGCCGAGGTGGCCGATTACGGGCGCAGCCGCGACCCCGAGCCGGGTGAGGGCGCGCTCGTAAAGAACGTGCGTCCCGAATCGCCCGCGTGGGATGTGGGTATCGAGCCGGGCATGCGCGTGCTCACGGTCAACGGCGAGGCGCTCACCGACATGATCGTGTGGCTCTGGGAGGCCGACGATGATACCGTCGACCTCGAGGTTTTCGACCCACGCGACAACACCGTCACCTCCGTCGAGCTCGACCGCTTCCCGGGAGAGGACTGGGGGCTGGAGTTCGGCGGCCCCATCTTTGACGGCATGCGCACCTGCGTGAACGCCTGCGTGTTCTGCTTTATGACCATGCTGCCCAAGGGCGGCCGTTCCACGCTCTACATTCGCGACGACGACTATCGCCTAAGCTTTTTACAGGGCAACTTTGTCACGCTCACGAACCTCACCGACAAAGATGTTCAAAACGTCATCCAACGCAACATGAGCCCCATGAACGTGTCGGTCCATGCCGTAAGCCCCGACGTCCGCCGCCGCATGATGGGCCGCAACGCCCAGCGCGGCATGGACGTACTCGAAGCCATCATGGCCGCCGGCATTGAGATTCATGCGCAGATTGTGCTGTGCCCCGGCATGAACGACGGCGAGGAGCTGGAAAAGACTCTGCGCTTTTGCGAGGAGCACGAGCAAATCACAAGTCTGGGCATTGTGCCGCTCGGTTTTACCAAGCATCAAAACCGTTTTAGCTGGTCCTACAGCGACAAGCCCGAGCTAGCGCGCGAGACCATTACCATGATCCGTCCCTACCAGGACCGCGCCTATGAGCGCTTTGGCCGCCACACCTTCCAGATGAGCGACGAGTTCTATCTGGACGCCGGCATCGATCCTCCCGAGGCGGACTTTTACGACGGTTACCCGCAGTACTACGACGGCATTGGCATGATCCGCTCGTATCTGGACGAGACCGACGACGTGCTTGCTGCCGACGCCGAGCGTCTGGCCCGCGTCCGCGAGGCCATCGCCGCCCGCAGCCAGCACCTGCTGTGCCTCTCGGGCGCCAGCGCACGCGACACGGTGGCCCGCTTTGTGGAGTCGCCCAAGGGACTCGCCGGCACTGTCACGGCCATCCAGAACCACTACTTTGGCGGCAACGTGGACGTGACCGGCCTCATCGTCGCCTGCGATATCTTGGAGCAGCTGCCGCAGGACCTCTCGGGGGTTATGCTCTTTGTGCCTAAGCTCATGTTCAACGCTGACGGCATGACGCTTGACGAGTATCATCGTGACGATTTACTCGCAAGCCTTACCAGTCGCGGTGCCGAGGTTCATGTGGTGTCGACCATGCCGCATGAGCTGCTCGATACCCTGGAGCATATCCTTGGCATTGTGCCTGCCGACTCTAACACTTCCACTGAACCTACCCATTAAAGGAGAGCAGATGAAACCTATCGTCGCCGTCGTCGGACGCCCCAACGTGGGCAAGTCCACGCTCGTTAACCGCCTGGCCCAGACCTCGGACGCCATCGTCCACGAGTCCCGCGGCGTCACGCGCGACCGCTCGTATCACACGGCCGATTGGAACGGCCGCGAGTTCACCATCGTCGACACGGGCGGTATCGAGCCGCTCAAGAGCGACGACGTCTTTGCCACGTCCATCCGCGACCAGGCCCTCGCCGCCGCCGAGGAAGCCGCCGTCATCCTGTTTGTGGTCGACGGCCGCACCGGTGTCACCGAGGAGGACGAGTCGGTCGCCCGCATGCTCAAGCGCTGCGACAAGCCGGTCTTTCTGCTGGTGAACAAGCTCGACAACCCCGATCGCGAGAACGACAGCATCTGGGAGTTCTATTCGCTCGGTATCGGCGAGCCCACGCCGCTCTCGGCGCTGCACGGCCACGGCACCGGTGACCTGCTCGACGACATCGTGGCCCTGCTTCCTGAGGAAGAGGACGAAGTCGCCGACGAGTTCCCCGATGCGCTGAACGTGGCCATCATCGGCCGCCCCAACGCCGGTAAGTCCTCGCTGTTCAACCGCATCCTAGGTGCCGACCGCTCCATCGTCTCGAACATCGCCGGCACCACGCGCGACGCCATCGACACGGTCGTCGAGCGCAACGGCAAGCACTACCGCATGGTCGATACCGCGGGCATCCGTAAGAAAAGCACCGTGTACGAAAACATCGAGTACTACTCCATGGTCCGCGGCCTGCGCGCCATCGACCGCGCCGACGTGGCGTTGCTCGTCGTCGACGCCTCCGTGGGCGTCACCGAGCAGGACCAGAAGGTCATGGGCTTGGCCATCGAGCGTGGCTGCGCCATCGTGGTGCTGCTCAACAAGTGGGACCTGCTCGACGACGACCGCAAGCGCGAGGCCTGCATGGAGACCGTCGACCGCCGTCTGGGCGTCATGGCTCCCTGGGCCCAGTACCTGCGCATCTCTGCCCTCACCGGTCGCAGCGTCGAGAAGATCTGGGCCATGGTCGACGCCGCCGAGAAGACGCGTTCGCAAAAGATCACCACCTCGCGACTCAACACGTTCCTCACCGACCTGCGCGAGTTTGGCCACACCGTGGTTGACGGCAAGCGCCGCCTGCGCATGCACTACGTGACCCAGACGGGCGTCAACCCGCCGACGTTCACGTTCTTCGTCAACCACAGCGACCTGGTCAACGACACCTACCAGCGCTACGTGGAGAACCGCATGCGCTCGACCTTCGATTTTGCCGGCACGCCCATTCGACTCTTCTTTAGGAAGAAGGAACAGAAGGATGCATAATCCGATTCTGCTGACCGCCATCTGCGCCGTGGTCTCGTTCTTCATCGGGGCGATTCCGTTTGGCCTGATCTTGGGCCGTGTGTTCAACCACACGGACATTCGCAAGGCGGGCTCCGGCAACATCGGCACAACCAATGCGCTGCGCGTGGCCGGCCCTAAGGTGGCCGCGCTCACGTTGTTGCTCGACTGCCTTAAGGGCGCCATCTGCGTCCTTATCGCGCGTCCGCTCATTGCCGACTTGGGCTATGGCTTCCCCGTAAGCATCATGGCGCCCGGAGCCCCCGGCGATTGGATGCTCGGCGTCATTTGCCTGGCAGCGGTGTGGGGCCATATCTTCTCGCCCTACCTCAACTTCCATGGCGGCAAGGGTATCGCCGTGGGCTTGGGTGTCATCCTCGCCTGGTACTGGCCCATCGGACTATCGCTGCTGGGCATGTTTATCGTGGCCGTTGCCATCACCAAGTTTGTGTCGGTGGGCTCGCTTGCCGCGGCCATCGGCCTTCCCATCGCCGCCTGCGCGGTCTTTCCGTACAGCAGCCTGGGCCTTAAGTTTTGCATGGCGATGATCGGCATCACCGTGGTGTGGGCCCATCGCGCGAACATCAAAAAGCTCATGGCCGGTAAGGAGTCCAAGCTCTCGTTTACCAAGCGCGTCACCGAGCCCGACGATAAGTAGGAGAGAGTCATGAATGTTGCGCTGATTGGCTCCGGCTCCTGGGGAACCGCCGTCGCCGGCCTCGCCGCCGAGCGAGCCGAGCGCGTGACCATGTGGGCCCACAGCGAGCAGACGGCCGCCGGCATCAATGGTGAGCACCGCAATCCCCGCTATCTGGTGGACTACCTGCTGCCGGAAAACGTTGTCGCCACGACGGACTTAGCCCAGGCGCTCGACGGCGCCGAGGCCATCATCTTTGCCGTTCCTTCGACGCACCTGCGCGACGTCTGCCACCAGGCGGCGCCGTTCATCGCGGATGAGATGCCGGTTCTGTGCCTCACCAAGGGCATTGAGCCCGAGTCCGGCCTACTCATGAGCGAGGTCATCGCCAGCGAGATCGGCAACGAGTCGCGTGTGGCGGCGCTCTCGGGCCCCAACCATGCCGAGGAGATCTGCCGCGGCGGACTTTCTGCCGCCGTCATCGCCAGTGAAGACCAGCAGGTGGGGGAGACCTTTAAGGAGCTGCTGCTTTCCACGGCCTTCCGCATCTACCTGTCGCAGGACATGACGGGCGTCGAGGTCTGCGGTGCCATGAAAAACGTCATCGCCATCGTGTGCGGCATCTCTGCCGGCTCGGGTGCGGGCGATAACACGCTCGCCCTCATCATGACGCGCGGCTTAGCCGAGATCAGCCGCCTGGTGCACGCCCGCGGCGGCCAGGCTATGACCTGCATGGGGCTTGCCGGCATGGGCGACCTCATTGCCACCTGCACCTCGGAGCATTCGCGCAACCGCACCTTTGGCTACGAGTTTGCCCACGGCGTTTCGCTCGACGAGTACCAGGCGCGCACGCATATGGTCGTGGAGGGCGCCGTTGCCGCCCGCAGCGTGAGCGAGCTCGCCCGTTCACTGGGCGTAGACATTCCGCTCACCTTTGCCGTGGAGCAAACGCTCTACAACGGTGTTACTTTGGATAGGGCTCTCGAGATCCTTACCGACCGCGTCCCATCGCAAGAGTTCTACGGACTCACCGACTAGCGCAGAAAGGCTACTACCATGGGTTCCATCAAAATCGCTCCGTCCGTCCTCTCGGCCGATATGGCCAACCTCAAGGGCGAACTCGACAAGATCGCCGGCGCCGACTACGTGCACTTTGACGTTATGGACGGTCACTTTACCGGTAACCTCACCTTTGGCGTTGACATCCTCAAGGCCGTCAAGCGCTCCACCAACGTGCCGGTCGATGCGCACCTCATGGTGTCGAACCCCGACGAGACCGTCGATTGGTATGCCGACGCTGGTGCCGATATGATCACCGTCCACTACGAGGCCTCTACGCACCTGCACCGCACGCTCACGCACCTGCAGCAGCGCGGCGTTAAGGCCGGCGTGGTGCTCAACCCCGCCACCCCCGTGTGCGTGCTCGAGAGCATCATCGACGTCGTCGATATGGTGCTGCTCATGAGCGTGAACCCGGGCTTTGGCGGTCAGAGCTTTATCCCGGGCACCATCGCTAAGCTCCACGAGCTCAGGGCCATGTGCGAGCGTCACGGCGTTTCGCCCCTCATCGAGGTCGACGGTGGCATTTCTTCCAAGAACATTGTCGAGGTCGTCAAGGCCGGCGCCAACGTGCTCGTGGCCGGTTCTGCCGTATTTAAGTCCGAAGATCCCGCTGCCGAGGTTGCGCTGCTGCAGAAGCTGGGCAACGAGGCCGCACAGGAGGCATAAACCCTTATGACCGCAGGTCAAAACCGCATACCCGTGAATCTTGACTATGCCGCCTCGACGCCCATGCGCGCCGAGGCGCTCCTTGCGCAGCGCGAGTACGACGACAGCGAGCTTGCCGGCGTCAACCCCAACTCGCTGCATTCGCTCGGCCGCAAGGCTGCCGCGCGTCTGGAGGTTGCACGTCGCGAGATCGCCCGCAGCTTTGGCACGCGCGTCCGCCCGTCCGAGATTGTACTGACCAACGGCGGCACCGAAGCCAACCAGCTGGCGCTGCTCGGTCTTGCCGAGGGCGCTCGTCAGCGCGATCGCAAGCGCGATCGTGTAATCGTTTCGGCCATCGAGCACGATTCGATTCTGGACAACCTGCCGTTGCTGCGTGCCGCCGGCTTTACCGTCGACCTGGTGCAGCCCTGCCGCATGGGCTACATTGAGCCTGCCACGCTTGTCGAGCTGCTAGGCGACGACGTGGCGCTCGTGAGCATCATGGTTGCCAATAACGAGACCGGCGTGGTACAACCTATCCGCGAGCTTGCCTCGGCCGCGCATACCGCAGGCGCCTTGTTCCACACCGATGCCATCCAGGGCTATCTGCATATTCCGCTCGACGCCGCCGAGTTGGGCGTCGACGCCATGTCCGTCGCAGCCCACAAAATTGGCGGTCCCGTTGCCTCTGGCGCGCTTTACGTTAAGACCCGCACGCCACTGCGTCCCCGCATTTTTGGCGGCGGACAGGAAGCCGGACGTCGCGCCGGCACGCAGGACCTGCGCACGCAGCTCGCCTTTGCCGCTGCCGCCTCGTCTCTGACGCCCCATGTGGCTCAGGAGCGCGCGAAGCTGCAAGCCCTTTCCGACAAGCTCTACGCCACGCTTACGGCCCACCAGCGCATTCACGCCACCATGGGCGACTACGCACAGGCCGATCGCCTGCCGGGCATGGTGTCGATCTACGTTGATGGCATGGACTCCGAGGAGCTCATCGTCAAGCTCGATGCCGCCGGCTTTGAGGTTTCGGCCGGCTCGGCGTGCTCGAGCGGCAGCATGGACCCGAGCCATGTGCTCAGCGCCATGGGCATTGGTCGCGAGCAGGCACTAGGTGCACTGCGCATTTCCTTTGACGACCGCGTGAATCCGGACGATCTGGACGAGTTTGCCCAGACGCTGCTCTCGATCGCAGGTGCCGCATGATCGTCGCCGAGCTCGAGCGCGCGCTACTGGCACGCTATCCCAAGACGGACACCGAGCCCTGGGACCACGTAGGACTCTCCGTTGGCGATCCGGCCGCGGAGATCACCGGCGTTGCCTGCGCACTCGATGCGACTGAGGCTAATGTTCGCCGCGCCCAAGAAGCAAGCGCCAACGTGCTGCTGACGCATCATCCCATATACATCAAGGCGCCCGAGGCCTTTTGTCCGGCGGATGCCACACGACCCCAGTGCAGTGCGGCCCTCTACGAGGCTGCCCGCTGCGGGGTGAGCATTATCTCGCTCCACACCAACCTGGACCGCTCGCACGAAGCCCGTGCCTGCCTGAGCAAGCTGCTGGGTGCCGCACCCGTGAGCTCACTGGAGCACGTGGACGACCCCGAGGCCACCGGCCTGGGCGCACTTGCAACGCTCAACGACCCGTGCACGCTGCGCGATCTTGCCACCCGTGCTGCCACGGCCTTTGGCAGCGACCCGCGTGTGTGGGGCAAAGCTGATCGCCCGTGCCGCACCGTCGCCATTTTGGGCGGCTCCCTGGGCGACTTCGGAGAGCTCGCCATCGCCGCGGGCGCAGATGTTGTCGTGACGGGCGAGGCGGGCTACCACGTGGCGCAAGACCTTGCCTTGCGCGGGCTGCCGGTGATCTTGCTCGGCCACGACCGCTCCGAGGAGCCGTTCGTTGATATATTGATGAACTCTGCAGTTGACGCCGGGGCCGACCCCCGTCATGCGATTAAAATACTGAACCCTTGCCAATGGTGGACTGTGACAAAAGGAGAGAACTTATGAGCGCCGGCGCTACGCTACTCAAGCTGCAACAGATCGATTTGGAGCTCGCCCGCAACAAGAGCGAACTTGCCAATATGCCGGAGCTCAAGGAGCTCGCTTCCAAGCGCAAGACCTACGTTAAGCTCAAGGCCGAAATGACCAAGCTCTACGCCCAACGCAAGGACCTGGATATTGAGCTCGACGATCTCAACACCACCGAGATCCAGACCAATAACGCCATCGAGGCCGCTAAGAAGCGCCACGTTGACGGCTCCGACTACCGCGAGGTACAGGACCTGGAAAACGAGCTCGCCACCCTGGCCAAGCGCCTGGACAAGATTGAGCACACCCGCAAGGATGTCGTTGTCGCCCACAAAGAGGCGCTCGACCGCGAGACCCGCGCGCAGGCCATCATCGCCAAGTTCGAGGAGGGCGTGAAGGCCGATACCAAGGCCGCCCGCGCCAAGGCTGCCGACCTGCAGGCTCAGATCGAAGCCGCCACTAAGGAGCGCACCGCTCTTGCCGCCACGCTGCCGGCCGACGTGCTCACCGACTACGAGCGTCTGCTCAAGCAGTTCCGCGGCTTGGCCGTCGAGACCATCCAGGGCAACATCCCCACGGTCTGCCACACCGCGCTGCAGGCGTCGTCCATGAGCGACCTCAACCACGACGGTAGCGAGATTACGCACTGTCCGTACTGCCACCGCCTCCTGGTGCTCCCGAGCAAGGAAGCCTAGCGATGACGGCGGCATCCAACAATTCAATGCAACTTGAGGGAAAAACGATCTTGCTGGGCATTACCGGCGGGATCGCCGCCTATAAGTCGTGCAATATCGTGCGCCTGCTGCAAAAGCGCGGCGCACGTGTCAAAGTCGTTATGAGCGAGCATGCCACGGAGTTCGTGGGCCCGCTCACGTTCCGCGCGCTCACCAATGAGCCGGTCGCGGTTGGGCTATTCGACGACCCGTCTGACCCCATCCACCATATCTCGCTTGCGCAGGAGCCCGATCTGGTGGTCGTGGCGCCCGCGACGGCCAATATCATCGCCAAGATGGCCAACGGCATCGCCGACGACCTCATCTCCACCACGCTGCTTGCGACGCCGCGGCCCGTCGTGATCGCGCCGGCCATGAACAATGGCATGTGGAAGGCGCCGGCGACGCAGGCCAACATGGCCACGTTGCGCGACCGCGGCGTTCACGTGGTGGGACCCGGCAGCGGCTACCTTGCGTGCGGCGACGTGGACACGGGGCGCATGAGCGAACCCGAGGACATCGTCGAGGCCGTCTGCGAGGTGCTCAATCCCGTGCAACAAGACCTGGCGGGCAAGCGCATCGTCATTACCGCCGGCCCCACGCATGAGCCGATTGACCCCGTGCGCTTCATTGGCAACCGTTCTTCGGGCAAGATGGGTATCGCCCTGGCGGGGGAGGCCGCACGTCGCGGTGCCGCCGTCACGCTCGTGCTGGGACCGACATCGCTCGACGTTCCCCACGGCGTGGAGTGCGTGCGCGTGCAGACCGCCGCTGAAATGCTGAAGGCAGCGCTCAGCGCCTTTCAGACGGCCGATGTGGCCATTTGTGCGGCCGCTGTCGCCGACTACACCCCCGTATCCCCTGCGGACCATAAGCTCAAAAAGGCCAACGAGCGCTTGGATCGCATCAAACTGGTCGAGACGGTCGATATTTTGGCTGAGCTTTCGCGCCAGAAGGGGGAGCGGTGCGTGATCGGCTTTGCGGCCGAGACCGATAACGTCCTGGAGTACGCACAGCGAAAGCTCGACCGCAAGGGTTGCGATGCCATTATCGCCAACGATGTCTCACGCGCCGATTCGGGCTTTGGAACCGATACCAACAAGGCCTGGATTGTGAGCACAACGGGTACGCAAGAACTTCCCGTTCTAACAAAACCCCAGCTCGCAGATACAATTTTGGACTTGCTTCAAAATTTGTAAAAAAGTTCTTGCATAAGTCTAAAGTTTCGGGTTAATATACTCCCTGTTGCGAGCGAGAGCAGAGCAACAAACAAAAGCTTCGGGACGTGGCGCAGCTTGGTAGCGCACTTGACTGGGGGTCAAGGGGTCGCTGGTTCGAATCCAGTCGTCCCGACCAGAAGTTTGCAGGTCAGGCACCTAGTGCCTGACCTTTTTTGTTTTAAGCAATTGCTTAATTTTGTTTAAGCAACAGGGTGCAAAAAATCTACCTGCGCGATAATCGCCTTTTGCGGCTACTTGCGCGTTTTGCACACGCTTGAGCCGATTTATTAACGCGATATGAATCTACATACGCGTAGCTGGTATGCAGCCGAGTACAGGCTGTATTTATCGCGGCGATTAACACAGATATAGCGACTATAACGGACAAGCGTGTCGCTGTATTTATTCCAGTAGTCCACTTGATCGGTGGACAAGTGGGCTGTTGCAACGAAACGCCAAGCAGGATGGGCTCTATACGAGGACGCCGCAGGGTAATGGCGGGGGAGTGCGGCGGGCGCTCTGAGAGCCGCTGTGTGACCCCATGTCTCCTTAACTCGATAATTTGTGTTTCAAGCCACGAATCGGTCGAGCAATTGCCAAAAGAACGGCCCATGCAGGATTGCACGAGCCTTACATCAGATCAAATTTGAGCTAGAAGCACCAAGCGGGGCAGACGCAACACCATCTCGTCGCGGCCTCGGCGAGCGACATTTCGCAGTCGAGGTAGACATCGAGGAAGTCGTCAGATCCCGCACAGGGGGACCGCGATGGTGACCACCGCGCCGCCCGAGGGGCTGTTGGCGAGCGAGACGGAGCCCCCGTGGGCGCTCGCGGCCTCGGAGGCGACATGGAGGCCGAGCCCGTAGTGGCGGCCTCCGTCGCGCGAGGAGCGGGACGAGTCGTCTGTGAAGAGGCGCTCGCAGCCGCGTTCGAGGGCGGCGGGAGAGAAGCCCGGTCCGTCGTCGGCCACCTCGATGACGAGGTGTCCGCCCGCGACGTCGCAGGAGACCGCCACGCGCGAGCGCGCGTGCTCGGCGGCGTTGGCCACGAGGTTCGCGGCGGCTCGCGCCAGGGCGGTTCGGTCGAGTAGGGCCTCGGGCGCGCCCGCGACAGCG
>CAJJSS010000037.1:0-19267 GCA_905194545.1 Coriobacteriaceae bacterium | reverse complement strand
CGTAGAGCGCCTTGCCGTCCTCGAGATAGCCCTCCTGGCTAAAGTGCATGATCTCGATCTTCTCGGTTTCCTTCATGGCTTTTCCTTTCTGTCCTGCACGCAACTCTATACATCGCGTTTCTTTTCGATACCAATTATAGACATACACCTAATGTGTTTTTAATACCACTTATCAATCTGCTCCAATCCTCGGTGAACGGTCGAAATTCTCTGGTGAGTGGTATTAAATTAGAATTGAATGTATAGCTAACGCCTCTGGCGCCTCCCTTGTGTGACAAAGAACAGCGTTCCTACCAGCGCAATAATGGTCGATGCCCCAAACAGCACCGCCTGAACGCCCAAAGCCTCCGCCAAAAACGGAGCCGCCAGCAGCGGCAGCACGCCGGCGCTCATCAGGCCAAAACGCACAAAGCCGGTAATGCGCCCCAGGTATTTGATGTCGGCGCGCTCCTGAATCAAGATCATCTGCAGCGGTTCCAGGAATCCCCAGGCCAGACCGTTAATCGCCTGACCGATAATCGCGACCCCCAGCATATCGGTGCCCACGTACACCATGGACCCAATGCCCACGGCCATGAGCGCGCCGAGCAGCAATCGCAGGTTGACATGGCGGGCAGAAAGCTTGGTCAGGATGAACGCGCCCACCGAGGAAGTGAGGCCCACGACCGAGGACAGCCAGCCCAGCCAGACGATATCCACGTTGAGCACATCACGGTAGAACAACGACTCCAGCGAATCGAACGCGCCGAACGCAAAGAAACCCAAAAAGCCCGAGATAAAGATGAGGCGCAAGTCGTGGTCGCGAAACGTAAGTCGCGCACCCTCGGCCATACCGCCCAGAATACCGCCCTTCGGCTTCTCCCCTTTTGCGGGAGCAACACACTCATGACAGCCCAAGGAGAGTACGGCCGCCACACCCATCATGCCCGCCATGAGCAGATAGACCGATTGCGTGGCAAAACAGCTCACGATGGCACCGCCGAGCAGCGGGCCAGCGGTATAGGCGATATTGCTGTAGAACACCATGAGACCGTTCACGCGGGTACGGCCCTCGGTGGTCGACTCCAGGTATCCCGGAAACGCATGCGTGCAGGTGTTGATAAAGCCGCCCGCAAGTCCCAAGACGCACGCGGCGAACACAAGCCCGGGGACAGACAGCGGCGCCAACCCCACGCCTAGCGATAGCACAGCCGTAATCACGCACGTCACAAACGACGTCCGGCGCGGTCCAAAGCGGTCGATGACCGAGCCCGACACCATATTGCCCACCGACGTCATAAGATTGCGCGCGAGCGTAATGGCAGCAACCAAAAAGGCCGTGCCAGCCAGATCATACGTGGCCGCACCGATAAGCCCCAAAAAGTAGACCGCGTTGTTGGCGCACCACTGCAGGGACTCAATAAGAATCAGCTTGACCTCTGCCGGCGTCAGGCGCATTGCTTCGCGATCCTTCGCGAACATACGAACTCCTTCTATACAAAAAGGGGATGGAGGGCATAGGCCTGCTCCATCCCCTTTCCAGGTTGAAACGAAAATCTATGCAGCCGGGCCCTTACGCCAGCACGCCGAAGAACGCGCCGACGATGCCCACGACCATGGTGGCCACGATCAGCACCATGGGGTTGATCTTCTTGGACAGCAGCCAGTAGTACAGCCAGAAGGCGAGCATGCCGAGCATGCCGGGCATGATGCCGTCCAGGATGTCCTGGAGGGTCTGGGCGTCCTCGCCCGAGCCGATGGCCACCGGGATGCTGGCCCAGAACATGTCCTTGCACATGGC
Organism: Coriobacteriaceae bacterium; assembly: GCA_905194545.1. GTDB lineage: Bacteria > Actinomycetota > Coriobacteriia > Coriobacteriales > Coriobacteriaceae > Collinsella. Next base: position 17,487 of record CAJJSS010000037.1, on the reverse strand, counting down.
GCCCACGACCATGACGCCCACGATGCCGACGCAGGTCATGATCTTCTGCATGAGGCCGGTCCTCTGGGCCTCGTCCAGGAAGCCCACGCCCAGCTCGTAGCCCTTGACGGCGCCCCAGATGCGCAGCGCGAAGCCGGGGACGTTGTAGATGAGCAGGAAGGCGATGGGGCCGAAGGGGTTGCCGGCCTGGCACAGGCTGATGCCCACCGCGGCGGCGACCACGCGCAGCGTCGACAGGAAGATGGAGTCGCCGATGCCCGACAGCGGGCCCATGAGGGCGGCCTTGACGTCGTTGACGCTCTCGGGCTCGATCTCGCCGCGGGCGACCTTCTCCTCCATGGCCATCGCGATGCCGCCGACGAACGGGGCGAACTGCACGGTGATGTTGAAGAACGCGCAGTGGCGGTGCAGGGCCTCGGCGTAGTCGTCGGGGCGGCCGGCGTAGATCTTCTTGAGCATGTTGGCGACCATCAGGCAGAAGGCGATGTTCATCTGCTTGTAGTAGGTCCAGGAGAACTCCATGCCCAGGGCGCCGGTGTTGACGGCGCTCTTGACGAGGTCGGAGCGCGTGATCTTGTTCTCGGGACTAGAAGTCATCGTCCTCATCCCCTTCCGCGGAGAGCTGGGGCTGGGCTCCGCCCAGGCCGAGCAGGTCGAACTTGTCGATGCCGATGATGATGGCGATCAGGGCGACGCCCAGGACGGGCACGTTGGCGTAGGAGCACAGCAGGAAGCCCAGGAAGTAGAAGGGCACGAGCTGCTTGGTGAGCACCAGGCGGCCGAGCATGGCGAAGCCCATGGCCGGCAGGATGTTGGCGGCAACGCCGCAACCGTCGATGATGAAGGGCGGGATGAAGTCGAGCAGACCCTGGATGGCGTCGGAACCCAGATAGAAGGCGCCGCCGCACAGCAAGAAGTACTCAACGCAGCCCCAAATTCCAATTCCCCAATGAACGGCATAGATGCCTTTGAGGTTTCCCTTGAGGGCAAACTTGTCTGCCATGTCGACAAACACGGGAAACAAGGCGTTCGTAATGTTGCCGATCGTCAGCGAAAGGACGGCGATGGGCATGGCGAGCGCGATGGCCGTCTCGGTACCCTGGCCGAGCTGGATGGCAAACGCGCAGGCGAGCACGCCGCCGACGGTTTCGTTAGGCGGCACGTAAGCGCCGATGGAGATCGAGCCCATGAACAGCAGCTCAAGGCTGGCGCCAACGGCAAGGCCAGTCTGCAGGTCCCCCAGCACCAGGCCCACGAGCGGGCACAGGACGATGGGACGGAACGCGTAGAGGGTGCCGAGCTGGTAGTCGAGGCATCCAAACGCTCCGACTAAGCCAACGAGGATTGCTTGGACAAGCATAATTCCTCCCAATAAGGAATATCGAACCGTCGTCACTCCCGTCGCACGCGTTGTTGATATCAATTCCGGGAGTTCGATCACACGGCTCGAAGCGTACCTGGTGTGCTGCTAACACCCATGCCAGGTACAAATGATTTGATACCAATTATAGGTATGCAGGTTCTTACTATTTAATACCACTCGCCCAGCGGGGTGTTTTTTACCGTAAACGGCAAACGTATCCCATCAGGCATGTCCCTTATTTCGATGGCGGACAAGCGCCACCAGAAAGCCATCGCCAAAGGCATCGGATGCCAAGTTGGCTACAATTACCAAAACGATCATCGCTGCGCCCAAAAATTCGTTCCAGTGAAATACCTCGCCAAAGAGGAGCGCCGACCAGCAGGGGGCGAGCACGACCTCGCTCATGCAGACCAAGTTGGCCGCAAACGCGTTGGTGCGCGCAATCCCCTTAGCATACAGCACGCTCGCAAGGCCGCTGCAAAAAAGGCCATGCACCAGCATGAGCCCCCACTCAAAGGGTTTCACGGAGTCTAGGGTGCCGGCAAAATAGACGATCGGCAGCATCGAGATACCGCAGGAGATAAGCGAGGACACCATGGGCGACGCATCGGGGCGAGAGTTCAAAAAGAAACACAGCCCAAAGGTGGCGCCCGAAATGACGGCAAGCAGGTTGCCGAGCATGCCCTCGGCACTCAAATCACCTAAAAAGAAAAGTCCCATACCCGTAAAAGCAACCACCACGGAGGCAATCTTCGCAGGCGAGGGCAACGTGCGAGTTGCGAGCGATTGATACACGATAACGAAAATCATCGAGGTGTATTGCAGGACGATTGCGTTGCCGACCGTCGTGAGCTGGTTGGCAAAGTTAAACGTGGTGCCCGTCACGAAGTTGCAGACGGCCACAAGGACAATAAGACGGCTGACGCGGAGGACAGGCCTGCCGACGAGCAGAATAAAGAGCGCCATAAATATTGCCGTGACGGCACCGATCAATAGAGCTGACTGCGAATTGGCGTGAACGAGGATGCCGATAAAGCTCCACAAGAGCGCCGTGCCAAATAGATACATCGCCCCGCTCACGCCATTATCGGGTGGATTGTCAGATCGAATCACGAAGCACCTCCAGCTAGCTTTCGATAATAAAAAACGGCGACCACAACGGGTCGCCGTTTCCCTTGGGGGCAGGATAAAACGCAGGAACTTACGCCAGCACGCCGAAGAACGCGCCGACGATGCCCACGACCATGGTGGCCACGATCAGCACCATGGGGTTGATCTTCTTGGACAGCAGCCAGTAGTACAGCCAGAAGGCGAGCATGCCGAGCATGCCGGGCATGATGCCGTCCAGGATGTCCTGGAGGGTCTGGGCGTCCTCGCCCGAGCCGATGGCCACCGGGATGCTGGCCCAGAACATGTCCTTGCACATGGCGCCCACGACCATGACGCCCACGATGCCGACGCAGGTCATGATCTTCTGCATGAGGCCGGTCCTCTGGGCCTCGTCCAGGAAGCCCACGCCCAGCTCGTAGCCCTTGACGGCGCCCCAGATGCGCAGCGCGAAGCCGGGGACGTTGTAGATGAGCAGGAAGGCGATGGGGCCGAAGGGGTTGCCGGCCTGGCACAGGCTGATGCCCACCGCGGCGGCGACCACGCGCAGCGTCGACAGGAAGATGGAGTCGCCGATGCCCGACAGCGGGCCCATGAGGGCGGCCTTGACGTCGTTGACGCTCTCGGGCTCGATCTCGCCGCGGGCGACCTTCTCCTCCATGGCCATCGCGATGCCGCCGACGAACGGGGCGAACTGCACGGTGATGTTGAAGAACGCGCAGTGGCGGTGCAGGGCCTCGGCGTAGTCGTCGGGGCGGCCGGCGTAGATCTTCTTGAGCATGTTGGCGACCATCAGGCAGAAGGCGATGTTCATCTGCTTGTAGTAGGTCCAGGAGAACTCCATGCCCAGGGCGCCGGTGTTGACGGCGCTCTTGACGAGGTCGGAGCGCGTGATCTTGTTCTCGGGACTAGAAGTCATCGTCCTCATCCCCTTCCGCGGAGAGCTGGGGCTGGGCTCCGCCCAGGCCGAGCAGGTCGAACTTGTCGATGCCGATGATGATGGCGATCAGGGCGACGCCCAGGACGGGCACGTTGGCGTAGGAGCACAGCAGGAAGCCCAGGAAGTAGAAGGGCACGAGCTGCTTGGTGAGCACCAGGCGGCCGAGCATGGCGAAGCCCATGGCCGGCAGGATGTTGGCGGCAACGCCAAAGCCAGCAAGGACAAAGGGCGGAATGAAGTCGAGCATGCCCTGGATGGCGTCAGCACCCAGATAGAACGACAGCGAGCACAGCAGGAACGCCATGATGATACCGGTCAAACCGATCAGGAAGTGCATCGCATAGACACCCTTAAGGTTGCCCTGGCCGGAGAAGACATCAGCGCGGTCAACCAGAATCGGCAGGGCGGCGTTGAGGATGTTCTTGATGGCAAGGCACAGCGTGGCGATGGGCATAGCGAGCGCGATGGCTGCCTCGGTGCTCTGGCCCAACTGGATAGCGAAGGCGCAGGCGAGCACGCCGCCGATCGTCTCATCAGGCGGCACGTAGGCGCCGATGGAGATCGAGCCCATGAACAGAAGCTCCAGGCTGGCGCCGATCGCGAGGCCGGACTGCAGGTCCCCCAGCACCAGGCCCACGAGCGGGCACAGGACGATGGGGCGGAACGCATAGAGCGTACCGAGCTGGAAGTCGAACTTACCAAATGCGGCGATAAGTCCGATGAGGATTGCTTGGGTAAGCATATATCCCCCTTTCCTAATAGGACACTACGAAGAGCTCAGACTCTTCGAAATTGAACGCCTATAGCACGCTTGCGCAGTCAACCTTGGGGTCATCGGCCAGAGGACGGATCTCGACCTCGACGCCGTTGTTCAGCATCTCACGCACATCGGCCTCCTCGGCTGCAGTCAGGAAGATCTGACGAGAGACCTGACGAGCATCGGGGCGCTTCTCGTCCTTGGGCTTGGTGTTGCCCAGGTTGACCGACTTGATCTGCGGGCAGCCTTCAACAAGCTGCTTTGCCTCAGCGATGGTGGCGACACAGATAATCATCTTGTATTTGTCAGTCACACCCGAGTTAATGGCCTCGATGGCATTCGCCATATCCTTGATGACGAGCTTGCAGCCGGCAGGCTTGCCCATCTTGAGCGTCGTCTTCCACACCGGGTCGTTGGCGACCTTATCGCCCACGCAGAAAATGCAGTTGGAGCCAAGGCCCTGGACCCAAGAGACCGCGACCTGGCCATGAAGCAGGCGATGGTCGACGCGAAGTAGCTGAATCATAATGTGACCCCCCAAAGGTCTTGTGCCGTCTTACGGCGTGTCAGTAGGTGCTGCGGATTAGAACTCTTCTTCCTCTTCGTCATCGACCAAAAAATCGTTGACAAACTTCACGCGCGTATCGTCCGCAGCGACGATGGCGCGAATCGTCTCCTCAACCGGCGCCGACTCGTCAGAGAACAGCAGCTGGATAAGCAGAGGAAGGTTCATGTTGGTAACGAGGTACGTGCGGGGACGCGTCTGGACGATCTTGGTGAACTCGTTGTTGACGCTGCCGCCAAAGAGGTCGGTGCAGACAACGACATCATCGTCGGCAGCCATGTCTGCCAGCAGTTTTTGGGCCTCCTCGGCCACGTCCATGCGGTCATCGACGAACATCGAAAGATCGTGGACGTTGTCGCGAGCGCCCGAGAGCAGCTCGACACTCTCCTTGATGCCGGTAGCGAAGTGCGCATGGCTGGCGATGATGTACTGCCTCATTCTGTGTTCCTCTCAATAGCCCAGCGCGTTCCCGCACCCGTTTTCTTTAGTAGTCGAACTGGTGATAGTAGCGACGATACTTGAGGTTGTGCTTGGTGACCGTCTCGTAGTAGCGAGCCAGGCGGTCGGTAACGAGCACCGTCAGAATCCACGGAGACACGATGACGCGGAACTCGTCGTCAAGGCCGGGGATCGCGAACTCGGCGGTGTCGATGATGTTGATGTCGGTGTCGCCGGTCACACCGCGGGTCAGGAAGGCGCGGACGCGCTCGTCGAGCTTGCGGTTCTCGTCCTCGCCCATGAACAGGAACACGGGGACGCCGGGCTCCACGAGCTCGAGGGTGCCGTGGAAGAAGTCGGCCGAGGTGATGTAGCGGGTGCGCTTCCACTGCATCTCCTCCAGGATGCACATCGAGAACAGGATGGTCTCGCCCCACAGGGCGCCGGAGCCGATGAACATGGTGTAGGGGGCCAGGGCGTACTTCTTGGCGAGCTCCTCGGCGCGCGGCTCGAAGCGCTTGCGGATATCGAGCATGTCCTTCCAGATGTCCTTGGTCTGCTCGATAAACAGATCGAACTTGGGGAAGCAGCCGCGGCGGTTGAGCAGGCGCAGGCCGAAGCAGTCGGCGAGGTAGTAGCCCTTCTCGCAGCCGCCCGAACCATGGTCAGAAGCCATGGCGACGCAGTTCTCGGCGCCGACAGCCTGGCCGATGGGGCCCTCGGGCTTGGTCATGGCGTAGACGCGCACGCCCATGCCCTTCATCTTCTTGACGGCCTCGAGGACCTCGGGGGTGGTTCCGGACTCGGAGGCGGTGAGCACGACGGACTTCTCGGTCATGCGCTTGTGGCCCATGACGTTCCACTCGGCGGCGTGGATCAGGTAGACCTCGAGGTCGCGGTCGCCGAACTTGTTCATGAGGTACTCGAGCTGCATGAGCTCGTCCCAGGTGCCGCCGACGCCCATCAGGAACACGGCGTCGTAGCCCTCGTCGGCGACCTTGTCGGCGAGCGCGGTCATCTTCTTGCCGGTCTCGTAGAGCGCCTTGCCGTCCTCGAGATAGCCCTCCTGGTCGAAATGCATGATCTCGATCTTCTCGGTTTCCTTCATTTGTCTCTCCTTTCTGGGGTTGTTTCCACATCCCCCATGCCAACGGGCATCAAAACCCGCTTACATTCCGTAACACTCAGCCGCTTTGGCCTTAAGCGCATTGACTGACTCTTCGTAGCCCTCTGCCTTGACCTCCATTTGCTTGGAGACGGTATCGAGATACGGGTGCACGTTCCATGACTTCAGACGCTCGGCAATCATGGCCGCAATCGTCTGGAAGAACACAAGATTGGGAATTGCGCTGAGCAGCGGAGCCACCTGAGGCACCGCAACCTCGTGAGCCCTACCCTTGGGATGGGCCGTGAGCAGCACCGTTTTTGCCGTAACGTTCGATAGCGCATCGGCGATATTCGCAAGACGCTCCGACCCTTGCGGATCGTCGACGATAAACACCAGGTAACCTGGGGTTATCTGCATCTCGGGACCGTGGACGAACTCCTCGCCCTCGTGATGCATGGCAGGGATCTTGATGGTCTCGCTCAGCTTGAGGGCCGCCTCTTCGGCAACGCCATAGTTGGGGCCGTTGCCGACGACCATGGCGGGCATGTGCTCAGAAAGCTCGAGCATGCGGTCTTGGACATACGCCTCGGCGGTCTTGCACATCACGGCATTGGCCTGGATAGCCTCGCGCAGGTCGGCAAGACGCTGGGCAACACTCTTGGCATCAATCGTTCCGCGCGCCTGACCGCCGTAAATACCAAAGAGCACCAGGTACTCAACGAGAACCTCGACGCCCAGAGTCACAAAGTCCACCGACTCGACGCCCACGCCGTAGTCAAGAATGATGTCAGCGTGTTCCTTGATGGGTGCCTCGACGTTTGCCGTGAGCGCAACTGCAGCCATATCGTGTGCACGCATGTAATCGAGCGCTGCAATCGTATTGGTCGAATAGCCACTCTGCGAGACGGCGATGTTGAGCGCATGCTGCGGATAGGTGTGTTCAAAATCGACGAAGGCCTCGGGCGTCACAACGGACACCTGCATCCGCAGCGCATCTTGCAGGTAATCGCGGGCGCAATCGGCGGCATGGCGCGACGAACCCGAAGCAACAATGCGCAGCGCGTCAAAAGAACCGGACTGGATAATATCAACGAGCTGCGCTACCAGCTCAGACGAACGCTCGAGGTTCTCTCCCATACGCACATGGGCAAGCTGAACGTAATCGAGCATCTTCATCGTCTCACCTCGTAACAAATCATTAGTATTTGATACCAATCACAGTTACAGGTTACGGCTTTTTGATACCTCTTTGTCGATTAATTTATCCCCATCGGCGAACGGTCGATTTTGAGCCATGTAAGGTTGTATATGCAGTCTGCTCAACGAATCAAAATTCCGTCAGCTTTTCAGCCCGTTATGCAAAAAACCAGCTAGTACGTATAGGTATATCCACCCGCATCACCGCGGTTAAACGACTTGACGTACTCGATCGCCTGGCCGCTCGCATCGAAGCTCACGCACTCAAGCGTCAAGGCAAGATCGCCCTGCTCCAGTCCAAGCAGGCCGGCATCTCGCGCGCCCAGTGCTTCGATATCGAGCTTTTCCTGTGCCATGACCGGCTTTCGGCCCAACATCTCATAGGTCTCGTACAAACTAAAGACCGACACGTCAATATCTTCGATTGTGGGAAACAGCAGGCACGGTATGAACGCCATCTCAATCGATACGGGATCGCCGTTGACGCAGTTCAAACGCCGAATCGAATACAGTAAATCGTCCTCGGCAATGCCAAACAGGTTGGCATAATATGGACCCGCATAACGCTTGGAACGCGCGAGGATGCGGACGGACGGCTCGCCGCCCGAAGCACGAACCGATTCGCGAAAGCCTCCCGTTCGCTCGTAGGCAACGGGCACTTTCTGTGCCACAAACGCGCCCTTTCCGCGGACGCGTCGAATCTGCCCACGCCGAACCAGCTCATCGACAGCGCTTCGGATGGTCAAGCGCGTCGTACCAAATTCCTCGGCGAGGTCCTTTTCGGACGGAATCATGGAACCCGTAGGATATATACCGCGCTCGATACGCTCCTCGATGCGGCGTCGAATGCGCATATAAACCGGGGTGGCATCTACTGTTTCAGCCATTGTTCACCTGCCACGCTCCTCATGCCGTTCTTTTCGCCGTTATCGGCAAAGCGGAACTTTGTGGGCAAAATCACCGATTTGCAATGCTCCACAAAACGCATGTCCTTATCAAATTCCATCGTGCTCTCATAGAACACCGGCGTCCCCTCTTCTTGCTGGAGCAGCTCGGCCTCTTCGGCGTTCAAACGCGAGATGGAGATATGCTCACGTCCATGCTCAACACGCACGCCACCTTCTTTGAGCAAGACATCGTAAAGGCTCTCGCACTCAAAATCGTGCTCGGGAAGCGATGGGCACAGGGACAGGTTAACGTGAGCCGTCTCGATTGACGCCGGCTCGCCCTCAATAAGTCGAACGCGCTGCATGCGGAGCAAAGGAGCGCCTATAGCCACCCCAAGCTTGTCGGCAAGCGCCTCATCCGCCTCGATGGTCTCGGTGGAAACCAGACGAGAAGAGGGATGCAGGCCGGCAGTCCGCACGGCATCGGAGAAGTTATACGTTTCCTGAAAGATATTGAGCGGTTTGGGAGGACACACATACGTACCCGATCCGCGACGGCTCTCGAGCGTTCCACACGAGATGAGCCGCGTGATACCGGCGCGCAACGCCGTACGCGAAACGCCAATCTCTTCGCACAGCACGCGCTCGGCCGGCAGGCGATCGCCGCCGGCAAGCTGATGGTGCTGGATATACCAAAGAATCCCCTCAACAGCACGATCTTTGGGGGGAATTGCATAAGATTCGCCTGCCATTGCACAGACTCCTCGTTCAGAAACGTATGTCGCCAAAATTAGGCCAGACCACCCATGGCATCAAATTCGGCCTTGATCTTTTCGGCGACATTCCGATACGACTTATACAGGCTTGAATCGCGTTTGACTTCATCGGTCATAACGGGAATCTCTAGTTTGGAAACCTCGTCTTTTCCCGTCTGAACCGCCACAACAACGCCCATACCAAGACACATATTACGCTTGGCTGCGTTCATTTTTGCCGCCTTAGCGGGATTTGCCAGAATACGCTGGGCAAATTCCTGTTTAGAGACCGCTTCATCGGCCTCCGGATCGCCCGCCTCGGCCACTTCGCACTGCAACACGTCCGCATAGTCAAAAATCTTCGGCTCGCCGCCGCGCTGATGTACGGCCCACTTGCGACGCGTGGCATCCTGGTAGATAGCCGGCAAAAACGTAAACCGCGGCGGGTCCAAAATCGTATCCGTGATGGTAAACACATCGGGATCAAAGGCATCCTGCGGGTTTTTCTTCTTGAACAGCCCCATATCAGCCTCCCGTACTAACATTTAACAACTCAAGCTGAATATAGCACCAATTTCAAGCCGCCACCTCACCCTATCGGTACGCGGCGTCTGTGGCTCGCCCAGCGGAAGAGTTCACGGACGAGGGCCGGGGAGGCATACTCTGTTTTGAGAAGTGGGCTTCGCGAACTTCTCAAAACAGAGTATGCCTCCCCGGCCCCGGCAATGTATCGTAGGCTGACCAAAGTAAGATATACAGTTTCCAAGGCCGCAACAGCAACAGCCCCATCACATTAAAAAATATCAGCGCCGCATATCGAAACGGTCGAGAGGGCCTTGCCCGGCGGGGTGGCCTTGCTCCGGGAAGTTCGCGAAGCCCACTTCCCGGAGCAAGGCAACCCGCCCGGAGCAGGCCCCAGCGCGAGGCAGTCCCGGATGCCTACCTACTCGTTGTCGCCTGCGGTCATTTGGGTTGCGGAGAGCGTGCCGTCGGCAGCAGTTGCAGCTGCAGCGTCGGGCCAGACCCAGTCGGTAAAGGCCGGGTGATCGAAGCCCTCGTTGCACGCGAACTCAAAGGCCTCGGTGCGGAATGCCTCCCACTCGTCAATCTGCTCTGCAAACTTGTCGGCGTCGACCATGCGCAGCACGTCGGCGGCCAGGGCCCAGCGGTCCATGTTGTTCAGACGTAGCATGTCGAACGGCGTGGTCGTGGAGCCCTTCTCCTCGTAGCCGTGGACGCGGAAGGCGTCGTGGCCGGGGCGGTTCCAGATCAGGCGGCGAATCGTGCCGGCATAGGCGTGGAATGCAAAGAGCACGGGCTTCTCACCGCAGCCGAACAGCTCAGCCCAGCGCTCGTCGCTGATGGCCTGGTCGTTCTCGCAGACGTTCTGGATCTTGAGCAGATCGACCACGTTAACGAACCACACCTTAATGCCTAGCTCGCGCAGCATATCGGTTGCGGCCAGAGCCTCGAGCGTCGGCACGTCACCGCAGGTCGCAACCACGACGTCGGCCTCGGCGAGTGAACCAGCGGTCGATGCCCACTTCCAAGTCGCGACGCCCTCGGCGAGCTCGGCCTTTGCCTCGTCGACCGTCTGGAAGGTCGGGGCGGGCTGCTTGCCGCAGAAGATGGCGTTGACGCAGTCGGTGGACTGGTAGACGCGCTCGGCCACAGCGAGGGCCATGTTGGCGTCGGCCGGATAGTACGCATTCACGATATGCGTGTCGTTGGCCTTGTTGAGCAGCAGGTCGATAAAGCCGGGGTCCTGGTGCGAGAAGCCGTTGTGGTCCTGACGCCAAACATGGCTCGACAGCAAAATGTTGAGGCCGCTGATGGGAGCACGCCACGGAATCTCGCGCTTGGTGGCCTCGAGCCACTTGCAGTGCTGGTTGACCATGGAATCGACCACGTGCACAAAGCTCTCGTAGGAGCTCCACACGCCGGAGCGGCCGGTGAGCACGTAGGCCTCGAGGAAGCCCTCGCACTGGTGCTCGGACAGCTGCTCGACGACCTTACCGGAGCCGGCGAGCAGCTCGTCGTTGGCCTCGTCCTCGTAGAAGCCGGCATCCCACTGCTTCTTGGTCACCTTGTAGGCGGCCTGCAGGCGGTTGGACGCGGTCTCGTCGGGGCCAAAGATGCGGAAGTCCTCCATGTTCTTAGCCAGAACGTCGGCAGTGTACTCGCCAAAGACGCGGGCGGCCTCGGTGGAGCCCCAGCCATGGCCCTTCTCGGCAACGGGAATCTCGTGGGCGTGAATATCGGGGAGCTCGAGCTCGCGGCGCACCTTGCCGCCGTTCGCGTTGGGATTGGCGCCGATACGCAGCTCGCCGGTCGGCATAAAGGCCGTCACCTCGGGGCGCACCTGACCCTCGGGCGTAAAGAGCTCCTCAGGCTTGTAGGAGCGCAGCCACTCGCGTAGCACGCGGAAGTGCTCGTGGGTGTCCTTGGCACTCGCCAGCGGCACCTGATGCGCGCGCCAGGAGTCCTCGGTCTTCTTGCCATCGATGTGCTTGGGGCAGGTCCAGCCCTTGGGCGTACGGAACACGATCATGGGATAGGCCGGGCGGACCACGGTCTCGCCCGCGGCTGCCCGGGCCTGAGCGGTGGCCTTAATGTCGCAGATCTCGTCAAAGACCTGCTCAAACAGGGCGGCAAAACGCTCGTGGATCCTCGCGTGGCTCTCGTCGTCAAAGCCGGCGACAAAGAAGTGCGGCTTGTAGCCCATGCCCTCAAAGAACTTGGCCAGCTCCTCGTCGGACACGCGAGCGAGGATGGTGGGGTTGGCGATCTTGTAACCGTTGAGGTGCAGGATCGGCAGGACGATGCCATCGGTTGCCGGGTTCACGAGCTTGTTGGACTGCCAAGAGGTGGCAAGCGGACCGGTCTCGGACTCGCCGTCGCCCACCACGGCCACGGCCAGCAGGCTCGGGTTGTCCATGACGGCGCCGTAGGCGTGGCTGAGCGTGTAGCCAAGCTCGCCGCCCTCGTGGATGGAGCCGGGCGTCTCGGGCGCAAAGTGGCTCGGGATGCCGCCGGGGTAGGAGAACTGGCGGAAGAACTTCTGCAGGCCGGCCTCGTCATTGGTGATGTCGGGGCGGATCTCGCGGTAGGTGCCATCGAGCAGCGACTGGGCGGTGCCGGCGGGGCCACCGTGACCCGGGCCCATCAGGAAGATGGCGTTCTGGTTGTGGTCGGCGATGAGACGGTTGACGTGGCCGAACAGGAAGTTGATGCCGGGCGTGGTGCCCCAGTGACCAACCAGGCGATGCTTGACGTCCGGACGACCAAAGTCGCGCGTCTCGCCGGTCTTCTCGTCGACAAAGTCGCTGCGCATCAGCGGGTTGGAGCGAAGGTAAATCTGGCCGACGGACAGGTAGTTCGAGGCGCGCCAGTACAGGTCGACACCCTCGAGCTCGGAAGCGGGGACCTCATGTCCCAGTTTTTGCCACGGCGTTCCCAGTGTTTTAGCCATTGTTTATGTCCCTTCGCTGCGCGGTTGCCTTTCGATACGGCAACCATTCGTTGGGACTAGTATATTTGCTAAAACGTTTTATCATGGTGAAAAAACGTTTTAGCATCTTTATCGATCCCATCGATTGGCAAAACGCGACATTCACCTGCGGCATTATCTGTCACAGGTACTCCATATTCAATCTGCATGAATTGGTAAACGTGTTTAGTTGTGTTTAGTAAGCTCGAGCACACTGCCCTTCACGATAAGCGCCGGCTCCAGAACGACCTCTTCGGCACGTCTACCGCCCCTACCGGCAAGACGCTTGGACATGCAGCCAAAAGCATGCTCCGCAAGGACACCGGGATCCTGCTCAATCGCGGTCAGCGCCGGCTCAAAGAGAACGTCGGCCGCCGAGTTGTCATAGCTTACGACCGAGATATCGCCCGGGATGCTCTTCCCCATCTCGTGCAAGCGCTTGAGCAGACCGAGGGCGATGTTGTCCGAGCTTGCGAACACGGCGGTGGCATCGGTTGCAAGCACCGCCTCCGAGGCCTCGTATGCGCTCGGAATGTAGTACTCGCTCTCAAACTCCAGGCGCGCGTCGATGGGCAGTCCCACCTCGCGCAGCGCGCGCTCGTAACCGGCGAGTCGTTTGCGGCCCGTATTGGAGCGACGCGCGTTAACCAGACAGGCGATGCGGCGATGACCCTGTTCAATCAGATACCGCGTAGCCATGTAGCCGCCCATCTCGTGGTCGAACATCACCTTGTCGCACTCGAGGCCCTCAATGGCGCGGTCGACCATCACGGCAGGAATGGGCAGATGGCTCACTTCCTCGCGCAGGGCGCGATCGTCGGAGAACTCGTCACCCACTACCAGAAAGACGCCGTCGACGCCGCGCGTCACCAGCTGGCGCAGCAGTTCCAAATCGTCATCGGCGCTTCCACCCGAGCTGGTAATAAAGAGCGCGTAACCGTCCTCGCGGCAGCGCTTTTCCAAACTGCCGGCGAGCGAGGCAAAAAAGCGGCTCTCGATATTGGGAACGATAAGGCCCAGTGTGCGCGACTCGCGCATGACCAGGCTGCGCGCGATCTGGTTAGGAACATAGTGGTTGCGCGCCGCAACCTCTTTGATGCGCTTGCGGTTTTCTTCCGAGATACGACAAGGCCGATTGTTGAGAACAAGCGAGACCGACGAGGGGGAAAGCCCCACCTCCTGGGCAATCTGCTTGAGAGTAACTTTGTTGCCCATCTCGCTCCTTCCGAGTATTCGCGCAATCTCTTGAAAGTATAGCGACCGTCCCTCTACCTCGTTGATAAACACTTTACCAATCCGGTGGACGGCTGTTTTATCGCCGCGATTGGTGTAAAGCAACCTGACCCCTTTGCACTATGTGATGCATTGGGGTCAGGTTACTTTGCACCAAATCCATCCGGGTGGGGTATATTGCATTCGATTGATGAAAACGACCACCATAAGGCGGATATTCGTATGCACGAGAATGACTTTTTTAACGAGGACCTGCTCTGCGCGCTCGCTGGCGTTGCCGGCGAGGACAACGTGCTCATGAGCGAGCCCATGCGCGAGCACACCACGTTTAAGATCGGCGGCCCGGCCGATGTCTTTGTCACGCCCGATACCGAGCAGGGCCTCGTCGCCACGCTTGACACCTGCTACCGCTGCGACCTGCCGCTCACCATCGTGGGCAACGGCTCCGACCTGCTCGTCGGCGACAAGGGTATCCGCGGCGTTGTTGTAGCGCTGGGCGAGGGCCTCTCTAGCATCACCGTCGACGGCACACATGTTACGGCAGCAGCCGGCGCGCTGCTCTCGGACGTAGCGGCAGCGGCAGCCGAGGCCGGTCTCACCGGCATGGAGCCCATCTCGGGCATTCCCGGATCGGTCGGCGGCGCCTGCTACATGAACGCCGGCGCCTACGGTGCCTGCATGGCCGATGTGTTGGGATCCGTGCGCGTCTACAAGCCCGCCCGCATGCTCGACGACGGCACCCGCGGCAGCGGCAGCATCATCGAGTTCGATGTCGACGAGCTCAACCTGGGTTATCGCAAGAGCCGCATCGCCGACGACGGCTTTACCGTGCTTTCGGCCACCTTCAATCTCGCCCCGGGCAACGCCGTGATGATTAAGGCCGACATGGACGACTACCGCCAGCGCCGCGAGGACAAGCAGCCGCTCGACATGCCGAGTGCTGGCTCCACTTTCAAGCGCCCCGAGGGTTACTTTGCCGGCAAACTCATCATGGATGCCGGCTTGCGAGGCCACGCCGTTGGCGGCGCGCAGGTGAGCGAGAAGCACTGCGGCTTCATCGTCAACGCCGACCACGCCACCGCCGCCGACGTCGACGAACTCATCCGCCACATCCAAACAACCGTCAAAGACCAATTCAACGTAGACCTAGAACCCGAAGTCCACCGAGTAGGCGAATTCCTATAAAAAGAAGGCCCCGAAAGGGGCCTTCACTTTCTTTTATTCAGACAACCAATCCGGTGCGTAGCGCCCCGAACCCGAGAGGGCCGCGTGCCCGCCCGCAATATAATTGATTGATTGCGAGTTCCGCACGCAAAGAAGGCCACTTAATGTGGCCTTCGTCTTGCGCAGGACTGCCCGAGCAGGCAATCAAATATATTGCGGGCGGGCACACGACCCCGTCGGCTTTACGACAGCGCAATACCGCCAAGCCAGCCCCAACGCACGCCAGAGCCCGTACCGTAGAACGAAATAAACGAATCGAGCGACTTCGACGTAATGGGACCCTCGTTACTCATAACGATGCCACCGCCGATATAGATGCCCACGTGGCCATACAGCAGGCCCGGAGCACCCGTGCCGCTATGCGAGGAGTCGGCTACGATCATGCCCACCTGCAGCGCCGAGCGGTCGGAGCTATAGCACCAGGCGTTGAACATGTCGCAGGCGTTGCCGCCAAAGTAGCCAACGCCGGCGTTACGGAAGACATTGGTAACCCACGCCGCGCACCAGTTCTGACCCGGCGAAGGCGTGGAGTAGCACGCGTTGACGACGGCCTGCTGCTTGCCCGAGCCGGCATTCTGCTGCGGAGTTCCGGGCGCATACGATCCACCGCCCGAGCTCGAACCACCCGAGTAGGAATTGTTCTTGTTCGCGGCGGCCGCGGCAGCGGCGGCCTTCCTAGCGGCCTCCTCGGCCTGGGCGGCAGCGAGAATCTCGGAATCACGCTGAGCCATGAGCTCCTTGACGTCGTCGGAAAGACCGTTCAGCACGGTCTGGACCTCTTGCTGCTTGGCCTGCATATCCTGCATCTGAGCCGTCTGCTGATCCTTGAGTTTCTCCAGGTCAGCCTTTTGTGCTTCGAGCTCGGTCTTCTGTGCGTCGAGCTCGGCCTGAATCGTCTGGATGTCCTCGATGGCATCGCGGTCGCTCTTGTTGATCTTCTCAACGTAATGCGCGTTGGCAACGAGCTCCTCAAACGAGCCAGAGGCCAGCAGCAGCGACAGGATGTTCGTGCCGCCGGACTTGTAGCTGGCGGCCACGCGATCGGAAAGGTCGTTACGCTTCTTCTTGAGCTCGGCCTTCTTTTCATCGATCTGAGCCTGTGTGTCGTCAATCTTGCCCTGGACATTCTCAATGTCGTTGAGGGTCTGGGCATTCTTGTTGGCCAGCGCCGCATACTCATTTGCGATGCTGTCGAGCTGGGCCTGTACCTCGTCGAGCTGGGCCTGGGCGGCATTCAGTTTATCGGTGGTTTCTTTGGAAGCCTCCGCCGCATGGGCGCGAGCGGGCAGGCCAAAAAGAACTGCCGCAGAAGCGGCGCCGAACAGGGCCTTGAGGGCAGTGCGGCGCGAGAGCTCCTGGGAAAGGATGGAATCGCTGTTTGGTGACATATGTACTCCGTTACATGTTTATTTATATGTCGCTCAACTCATACATATTAGCGTACATATGGCGCGTCCCAACGATTTCCACGAACGGCAGGAAACTACAAGGTCGGCGGCTCGTAAGCAAACGCCAAAGATCAGGTTGTGCGTACGCAAGCTCTTCTATGAGTACGCTAGCATGATC
Source organism: Coriobacteriaceae bacterium (assembly GCA_905194545.1). Lineage (GTDB taxonomy): Bacteria > Actinomycetota > Coriobacteriia > Coriobacteriales > Coriobacteriaceae > Collinsella. The sequence continues at coordinate 857 of CAJJSS010000037.1, read as the reverse complement.
CTCTGCTTTTCCTACAGTGCACGATTTGGGCGTCCCTGCCTGCGCTATACTCCCCTCTAGAAGTGTTCCTGATTCGATAGGAGACTACATGTCCAAAGCACTCGACCCCAAAGACACCTGCGTCCTCGTTACCGGTGGCGCCGGCTTTATCGGCTCGCACACCGTCGTTCAGCTGCTCGAGGGTGGCTACCAGGTCGTCATCGTCGATGATCTCTCCAACTCCAGCGCCGTCGCCGTCGACCGCGTCAAGACCATCGTGGGCGACGAGGCCGCCAAGAACCTCACCTTCTACGAGGCCAACGTGCTCGACCGCGATGCGATGAACAAGATCTTCGATACCCATCAGATCGACCGCGTCATCCACTTTGCCGGCTTTAAGGCCGTCGGCGAGTCGGTGAGCAAGCCCGTCGAGTACTACCACAACAACATCGAGAACACCCTGGTGCTCATCGACGTCATGCGCAACCATGGCTGCAAGTCCATCATCTTCTCGAGCTCCTCGACCGTCTACGGCGACCCGGACAACCCGCCCGTCACCGAGGAGGATCCTAAGAAGCCCGCGACCAACCCCTATGGTTGGACCAAGTGGATGATCGAGCAGATCCTTATGGACGTCCACACCGCCGACCCCGAGTGGGACGTCGTGCTGCTCCGTTACTTCAACCCCATCGGCGCTCATCCGTCGGGCCTGATCGGCGAGGACCCCAAGGGTATCCCCAACAACCTGGTGCCCTATGTCGCCCAGGTCGCCGTGGGCAAGCTCGAGGCCGTTCAGGTCTTTGGCAACGACTACCCCACCCCCGACGGCACCGGCGTGCGCGACTACATCCATGTGGTGGACCTGGCCCGCGGCCATG
>CAJJSS010000036.1:0-19550 GCA_905194545.1 Coriobacteriaceae bacterium | reverse complement strand
CCTCTTTGGCGGCAGCGTCAACAACGAGTTCACCAAGATCGTCCAGACGCGTCCCAACACGCACCTCGTGACCAATATGAACTTGCCACTCCTTATTCAGCTGCTGTTCGTACCCGATTCCACTCCGATCGACGAGGCCATTCGCCAGATCGTCGAGGCGGACGACACTAAGGTCAAGTACGTCAACGACCTGCTGGGGCAGGCCGAACTCGATGAGTTTTAATCGTTAGGAGCACATCATGATTCAGATGATTCGTGTAGATTATCGACTGCTTCACGGCCAGGTTGCCGTTAGCTGGACCTCGGCTCTGGGTGCCGACTGCATCCTGTTAGTGAGCGACACGGTCCTCAATGACAAGCTTCGTCTGCAGGCCCTGTCCCTTGCAAAGCCCGAAGGATGCAAGGTCGTCGTCAAAAACACCGAGGATGCTGTCAAGGCGCTCCAGAGCGGTGTGACCGATAAGTACAAACTCTTCGTGGTTTGCGAGACGATTCAGCAGGCCGGTGCCGTCGCCAAGGCGATGGGAGTCAAGAAGATCAACCTCGGCAACGTTGCCTTTAGCGAGAATGCCCGCCAGGTCTCGACGAGCGTGTTCCTCACGCCCGAGAACGAGGCCTACGTGAAGGAGCTGCTCGGCGAGGGCTATGAACTGTTCATTCAGATGATTCCGGCAGATGCGAAGACTGACGCCGCGAAGGTCATCGGTTAGGGGCCGTCATGGTTATCAAGACAATCCTGATTTTCCTTATTGCCCTTTTGGGTTATTCCGAGTGGCTGACGGGCACGAGCTACCTCCAGCGCCCGATCGTGCTCGGACCTCTGGTTGGCCTTGTCATGGGCGACATGGTGACCGGCACGATCATGGGCGCCACGATGGAGCTTGCCATGGTCGGCGCCATCTCGGTCGGCGCCTATAACCCGCCCGATACGATTTCCGGCACTATCCTGGGCGTATCTCTTGCCATGCAGGCCGGCGCGGACGCTTCGGCGGCCCTGACCCTGGGTATTCCTATCGCCACGATCGTCCTGGCGCTCGACACGGCCCTGGGCCAACCGGTCATGCTGCTGCTGGTGCACCGTATCGACAAAAACGTCGAGGACGGAGACACCAAGGCCATCACGCGCAACATGCTCATCGCCGGTTACGCGCAGAGCTGGTGCGGCCTGCTGATTATTCCCCTGGCATTCTTCTTTGGTGCCGATGCTGTTGCCAGCCTGCTCAACATCATCCCCGATTTCGTTCAGACCGGCATGGATGTCGCCGCCGCCTTCTTGCCCGCACTCGGCTTTGCGATGCTGGCGCAGATGATTATGAACAAAACAGTGGCTCCGTTCTTCTTCGCTGGCTTCTTCCTCGTCGCCTACTTTGGCATTAGCACGACGGGTGTGGCGATCTTTGCCGCGATCATCGTCGTCGCGATGACGGTTTTGGGTGATAAGAAAAAAGCGGAGCAGCCCGCAGCGGCAACCGAGGATCCTGCGATTGGGAGTGGGTTCGATGAGTTTTAAGTTTGAGTCTTCTTACGACGGGCTGATTTCCCGCGCAGACCTTAAGAAGCTGTTCTGGCGCTCGATTCCCTATGAGCATTCCTGGAACTACGAGCGTATGGGCCATATCGGCTTTATGTGGGCCCTTATGCCGATCCTTCGCAAGCTGTATCCGCAGGATGCGGACTTTAAGGCCGCCCTTAAGCGCCATATGGAGCTCTATAACGTCACGCCGTACATCTCGACGCTTCCCATGTCCATCGCCGCTGCAATGGAGGAGGTCAACGCTACTGACGATAGCTTTGACACGAGCGCGATCTCTAATGTCAAGCTTGCTTTGATGGGGCCGCTGTCCGGCGTGGGCGATGCTTTCTACTGGGGCACGCTGCGAATTTTGGCAACGGGTGTCGGCACGTCGCTGGCGCTGCAGGGCTCTATTCTTGGCCCGATTTTGTTCCTGCTCGTGTTCAACGTTCCTCACTACATCATCCGTTACCTGCTGACGTTTGTGGGATATCGCTTTGGCTCGGACATGATCAGCAAGGTCCAGGAATCGGGCATTATGGACACGATCGTCAAGATGGCCTCTATCATGGGCGCCATGGTGATCGGTGCTATGACCATGGAGATGGTCACCGTGGACATTCCGCTCATGGTCGGTGCGGGCGATGGTGCTCAGACGCTCGCCGAGCTGCTCAACGGAATCTTCCCGGGCTTTGTCACGATGGGGCTGTTTGGAATTGTCTATCTCATGCTCAAGAAGAAGATGAATCCGCTGCTCATCATGCTTGTGATCCTGCTCGTGAGTATCGCTGGCGCGTTCTTTGGAGTGCTTGGTGTCCAGTAGGGTATCCGTCAGTATCCGTCATAATGAAAACAATGTAAGAGGGGGCGTCGCGCACACTGTGCTGCGGCGCCCTTTTGCCGAAAGGTGGACAAGATGGAGTATCCGCAGCTTGCCGTCATGAATATCAGCCATCGTTATTTTGACCTTGAGGAATTCTTTTCTTCGGCAGCGGCCTCGGGCTATACGTGTTGCGAGCTTTGGACCGGGGCGATGCATCTGTATGTCGATTGCCATGGATACGATTCGCTCGAGCGGGTACGGGAGCTGTCGCAGCGGTATGGGGTTCGGATTGTGGGGCTTTGTCCCGAACAGAACAACCCCAAGCCGTGGAATATCGCGGCGCGCGGGAATGAGGCGCGTGCCCGCACGCTCGCGTACTTTAAGAACGTTGTAGATATCGCGGCGGAACTTGGAGCCGAGCAGGTCATGGTCTCGAGCGGCTGGGCATTTTTGAACGAGCCGATCGAGGACGCGTGGGGTCGCAGCGCCTCGATGCTGCGTGCGATTGCCGAGCATGCGGGAGAGCGCGGCGTGCGACTGGTGCTCGAGGCTCTACAACCGGTTGAGTCGATAATCGTGAACTCGGCGGCCGACACGAAGCGCATGATTGAGGCAGTTGATCATCCGGCACTTAAGGCGTGTCTGGATATGGGCGCCATGGCGGTGGCGGGGGATACCATCGACGATTATTTCGATCTGCTTGGCGATGATGTCGCCCACGTGCATTTTGTCGATGTTGCGGCAGATGGCACGACGCATCTTGCCTGGGGTGACGGCGACCGCGATATGCGCGCCGACCTGGATAGGCTGGTGGCGCGCGGCTATCGCGGAGTTGTTTCGGCCGAGACCTATGACGGGCGCTATTTTGCCGACCCCGCGGCTGCCGATGCGCAGGTAATGGCAGAGTATCGTCGTGCGATTGGCGCCTAAGTGGGGTTGGGTTGCGGCAATCCGCTCCTATGTTTCCAAATGAATACGGTGTGAGCGGCTGCGACGCATTTTCCCCGCAAGCACTCTAGTATGCTAAAGTACCCAGAAGACCGGCGGAGCTATGCCGGTTTTTCGTTCTATATGAAACACAGCATGAGGAGGCTCACCAGATGACGGCCACACCGTGGGGATTCCGGGACATATTGCCCGAGGAGGCTCAGGCGCGCGAGGAGATCGCATGTACGGTGAAGGGCTGCTTCAGGGAGCATCATTACCTTCCGGTCGAGACGCCTCTGCTCGAGGACAAGGGTTCGCTCGAGGAAGGCGGCCGCATCGCGGATACGCCGTTTAAGCTCTTTGACGATGATGGCCGCCTACTGGTGGTCCGTCCCGACAACACGTTGCCGATCGTGCGCCTGGTTTCGACCCGCATGCACGCTGCCGACCTGCCCCTGCGCCTGCGCTATGAGGCGCCGGTGGTTCGCGAGTGCCAGCGCAATGCCGGTGGCTCGCGTCAGTTTACGCAGCTGGGCTTTGAGCTTATCGGTGCGGGCGATACCGCGGGCGATGTCGAGATTGTCTCGCTCGTGGCCGAGGCCGTGCGCGAGCTGGCGCTGCCCGATGCGCGCATTATCGCAGGTAGCGTGCGGCCGTTTAAGGAGCTGCTCGCGGCGTGCGAGGATCGCGAGCTGGCCGCCGAGGCCTTGCGCTGCGTGCACGCCAACGACTTTGTGGGCCTCGATGCCCGCGTGGCGGCAAGCGTCGAGTCCGATGCCGTCAAGGCCGCCATTAGCGAGCTGCCGCGTCTGCACGGCGGTGCCGAGGTACTCGACCGCGTGGACGCGCTGCTGGAGGCCGCCGGTATCGTCGCGCCGCTGACGCGCGAGCTGCGTGCCCTGGTCGAGGGCCTGGCACCCGAGGACGCCCAGGTGCAGTCGTTCGACTTCTCTATCATGAACTCTTTCGATTACTACACGGGCTTGGTCTTTAAGGCCTATGCCGGCGGCTTGCCCGATCCGGTCGGTTCGGGCGGACGCTATGACTCCATCTTTACCGGCGCATTTGGCGACGGTATCGAGGTGCCGGCGGCGGGCTTCGCCTTTTCGCTCGAGCGCTTGGAGGCCGCGCGCACCTCGGCCGAGGATGCCGCTTCCGATGGCGACCATGCCGCGGGCCGTGGCGCCGAGGGCCCGCTGCGCATCGCCGTGCCCAAGGGCTCGCTTAAGGCCGACACGCTCGACGTGCTCGAGGCCGCGGGTCTGGACGTCTCTGAGCTGCGTGATCCCGGCCGTCACCTGATCGTGCGCGGCCGCGACACGCGTGCCGGCGAGGGCGCGGTCGGCGATATCGAGTTTGTCATCGTGCGCCCCAGCGATGCGCCCGCCTTTGTGGGCTGCGGCGGTGCCGATTGCGGCATCTGCGGTTGGGACTCGCTCATCGAGGCCGACCTCAACCTGCTGCAGCTGGTCGATCTGGGCTACGGCCTGTGCACCTTTATCGAGGCGGAGCCCGCGTGGCGCGCTGGCCAGGCCGAGCGCAACTATGCCCGTCGCGGGTCGCTTCGCGTGGCCACCAAGTATCCGCGCATCGCGAGCGCCTGGTATGCCGAGCGCGGCGTGAACGCCGACATCGTCTCGCTGCACGGCAACATCGAGCTGGGCCCCATTGTCGGCATGACCGATCGCATCGTGGATATTACCGCCACGGGCGCCACGCTGCGCGATAACGACCTCGTTATTACTGGCCGCATCATGGACTGCACGGCCCGCTTCTTTGTCAATCCGGGTGCTGCGCGCCTGGATCCGCGTGTGCGCAACCTGGCCGATCGCCTGGCTGCTGCCGTGAAGGACAAGCATTTTGAGCCCGTCGCGGGCTCGGCACAATAGCGCGAGCGTGCACGGGCGCCCCAACGTACGGGCTGCGGGCCGATTGGCGCCGCCGCCCGGCCTCTCGTTTTTCGAACACAACCTCGACCGATAGGGGATACCGATATGAAGACCATCAAGCTTGCTCCCGGTGAGCGCCTTGTTACCAACCAGCTCAACCGCAAGGGTGTGCTGCCGCAAAACATCGTCGACGCCGCCCGCGATATCGTGGCCAACGTGCGTGCTAACGGCGATGCCGCGGTGTGCGATTACTGTCAGCGTTTTGACGGTGTTGAGCTGCAGAGCTTCCGCCTGCCGCAAGAGCAGATCGATGCCGCGCTTGAGGGCCTCGACCCGGCCTTTGTCGCCGCGCTCGAGAAGGCCGCGCGTCAGATTCGCGAGTTCCACCAGCGCGAGGTCGAGCAGAGCTGGTTTACCACGCGTGCGGACGGCACGATGCTCGGCGTTAAGGTGACCCCGCTCGCGGCGGCCGGCATCTACGTGCCGGGCGGTCGCGCGCAGTATCCCTCCACCGTGCTCATGAATGCCATTCCCGCCAAGGTCGCCGGCGTCAAGCGCGTGGTTATGGTGACCCCGCCGCAAAAGGACGGCCTTATCAGCCCCTACACGCTCGCCGCGGCAAAGCTCGGCGGAGTGGACGAAATCTATATGGTGGGCGGCGCCCAGGCCGTGGCCGCGCTGGCGTACGGCACCGAGACCATTCCGCGCGTCGACAAAATCACCGGTCCGGGCAACGCCTTTGTTGCCGCTGCCAAGCAGATCGTCTCCGGCGATGTGGGCATCGACATGGTCGCTGGCCCGTCCGAGGTCTGCGTGCTGGCCGATGCCACGGCCAAGCCTATGGTGGTCGCGGCCGACCTGATGGCTCAGGCCGAGCACGATCCGCTGGCGGCCTGCTATCTGGTGACCTGCGACGAGCAGTTTGCGCGTGAGGTCGAGGCGGGTATCGACATTCTGGTAGCGCAGTCCCCGCGTGCCGAGATTACGTGCGCTTCGCTCGATAACGAAGGCGCCATCGTGGTGGCCGCCGACATGGCGGCCGCCGTCGAGGCCGTGAACACCGTGGCGCCCGAGCACCTTGAGCTGCACTGCAAGGATGCGATGGGCCTGCTCGGCGGCATTCGCAACGCCGGCGCCATCTTTGTGGGCGCTTGGAGCTCCGAGCCGCTCGGCGATTACGTTGCCGGTCCCAACCACACGTTGCCGACCGGCGGCACGGCCATGTTCTCCAACCCGCTTTCGGTCGAAGAGTTCGTTAAGCGCTCGAGCGTTATATGCTATACGCCCGAGGGCCTGCTCTCCGACGCTCCCGCTACGCAGCGTCTGGCCGAGGCCGAGGGCCTGTGGGCGCACGCGCTTTCGGCCGCACTGCGTCGCCGCGTGTTGGAGCAGGGCGAGGATGCCGTGAGCGCCGAGTCGCTCGCCGCGGCCGACCTGACCAAGGTCGCCTGGCCGGGCGACGCCGTGGCGACGGTTGCCGAGGGCGTGGACCTGGCGGCTGCAGGCGCAGATGGCGCTGGCGTAACCGGCGGGGAGGCCTAATATGGCCGAACTCACGCCTCGCATGAAGGAGCTCGTCCAGCCTTACCTGGCCGGTATTGAGCCCTACGATCCCAACTTTACGCCCACGCGCATCAACCTTTCGGCCAACGAGAACACCTATCCCGTGCCGGCTGGCGTGCGCGAGGCGGTCGACGCCGCCCTGGCTGCCACGCCGCTCAACCGCTATCCCGATCCCATGTCCAACGATCTGCGCGACGAGCTTGCCGCTTGGCATGGTGTGGCGCGCGAGAATGTCTGCGTGGGCAACGGCGGCGACGAGCTGCTCTATAACTACCTGTTGGCGTTTGGCGGCGCGGGACGGACCCTGCTCAACTGCCCGCCGTGCTTTAGCGAGTATGCGTTCTTTGCGTCGCTCTGCCAGACCGAGGTGCGCGACGTGTGGCGCGACCCCGCGACCTTTGAGCTCGACCAGGCAGCCGTGCTTGCGGCGGCGTCCGAGTGCAACCTGGCAATCGTGACCTCGCCCAACAACCCCACGGGTGACGTGGCACCGCTCGACTTTGTCGCGGCGCTGTGCGATGCGTGCCCCGGCATGGTAATGGTTGACGAGGCCTACGTGGAGTTTGCCGACGATTCGTTTGGCGCGGTCACCACGGCGCAGGGGCTTATCGCCGAGCATCCCAACCTGGTGATTCTGCATACGTTGTCCAAGGCGTTTGGCGCTGCCGGTACGCGTCTGGGTTACGTGATCGCGGCGCCGGAAGTCATCGACGTGTTCGCGGCGATTCGCCAGATCTATTCAGTTAACGTGCTGAGCCAGGCGGCAGCACTTGCCTGCGTGCGTGCCCGTGATGCCTACACGCCCGTGGTGGCACAGATCGCATCCGAGCGCGAGCGCGAGCTGTGCGCCCTGCGCGCAATGGCTGCCGAGGGCATGCCCGTGGAGGCATGGCCGAGCGCGGCGAACTTTGTGCTCGTGCGCACGCCGCATGCCACGCGCGTGCGCGAGCGTCTGCGCGACGAGTATTCGATTTTGGTGCGCGACTTTAGCTACGCGCCGGGGCTTGCGGACTGTCTGCGCATCACTGTGGGTACGCCGCAGGAAAACGACGAGGTGCTGGCCGCGTTTGCCGCGCTGGTGAAGGAGGAGATGTAGATGGACCGCTATGCCGAGGTAACCCGCAAGACGGGCGAGACCGACATTGTCGTAAAGCTCGACCTGGACGGATCTGGCGTGTGCGATATCTCGACCGGCGTGCCGTTTTTCGACCACATGCTCAACGCTTTTGGCCGCCATGGCCTGTTCGATCTGACGGTGCATGCGGTGGGCGACGTCGAGGTCGACGCGCACCACACCGTTGAGGACACGGGCATTGTGCTGGGCGAGGCGTTTTGCCAGGCGCTGGGCGACAAGGCGGGTATTACGCGCTTTGCCGACGCGGCGATCGCCATGGACGAGACACTCGTGATGGCCGCCGTGGATATCTCGGGTCGCGGGCAGGCCTATTGCGAGCTGCCCGTGCCGACTGAGCGCGTGGGCAGCTTTGATACCGAGCTGGCCGTCGAGTTCTTCTATGCCTTTGCGCGCGATGCCAAGCTCACGCTGCGCGTGCGCGAGCTGGCGGGCGGCAACTCACATCACATTATCGAGGCCGCCTTTAAGGCCGTGGGCCGCACGATGCGCCACGCCTGCGAGCTCGATCCCCGCGTGCAGGGCATCCCCAGCACCAAGGGCTCGCTGTAACCTGCCAAAAAGGGACAGGTTTATTTTGGCAGGTTTTATCTGCGGAGATGCCGTCTCATACGGTGGGTGAACGTTTAACCGACCAAAATAAACCTGTCCCTTTTTGGCAGGTTTTGAATGGAAAAAGGGAGGGTCGCGTGGGCGAACCGAAGATCGTGGTGGTCGACTACCACAAGGGTAACTTGTCGAGCGTCGTGCGCGGGCTTGCGCGCGCCGGTGCCGCCGCCTGCACGTCGGACGATCCGGATCAGATCCGCAACGCCGACGGCCTGGTCATCCCGGGTGTGGGCGCGTTCTATGACGCGATCGCCTTTATGCGTCAGAGCGGCGAGGCGGACGCGGTACTCGACGCCGTTGCCGCCGGAACTCCGCTGCTCGGCATCTGCCTGGGCCTTCAGCTGCTTTTTGAGCGTGGCGACGAGGGCGTGCCGGCGGACGAGGGTGCGGACGCGGACGACGATGCCTCCGAGCAGGTCGGTGGCCCCTGGGTCGATGGCCTGGGCATCATGCGCGGCTCGTGCACGCGCCTGGAGTCGAGCCGTCTGAAGGTCCCGCATGTGGGCTGGGACCAGGTGCACATGACGCCCGCCGGTGCGGCCGATCCACTGCTTGCCGGTTTTGCCGAGGGTGCCAACATGTACTTCACCCACAGTTATGCGGTGGCAGACGACGTCGATGCCGCCGATGTGCTGGCGCGCACGCACTATACGCGGAGCTTTCCGTGCATCGTGCGCCACGGTAACGTGTGGGGTTGCCAGTTCCATCCCGAGAAATCCTCCGTGCTGGGTCAGCGTATCCTTAAGAACTTCGTGAGCATCGTCGAGGGGGCCGGCCGATGATTCTGTTTCCTGCAATCGATTTGATCGGCGGCAAGGTCGTGCGCCTGGAGCGCGGCGACCGCAGCCGCTGCAAGGTATATTCCGACGATCCCGTGGCCGTCGCCCGCTCGTTTGCCGAGCAGGGCGCGAACTGGGTGCACGTCGTCGATCTGTCCGCCGCCTTTGGCGAGGACGAGGACGCGTGCGCCGCCAACTCGGCGGCGATTAAGGCCATCTGCGGCGTCGACGGTCTGTCCGTGGACGTGGGCGGTGGCGTCCGCTCGCTCGCGCGCATCGACGAGTTGGCCGGCTACGGTGCTCGCCGCATCGCACTAGGTACCGTGCTGGTGACCGAGCCGGGTTTTGCCGAGGTGGCGGCCCAAGGCTTTGGCGAGTTACTGGTGGCAGACATTGCCGCACGCGACGGTCAGGTCAAGGTGAACGGCTGGCGTGACGGCGCGGGCGTGGCACTCGACGACGCCGTGGCGCAGCTCACCGAGCTGGGCTTTAAGCATCTGGTGTATACCGATATCGCGCGCGACGGCATGCAGACGGGCATCGACGTGGCAGCATATCGCCATGTGGCGCAGGTCGCGGGCTTTCCCGTCGTGGCTTCGGGTGGCATCTCGACGCTCGACGATATCCGCGCACTGGCCGCGGTGGGCGAGGATGCCATTGAGGGCGCCATTACCGGCCGTGCGCTCTACGAGGGCAATTTTACGCTGGTCCAGGCGCTGGTCGCCGCCCGAGGGGAGGAGTAGCCCATGCTTACCAAACGCGTGATTCCCTGCCTGGACGTCAAGGACGGCCGTGTGGTCAAGGGCGTCAACTTTGTGAGCCTGCGCGATGCGGGCGACCCAGTGGAGCTGGCCCGCGCCTACGACCGCGAGGGTGCGGACGAGGTCGTATTTTTGGACATTACCGCGACGAGCGACAACCGCGCGACGACCATCGAGATGGCGGCGCACGCGGCCGAGGAGCTCGCTATTCCCTATACCGTGGGCGGCGGTTTCCGCGACTTGGCGGGCATGCGGACCATGGTTGCCGCCGGCGCCGACAAGGTGTCGCTTAACTCTGCCGCCGTGCGCGATCCGTCGTTGATCAGCCAGGCTGCCGCGGCGTTTGGCAGCCAGGCCGTGGTTGTGGCGATTGATGCCAAGCGTGTGGGCCTGTCCGGCGCATCCGGTGCCGACAAGTGGGAGGTCTTCACGGCGGGCGGTCGCAACGCCACGGGTATCGATGCGGTGGCGTGGGCCGAGGAAGCGGCTCGTCGCGGCGCCGGTGAGATCTTGCTTACCAGCATGGATCGCGACGGCACCAAGGCTGGCTTCGACTTGGCACTCACCCGTGCCGTGGCGCGCGCAGTGCCGATTCCCGTCATCGCGAGCGGCGGCGTGGGCACGCTCGAGCATTTTGCCGAGGGCGTGATCGAGGGCGAGGCCGACGCCGTACTGGCGGCCAGCGTCTTTCACTTTGGAACCTTCAGCATTCGCGAAGTCAAAGAATACATGGCTAGCCAGGGAATCCCCGTGAGATTGGACTTCTAAATGGAGCAAGTGACAACCGCGGCAGAACTTAAATACGACGACTGTGGGCTCATTCCTTGTGTGGTTCAGCAGTATGACACCGGCGAGGTGCTTATGGTTGCTTGGATGAACGAGGAGTCGGTGGGGCTGACGCTCAAGACCGGGACCACGTGGTTTTGGAGCCGCAGCCGTCAGGAGCTCTGGAACAAGGGCGCGACGAGCGGCAACATGCAGGAGGTCAAGGAGCTCTGGACCGACTGCGATAGCGATACGCTGTTGGTCAAGGTCGACTCGCCGGGTCCAGCCTGCCACACCGGCAACCGTACCTGCTTCTTTAAGCGCGTGGAAGGGGGAGTGCGATGAAAGTTGTGACGCCGTTCGAGGTCGCCGACTGCAACACCGAGCTCCTCCGCGCGGGCGTGCCATGCCGCGTGCACCTGACTGATGCCTGCGGGGCGCAGTCGCTTTGGCTCGAGGCCGAGAAGGAAAGGCTCGATGAGGCCCATGCCGTTATCGTCGAGTTCTTTGAGAAAAAGGGCGCAAAGCCTCGGTTCGATGAGACCGGTACCTACTTTACGCTGCAGTAACGAGAGGAAATAACCATGGGAGTCAGAACAGCTAACGTGCAGCCGGGAAATATCGGCGAGACGCTGACGGGACTGGCCGAGGTGATTCACGGTCGTCGCGATGCGTCGCCGGAGGAGAGCTATACCGCCCGTCTGCTGACCGACGTCGAGGACGAACTGCTCAAGAAGCTTGCCGAGGAGGCGAGCGAGGTCATCATGGCCTGCAAGGACAACGACCACGACCACATCCGCTACGAAGCCGGCGATTTGGTCTACCACCTGCTCGTGACGCTCGAACGCTACGGCATCACCCTCGACGAGCTGGCCGGCGAGCTCAACGCTCGCCGCCACTAGTCATTGGGGACGTTCTTAAACGACTAGTTAGGCGAGGGGCGTGGATTCCCATTCGCCGGTGGGGTGGGGGATATCGAAGGCCCGGTAGCCGCAGTCGTAGGCGTGGGCCTGGGCCTCGCGGATGTTCCAGCAGATGTCGCAGGCGCGGTGCGCGTCCGAGCCAAAGGTGATGGGCACCTCGGCATGGGCGAAGCGGCGCAACAGCCCGGTCGCGGGGTAGTAATCGTCGAGCCCCTTGCGCGGTGCGGCGGTCGAGACCTCAACGCGGCGACCCGTATCGTGGGCGCATTCGGCCATCTGCTCCCAAAACGGCGCGGGGTCAAAGTCGGGTGCAAAGCCGTCCTTCGAAAAGCGCATGACCAGGTCGGGATGGGCCATCGCGTCAAAGTTGAGTGAGCTTTCGCAAGCACGGCACCAGTCGTCGACGTAGCACTCCCACACGCCGCGCACGCCTAAGTTTTCCCAAACATGCAGGTTGGTATCGTCGTCGATCCAACCGCAAAGGGAATCGGGTGTATCGGGGCGCGCGACGTCCTCTGTCCCTGCCGTGCCCGCGGCGCCTGCCGCAATATCGCCCGGGTTGCCAATCCAGTGCACGCTGCCCAGACGTACGACGGCGCCCTGGGACCAGTGCTCTACCAAGGGCTCGCAGCCCTCGTACCAATCGCATTCAAAACCGTAGATAAAGGTGAGCTCCGGCGCAATCTGCGCGGCGAGTTTGCGGGCGTCCTCAAAGGCCAAACGATGTGCCGGCAAGTCGCCCTCGACGACCTGCACCTCGCAGTTAGCATCCATACTGGCGGGCAGGGTAAGGTGGTCGGTCGAGACCATGACGCGGCAGCCGGCGGCAGCAGCGGCACGGACGTTGTCCTCGAACGAGGCGTGCCCGTCCGAGAACGAGGTATGAGTATGGCAATCGACCAGCGGGCAGGCGGGCATGGCGACTCCTTTGCATTTGGTGAATCCGCTCCATTGTAATGGTGCAGCTCTCAACACGCCGCGCACGCCGGGGGTCGAAATCGATTGGAAAGGCTGCGCGGCGCGCGGTGCGGCCTCGCTCTAAAATGTGTACGTCAGCCTCCAAAAGCTGCAAAAAATGACATGTTTGGAGGCTGACGTACATGTTTGAGACGAGGGCGAGGGGCGGGGCAGCGCGTGCCGGCGCCGGCGACTACTTGCTTCGTGTCGCCGCTCGTTTGGACTGCACGGTTATAATCGCGTGCCGCACGGCGGTGACGGGACGATAGCGGATCATACGCGGTCCCGACCAGCGCATGACCTCGCGGATCTTCTCGCGCATGGCAGGCCGGTAACAATGCGAAGGACAGGCCGAGCAAAATGTCTTGGTGCCCATGTGCGGGCAGTGCTCAATGCGCGCGATGGCGTATTTCTGCAGCTCGGCGCATTCGGGGCAGAGCGTAACGGTTCGGAGCCCGAGTTTGACGCGAGTGGGCTTTTCGCCGTTGGGAGCCTGCTTACCCTCGTGGCCGCCGCGATGATGCCCGCGGCACCACAGTGCAATCATCTGCGACACCATCTGGGCCTCGCGTGCACGTTTGCGCGCCAGCTCCGGTGTGTCGACTGGGCGCGCCATTAGCTCAGCCTCCCGTGCTCGACCGAAAGCGAGAAATCGGCAAACGCGCAGGTGCTGGCACGGTGGCTCACGAGCACAATGGTCTTGCCGCGGCGCTTGAGCTCGTCGATTGCCTGCATCACGGACGCCTCGTTGAGAGCATCGAGCGCGCTGGTGGGTTCGTCGAGCAAGATGAAGGGTGCGTCGTTGAGGAAGATGCGCGCAAGGCCGATGCGCTGGCGCTCGCCGCCCGAAAGCGAGTCGCCCAGCTCGGCAACGGGCGTGTCGAGTCCCTGCGGCAGACGGTCGATGAGCGTGGTGAGTGAGGCGGAGCGGCAAACGTCGAGCAGCTCGGCATCGGTGGCGTCGGCGTGCGCGACCAGCAGGTTCTCGCGTACGGTGCCGCAGAACAGATGCGTGTCCTGGGTCATATAGGCCTCGTGGCTGCGCAGGCTCGCCGTGTTGATGTGGCGGGCATCGACGCCGCTCACCGTGATGGTGCCGGCTGCGGGGTCCCAAAAGCGCATGAGCAGCTTAAGCAGCGTCGACTTGCCCGAACCCGAGCGCCCCATGATGCAGGTCATGGTACCGGGCGCAAAGGTGCAGGTCACGTCGTCGAGGATGAGACTCGCAGCGGTGTCGTTCGCGACCTGCTCTGTGGCGCCCGCACCGCCCGCGTCCACGCCGCCCACATAGCTAAAGCTCACATGCTCGGCTGCGGCGCCGGCAAACTCAACGTTCTGTCCATCGGCGACCTCGGCGCACTGGGGCTGCTCGTCGAGCAAATCGAGCACGCGTGCGCCCGAGGCGAGCGTCTCCTGCAGTGAGGCGCCCAGGCGGCTCACGGCCATCACCGAGCCAAACGACGACACAAAGGTAAAGACGGAGACAAACGCTGCGGCAAAGTCAATCGTTCCCGCAGCCACCAGCTGCAGCGCACGTCCGAGCATCACCAGATTAGCCACAAGAATAAGCGCATCGGCTACGGCCTCGCTGACCGCCTGGCGGCGCTTGAGGCGCGCGTCCACGGCGCCGACTTGCTCGGTCAGCTTGCCCAGGGCACGGCTGCGATCGGTGCCACCGGCAAACTGGATGGTCTCGCCCGCGCCGCGCAGACTGTCGAGTACAAAGGCGCCCAGCTTACCGGCGCCCTCGCGGCTCTGGCGGCCGGTGGTGCCGCATGCCTTGGCCGAGGTCAGGGGCAGTAGCACGCCCAGGACCGCGTAGGCCACGAGCGCGATGCCCGCGAGCTCGGGGCTCACAGCCAGCAAAAAGCCCTCAAACACAACGGTGCAGACCAGAGCTATGGCAATGGGCGAGATGGTGTGCGCGTAGAAGACCTCGAGCAGCTCGATATCCGAGGTGACCAGGCTCACGAGCTCGCCCTTGCCGCGGCCCTCGAGCTTGGCGGGGGCGAGCTGGCGCAGGGCGCCAAACACCAGGTCGCGAATGTGTGCGAGCAGACGGAATGCGATGTAATGGTTGCAGAGCTGCTCGCCGTAGTGGAGCGGCCCGCGCGCGATGCCGCAGGCGGCGCAGGCCGCGCATGCTGCGATAAGACCAAGCCCCAAGGCGTTGCGGCCCAGCGCGGCCATAAGGCCAAGGGCGCCAAAGGCCGGCACGAACGCGGCGGTGAGCATGCCGATGCTGCCCAGCGCGACGGCTAGCACAAGCCAGCCGGCAAGCGGTCGGACGAGCCCCATCATGCGCCACATGATGGACGGCGCCGAGCGACGGGCGCGGCCGGAGTCAGGCGCCGCGGCAGCGGAAGACGAACTAGTACCGTTGAGGCCATCGGCACAGGCGGCGCTGCCGTCAACAGCCTCAACCGCGCCGGCATCCTCAGCATCACCCTCTGCATACGCATATGCCGAGAGCTGCTCCTGGCTGTTCCACATGCGCGCATAGGCGCCCGCGGCGGCCAAGAGCTCGCCGTGAGTCCCGTGCTCGGCAATGCGGCCGCGTTCCAGCACCAGGATCTGATCGGCGTCCACGATCGTCGACAGGCGGTGTGCCACCACAATTACAGTGTGCCCGCCGGCAAGCGACGCGATGACCTCGCCGATCGCGGCCTCGCTTGCGGCATCGACGTTGCTCGTAGCCTCGTCAAACACATAGATCGGCGAGTCGTGCAGCAGGGCGCGGGCCATGCACACGCGCTGGCGCTGGCCGCCCGAAAGGTTGGTGCCACCCTCGTTAATCACCATGTCGAGCCCGCCGTTGGCCCGCACAAAGGCCGCCACGCGCGTGCGGTCGAGCGCGCGCAAAAGCTCGGTGTCGGTGGCGTTGGGCTGGGCGAGCAGCAGGTTGTCGCGCAGGGTGCCGGCAAACAGGTAGCCGTTGGTGGGCACCAGCGTGACGGCGCGCATGAGTGAGGCGGCCGTGACATCGCGCAGTTCGACGCCGCCAATGCGCACGCTGCCGCGGTAGGCGTCCTTGCGGCCCGCGATAATCCCCGCGAGCGTGGACTTGCCGCCGCCGCTTTCGCCCACGAGTGCCACGAGCGAGCCGTGCGCAATGGTCGCGCTGGCGCTGTCCAGCACGGTGCGGTCGCCGTAGGCATAGCTCACGCCTGCGAGCTCGATATCGCCGCGACCATCAAGCTCAACATCGCCGCGCTCGGGCTCGGGCGTATCCAAAATGCCAAACATGCGGCGCGAGGCGGCCATGCCGTTCATGGCCGTGTGGAACAGCGATCCCAGGCGGCGCATAGGCAAAAAGAACTCCTGTGACAGAAAGACGATGAGGAAGGCAGCCTCAAAGCCGATCTTGCCCGTGGCGAGCTGCAGTGCGGCCACGATAATGCCGAGCGCGGCGCCCATATAGACGACCAGGTCCATAACGCAAATGGAGCGCAGCTGCATCACCAGCAGGTGCATGGTCGCTGTGCGGAAACGCTCGGACTCGGCGTTGATGCGCTCGTGCCAGCTTCGATCGGCCTGGTAGACCTTAAGGGTGGTGAGACCCTGCACGGCCTCCAGGAACATGCCGTCCAGATCGACATAGCTGCCCCAGTACTCGGCACCGATCTTTTTGGCGTTGCGCATGACCATCATGATGGAGACGGGGATGACCGGAACGCAGGCGAGCAGCAGCGCGGCGGGAAGACCCGCCTGGCCCACGAGCAGTACAAACAGCGTGATGGGTGCCAAGCCGGCAAAGAAGAGCTGCGGCAGGTAGCCGCCAAAGTACACCTGGAGTTGCGTGGCGCCCTCGACGCTGGTCTGGACGGCCTCGGCGGTGGGGACGGTCTCGGTGTAGGAGGGGCCGAGTGTGGTGAGCTTGTCGTAGACGAACGAGCGCACGCGGCGGACGGCCTCGAACGCGGCCTTGTCGCCGGCGCGTTGGGCCAGGTAGATGGAGGCGGCGCGCACGATGATGGCGGCGGCGAGCGGCAAGGCCGCCTGTGCGAGGGCATCGACGGCGAGCGCGGCGGAAAGACCGTTCGTGACGATGCCGCCCAAGATGCGCGCAAGCATCCACATCACCGTGATGTTTGCCATGAGCGCGATCCACTTAAACAGGACGCTTGCCATAATGTAGGGCGTTGCCTGCGGAACCAGGGAGAAGAGCCGCTTCTCGAACATGAAACCTCCTATGCCGTAACGGTGCCGGGTTGGGTCCTCGGCAGCCGCTTAGTTAGCCAAATGCAACTAGAGTAACATCGTGCAGCGGGTAAGTATGCCGAGGGTAATTTTTAGCCGATGAACTGCGTAGAAAGTTCAAAATTGTTGAGTGCGGCGAACTTTGTGGTGGACGGAATGCGGGCGCAATTTTGATCGTGTGCGGCCCGCTCCAAAACGTGTACGTCAGCCTCCAAAACCGACAAAAAATGACATGTTTGGAGGCTGACGTACATGTTTGGATAGGGGCAAGGGCGACGACGGACGAAAGTCACGCCTGTGCCACGTTCGATGTGCTAGCGTTTGGGTGAATAAAACGAGCCCGTGCGGAAAGGATCCGGACCGTATGCAACGTGGAAGTACATCTTCGCTGTCCCGCGAGACCGATGCGCCCGAGACCATCGTCAAGCTGGAGTGCGACATCGACGATGCGTCGCCCGAGGTACTCGCCTATGCCGCGGACCGCCTGCGCGAGGCAGGCGCGCGCGAGGTGCACTGGCTGTCCCTCTACTGCAAAAAGGGCCGCCCCGGATGGCAGTTGCAGGTGATCTGCTCGCACGAGGATATCGAGCGCCTACAGACGATTATCTTTTTGGAGACCACGACCAACGCCGTTCGTCGCCAGGTGATGGAACGCGTCTGCCTGCCGCGTCGTTTTGAGCAGGTAGCGACGCCTTGGGGCGAGGTGGCCGTCAAAGTAGCCACCCTGCCCGACGGCAGTGAGCGTGCGGCGCCCGAGTACGAGGACTGCGCCCGTCTTGCCCGCGAGCATAATGTGCCGCTCCAGCGCGTGATGCAGGCGGCACAAGCCCCAGCACTGCGATTTGAATAGCGCGGCCGGCGACATCCCGCGCCCAGCCCCATCAACCCCACACCGAAAGGACTCCCCATGAAATACCTCATCGCTTCCGACATTCACGGCTCGGCATACTGGGCCGAGCGCCTCTGCGCTGCCATCGAATCCGAGCAGCCCGACCGCATCGTGCTGCTGGGCGACCTGCTCTACCACGGCCCGCGTAACGACCTGCCGCGCGACTACGCCCCCAAGCGTGTGATTCCGCTGCTCAACGCCCTGGCCGACCGCATCATCGCGGTGCGCGGCAACTGCGACGCCGAGGTCGACCAGATGGTGCTCGACTTCCCCGTCATGGCCGACTACGCCACGCTGTTCGACGAGACCGGCCGCGAGCTGTTCCTGACGCATGGCCACGTCTTTGGCGCTGGCATGCATAACAGCGTTGATCACGCGCCCGCGCTGCCCGAGGGCTCCGCGCTCGTCTACGGCCACACGCACATCAAGGTTAACGAGGCAAGCGAGGCGCACCCGGGCCTGTGGCTCTTCAACCCCGGCAGCGTGAGCATTCCCAAGGACGGTACGCACAGCTATGGCATCTACGAGGACGGCGCGTTCCGTCACGTGATCCTGGAGGAGGAATAACCATGGCAGAGCAGCTGGCTCAGCAAAATGCCGAGGGCTCGCGCGACCTGTCCACGCTGGTAGACGCGTCGGCCGAGCTGCAGCATCTGGTGCAGACCATCTGGCGCCTGCGTCAGCCCGACGGCTGCCCGTGGGACCGCGAGCAGACGCACCGCAGCATTGGCAAGAACATGATCGAGGAGGCCTATGAGGCGCTCGACTGCATCGAGGCCGACGACGCGGCACACCTGCGCGAGGAGTTGGGCGACGTGCTCATGCAGGTCGTACTGCATGCGCAGATTGCGGCGGATGCCGGCGAGTTTTCGCTGGCCGATGTGGCGCGCGATATCGACGCCAAGCTCATCCGTCGTCACCCGCACGTGTTTGGCGATGCGGATGCCGACAACTCCGACGAGGTGCTCAAGATTTGGGACGAGGTCAAGCTTGCCGAGAAGGCCGCCAAAGACCAGGCCGTGGCGGCAGTCGGGGCCGCACCCGAGGGTCTGCTCGACGGTGTGCCCACGCACCTGCCGGCGCTGATGCAGGCTCAGAAGGTGTCGCGCAAGGCGGCTGCCGTGGGCTTTGAGTGGGAGACGGTCCAGGACGTGTGGGACGAGGTTGCCGAGGAGCGTACCGAGTTTGAGGCCGAGGCTCCCGGTTCTCCCGAGCGCGAGATGGAGTTTGGCGACCTGCTCTTTGCCCTGGTCAACGTTGCGCGCAAGGAGGGAATTGACGCCGAGAGCGCCCTGCGTGCCAGTACGGCAAAGTTCCGCCGCCGCTGGGCTGCGATGGAGCAGATGGCGGCCGACGCCCACGTGGATCTGGCCGAGCTTTCGACCCACGGCCTCAATGACCTCTGGGATGCCGCAAAGGCAGAGGAGTAAGACTGCGGGGGCGACGGGACGGACTTGTCCCATCGCCCCTATTATTTTTAAAAAGATTGTATCCCTTGACTAACTTAGGGCATAATGCAAAAAGTGCGATAAGGCTAACTTATGAACCTGCGCGCCGCTGTAGCGTGCAAGCCGTGTCGCCAAGCATTCAACCCGTTTCCAAGTGAGAGGGAGACAACATGAGCGATATTTTGGACGTCTACGGTCGCGAGGTGCTCGACAGCCGCGGCAATCCCACCGTCGAGGTCGAGGTCGTGCTCGAGGACGGCAGCTTTGGCCGCGCAATGGTGCCTTCGGGTGCTTCGACCGGCGCCTTTGAGGCATGTGAGCTGCGCGACGGCGACAAGGGCCGCTATCTGGGCAAGGGCGTCACCAAGGCCG
>CAJJSS010000035.1:0-22421 GCA_905194545.1 Coriobacteriaceae bacterium | reverse complement strand
ACAACCTGTCTTTCGAAGAGGACGGCATGACCAGAAGGTCTATGCCGTCCTCTTTTCATGTCAATTTGTTCGCTCTGGCGCCCGCTCGCTGTCCGTCCTCTGCTTGCGGCGCTGCTTTGGTTCTGGCATTTGGGGTAGTTGCTGGGGACGTTCTTGAAAGACTAGTCGTTTAAGAACGTCCCCAGCGACTAGGTCAAAAGGCTTCGAGGGCGGCGTGCTTACGCCCGTCGTGGTGCGCCCGAAGGGGGATGGCTGCTACGAGCTCGATCATTTGCGAGGAGAAGACGAACCAGCCGTTGCAGATCCAATATGGATCTCGCCAACCTCGGCAAGCTGCTCGATGAGTGGAAGCCCTGTCGGGTCGTCTATTTCAACACCACCCAGAATGATGGTGTCATCGCGCAGGTCGATCTGTGTGTTGAACACAGCGAGGTTAAAGCCGGAGGCCACAAATCCGATAGCGGCCAGGACGAGCCCCGTGGCAACAAGCCCACCCGCTACGGCAAGGTAAATCTTTTTTACGCTGGACATGTTTGCACTCCTTCCTATGCCGTGAGCGGCGCCGCTTCAGCGCCCATGCGGCTCTTATTGCCTCGATCTTTCCAGAAGGGCGAAACGGCTTTCTTCGCCCAAAGGGCAGAGAGGCGCGCGATCTGCTTGGACGCCGTCCAGGCGCCTGCTCCCGTGAGGAGCGCCACACCGATGGAAGCGAATCCCATTCCCATCGAGGCCAAAACGTACGGAACATGCCCGATAATGATGCCGTCCACGGCGAACAGGAGCCCTACCAGGCCCGCGCCCCCGAATGCCGCGGCCACGATCCACACGCAGAGCGCAAGAACCCAAATACAGATGTAGACTGCAGCGGCAACGGCGACGAACGCGAGCAGCAGCGGAATCCATACCGGAGAGCCCACGATGGTGAGCGCCCATAGAAGTGCCGTGCTCTTGCGCTTGGTCCTCGCGATCGCGCGCGGCACGGCGGGCAGTTCGTCGAGCGTTGCCTCGGCGACCTCACCGGGCGTGCCCATGGCGGCCACAGCCTCGGCCTCCGTCATGCCGTCCTCCATACGGTCGGCGATGGCCTCCGCATAGAACGCCTTGGTCTCCTCCACCTGCTCGGCCGGCAGGCAGGCGAGCAGCTCGCCCAACCGGCCCAGAAACTCATCGCGCGTCATGGTGCGCCCCCTCAACGTATGCGTAAATCTCCCGTACGGACGGCCACTCGGCCAGGAACTCCTCGATGCGCGCTCGCCCGTCGTCCGTGATGCGGTAGTACCGGCGCAGCCGCCCGTTGTGCTCGGCGGAGCGTGCCGTGATGCACCCGGCCTTCTCCAGGCGCTTGAGCAGCGGGTAGAGCGTCGACTCTGTGAGCCCCATGCTCGCCGGTACGTCCTTCACGATCTGGTAGCCGTAGGACTCCTCGCCGGAGACGGCCGCGAGCACGCAGGCCTCCAGGAAGCCGCGCTTCATCTGTGCCTCCATCCGCACACCTCCTCTCGTCATATACTATGCTATACACACTATACGATGCAAGGTATTAGACGTCAACTCTCATCGCGAAGATTCTCCGGCCCCTGCGCGCTGCGAACGTGATGTCGCGGGGCGGTTGGCATTATGCATGAAACGTCAAGTAACGCTCTTTTGATCCACTTCCGCTCGGCCCCATATGCCTTGTACAACGCCCTCTTCGACCTCGGGTTCAAGAGAGCCGCTAGGCTGGACGTGCCGGACGGTAAGGTGCTGGACGCCATGGTGGACTTCTCCGATGCCATGCGGGTCATGGGTCTACGCCGATGGAGGCCCACGCACGCGGCAGGGCTCGCCCGTCACCGCTGGTCGCCGGACGGTCCCCACGCCCCGCTCGCCAACGCGCAGGCGACAGCAGCAGTCCAGCGCTGGCTGGAGACGACGGAATGCCCAGAAGATGCGTTTCCCATCGCTGCGGAAGAGCTTTTTGCAGGGGTGGCAGTTTTTCTATATCCCAAGGTCAGCTAAGCTTCGATAGCCACCTTGGGAGCATCGCCAATAGACTCTTCCTTTATACGTTCGGCATAATCGCAGGCGATACCCACAAATTCCAGTCCCGAGCGACAAGAGTACAATTGCTGCTAATGTTGCCACCTGATGGGAGATGGAAGATGGACTGCGATGGCTACCCGCGCATTCCCATGCCGTTGATGTGCACTGCCTTTGTGCCGGGGCAGATTGACGCTGCGGTTGCAGGCATTTCCGACCCCGATTCACGCACCATCGCCTCGGCAGAAGCGCTGTACTTTCGCGGACAGGCCACACTCGCCGCCGAGACAGCACGCCCCTATCTTGACGCCACCGACCCCGCACTGCGCTATTCCGCATGCCTTATCTGCGGATATGCCAGTCTGTCGCTCAACCGTATCGCCGATGCCCGCCGTTGCCTTGCGGGCATCCTCGAAATACCAACTGACGATGAATCGCCCGCCGTCCACGCCACGCATATCCTGTTCGCCTCCGCCGCGAGCGTCCTGCTGCACTTGCCTTCCCCGTATTCCGCCGAAGAGTTTTATCCGCTTGCGGCACATCTGCCCGAAGGCCTGCGCCTGTTCGCCAGCTACGTGATGGCGCATGCCCTGTACCTGCGCGGCGAATATGGCCGCAGTCTAGGCATGGCGGAAAACGCCCTGATCATGAAACAGGGAAGTTATCCCATCTCGGAGCTGTTCCTGCACCTGTCGGCTTCCATGGCCTGCATGAGTCTCAAAGACGTGGGCGCCGCAAAAACGCACTTCGGAGCTGCTTGGAACATTGCGCGCCCCGACGGCCTCATCGAGCTTATCGGCGAGCACCACGGCCTTTTGCAGGGGCTTATCGAGGCATGCTTAAAATCGCAATACCCCGATGATTTCGCTCGCATCATCGAGATCACGTATCGATTCAGCTACGGTTGGCGGCGCATCCACAACCCCGATTCGGGCGAGGACGTGGCCGACGATCTAACGACCACAGAGTTCACCATGGCCATGCTCGCCTGTCGTGGGTGGACCAACGCCGAAATCGCACGCCATATGGGAGTATCGCCGGGTACCGTCAAAAACCGCCTATCCGGCGTATACGCAAAGCTTGGCATCGGCACACGCGCCGAGCTGGTCGCGCATATGTTGCGTTAGCGACCGGGCTGCCAAGCGCATCGAACGCGTTCCGGAACCCGGCGCTTCGCTCGATCAATTTGGACATTTTGACCCTTGAACGGCACTACCGCCACGAAGCGCCTTCTCGCAAAATTGGATTATTTCCACCGATATTTGCGGGATGGGAGCCCAAAATGCTTGATCGCCGTTCGTTACTTATCGCCGGAGCATCCTCACTGGCAAGCATTATGTTGCCGCGCGTGCCGGGAAGCGCAAACGCCTTCATATTGCCGCTCACGCCCACCGAAGCCTATGCCGACGAAAAAGATCCCTTCAAGGTCTTGGTGCTCTCGCGCACCATGTTTGGCGTGGTGGTAGTCGATGTCGCTCATAAGAAGAATCCCATCGCAGGTGCCCAGGTCACGCTCACATCACGCTATGCCGCAGGCAAGCAGCTCACCGCCACAACCGACGACGAAGGCACGGCCATCTTTGAGGTCGCGCCGCTTTCGGAAGGCTACGTGGACGAGGCAACGCTTCTCGACGCGTACGACTTTAACGGCGGCATCTCCATTAGTATGGCGGGCTACCGTGATGTCGAGATTCCCCTCGCGCGCATCCAGGGTGGCACCGCCATAACCGCGCCCACACGTCCGCTTTCCGACGGCGAGCCGTACTTCCGCCAGCTCACGTTTGACGAATGGGACATCCAGTACGCCGACGCTACGTTCATGGCATTGCCGAAGGACGACACGGCAAACGACCAACCCGACACGCACGCCTTTACCGTGCAGGCACATTTGCCACAGGGTGGGCAGGCAACGCTGCGCATTAACAAAGTGACGCCTGCCGCGGGCAGCTCGCCCGAAACCGTCACGCAGATCGGTCATATCAAGGCCAGCGCATCGGGCGCGGATAATCTGGCGACGTTCACACTCGAAGACACGTTTCTCGACGCGGCATCGGGCCTTCTGGAAGAAGGGTGCAAACTGCGCTTTGTCCTCGACTATCAGGGCAAAACCTACACGCTTTCATCCCCTATGGCCGTTGTCACCGCGCCGGCCGCAAAGGCGGAATCGGGCTCGACCACCATCATTCCCACCACCATGGACCAAGAGATCACTCCGTTTGATTTCCCCGCGGCGTTTCCCGGCATCGGCGGCAATAAGTTCACGTGCTGGATACCCACATTTCCGATCCTCTTCGATTTCTCGTTTGCTGGATACGTGCTGTTTGGCGGAGGATACAAACCAGCCAGCTATATGAACGATTCGGGCAATCCTGATCCGGAATACTGGAAGAAATCGCCGCGCGAGTCGGGCGCCAAGCAGGCAAGCCGCTACCTCGACGAGATGGAGGGGAAGTGGAATCAGTACAAGAGCATGAGTGCCGGTTCGGGCACCGATCCAAGAAACACCAAGCTCCTTCGCCACCACTGCACGCTGCTGTTCACGATGGATATCGCCACACAGCTGTACGGCTCGCTCGCCTACGATTGGGTGGGCAAAACCTGGGGCAATAACAACGACCCCGCATACGGCAATATTAAGGCCCTCTTCCAAGTAAGAACCGACCTCAACTGGACCGAACAGTTCACCTTGGGACCGGTGCCGTTTTTCCTAAACGTCAACCCCTGGGTGCTGGCAAAACTGGCGCTCGCCGTGGGTGCCCACACGCACGGCAGCGGCGTGGCGTTTTTTAAAAACATTTCGCTCGACTATTCAAACACGTCGGGCTCGTTCACCATCCAGATCGGGCTTGCCGTCACCTTTGGCGCCGGCGTTGCAGGCGTCGCTTCGTCCGCCGTGCGCGGTGCCGCGTCCCTCACACTGTTCATTGGGTACGAGAAGGCGGACGGCCACCAGCTTCCGCGACTGCGCGTAGGTGCAGACGTCGATGTCGATGTGATACTCCAGTTCGTCATGTTCAAGTGGACCACCAAAGCTTGGTCGGGATCGTGGCCCACACTCCTCGATTCGTGGAATATGTCAGTGAACAATGGCGATCAGTATGTGCTCCAGCGCTCTGAGCTGGCCTTGGGTGGAGATACGCCTTATACGCTGGATGCCCGCTTCGGCTCAGCCGGCAACGCCGAGGCAGGTGGTGTGCCGCAATTTATCGCATCGGCCACCATCGTCACCAACGCCGAGCTGCTCGCACGCGCCGAGGTTAAGGCCACTGCCGTAAACGTCGCGCCTGTCGTGCGCGATTGGGATCAAGCGGTTACGCACATTGAGCTCGAGGCGGATGCAGAAAGCGACGACACGGGACAGATCGAGCATTTCGTCCATGCACTGATAGAGAACGACGAAAACGCCGCGCCAATGTATGAGTACGCCTACATCGGTCAGGCGACGAACGCCGTTGCGGACCCCAACGCCAATTCTGCTGGTGTATCGGAGGACGAGCGCGGCGGCATAAAACCCTCGAGCGACAACGTGCTGTTTGCTGGCGTGCTCAGCGAAGCTCACATGAAGCTGGCAATGATTGCCGGCGCAGAATGCCTGTTCCGTATCGCCTCGGTGCGCTACGGCGACAATGGCCGCTCGCGCCTGGTGGTGCACACAAAGGCAAACGGCACGTGGTCCGCTCCCACGCCCGTGGACTTTCCCCTTGGGTTTGGCGAGAACGACGTGGAGCGCGACAGCATATACGATTACGACTTCGACGTGGTGGAATATACGGACGGTAGAGGAAACCAGGATGCCTACGTGCTGCTGGTCTCGGGCGAGCGCCCCGCCGGCGACAATACTCTTTTCGATACGGCAAGCACAGCCGGTATGCTGTCCGTTGTGCGCCTGCGCATAAGTAATGACGAGATCCGCGTGGTGTCGCATGCGTCATGGCGCAGCATCTCGCGCGGCCGCCTGCAAGAGGATGGCTACCATTGCCTTCAGTGCCCGCGTATCACGGTGGGCAAGACGCTGGTCGACGGGCGCCTGTCGGGTGCCTACCTCCACCGCCGCGGAACCTCCGCAGAAAAGGCGCTCGGCAACGAGGCTGAGGTTGCGCTGGAGTGCTTTACCCTGTGGTCGGACGTTTCGGGCGACAGCCTGACGTTCCGCCAAGTTCTCCGCTTTCCGCAAGCACCGTCGAGTATCGAGCTGGGCGAGCCCGAAAATATCAACGGCAAAATGGTGGTGCCCGTTGCGTACGAGACCGCAGACGGCTGCGGCTGCGCATCGTACGCCGTGATTGGCCAGTCCATTGCGGGCTGGGGCGTTATGTCACCAGACGCCACGGTACCCCGTGCGGTGCCGTGGCCACAACATTCGGGCTTTTTGGCAACCGTCAACGAGCAACTGCAGCATGTTACTTGGACGCGAGGTGCATCGGCATTTGCAACGCAGCCCGTGGGTGCCGCAGGCTGTGGCCCGGCATCGTTTAGCGTGAGCAACAACGGCAGGTGCGTGCTCTATGTAGAGAACACCGATGGCAAGGTGGGACAAACCTACGACGAAGAAGGCAACCCGGTGGCAGTGATGGGCAAGCACTTCCGCATCTTCGCCAGCACCTTGGCAGGCGATCTGTTCACGGAACCGTTCGTGATGTGCGAGCTGGACCATCCCGTCGATCAAATAACGACATTTTTGACGTCGGGAGGCATGCTCTCCACGCTCGCTACGCACATTGTGAGCGCGGAGAAGAGCGAGGCAGAGCTACGCGGCATCGAAGTGCCCTTGGTAGCGTGTGCCACTCCGACGGGCGCGGTCGCCACCTCGGGCGCAGTGGTGCCCGGAGCAGCAGGCGAATCCTTCATGGTCACGGTGCGAAACGACGGCAACACCTTGCTGACCGCCGGCACGATCGATCTGTATCGAGAGGGCTCCAGCCAGCCGTTCTCCAGCGCATCCATCGGATTCGGAGTGAACGCACGTATGGCATCGATCTACGATCCAGAGCTTGCCGAGGACGCTTCGGCCAACGACATGGCACACGTGAAGTACGCACTCGAGACGCTGGGCGAACATTTTGCGACGCACCCGCTGGTAGCCGACAACGGCAACGCCGTGCTGGCACCGGGTTGCATGGCACAGTTCCGCATGAGCTTCGCTATCCCCGAGAGTTGGAGCGACGAAGTGGGCAAACGCGTGACGCTGTATGCGAAGGCGCGTGACCTGGTGGCGCTCGATCCCGTAACGCTCGAGGAAATTCGACCGGGTGCAAACTCGGCGCTGGGTGCCGTATTGCACGAGCTTCATGTGCCCGACGCGGCATGCGAGCGCTCAGAAGTTCAGGTCGGCGTCTGCGACAGCGCGGATACGACAGGACTTCACGACGCCCCGATGACAGCAGACGGCGACGGTGGCTCGAGTGGCGGCGGTGCTGACGAGGGCGGCGGCTCCGGCGGAAGCAGCTCCGGCAGCGGCAAGGACCACGGCAATAACAAGTGCTCCGGAAAAGCGGGCGCGCTTGCGGGCACGGGCGATGTCAACGCTCCCCTTACGGCAGCCGCTGCAGTACTCGCCGCGGCAGGCGCCGGCCTCGTCGCCTACAGCGCCCGCCGCACGGCGCTCAAAAAAGACACCGCCAATGAGACCAATTCGGATAGGCCTCGCTAGCTCCTAGTTACTTTTGTGAGAGACGCTGAATCGGCTCATCGAACATCAAAATGGGCTGGTTCTGGATACCCAGAGCCGGCCCATTACGCATTAGATGTCGCCAGCGGAGTCGAGCTCGGCTTCGATCTTTGCGCGGCGCCTTTTCGCCGTGAAAAACGTTGCGCACAGGACAGCAAACGTGGCCGCGAAAATCGTCGCACCGCAGAACACGCCCGTGGCCAGATTCGCCAACCAAAAGACGCTTTCGAGCGGTACGATCTGCGCCTCAGCGATACAGCGCATTGCGGCAATAACAAGCGCGAACGCGGCGCTTATGGAAACCATGTCCGCCATCGCCATGTGGACATAACAATTTCGATTCGCTATTCAAACTTACTCGGACAAAACCGACTCGGTTTTGTCCGAGTAAACTCGAGCATAAACTTATTCATGCGATACAATTAACTCGGACAAAACCGAGTCGGAAGGAACCGAGTAAGTGGAATTCATTGGCAGGGAGCTTGAACTCGCCCGTATTAAGAAAACACTCAATGCGCCCGAGCAGCGCAATGTTCTCATTTACGGAAGGCGTCGCGTCGGCAAAAGTGAGCTCATCAAGCAGGCGCTAACCGATTTATCGGACGTCGCAACGATCTATTACGAGTGCCGCCAAACCTCCGAGGCAGACAACCTCGAGAGTCTGTCCGCCCTTGCTGCTGAAGCGCTAAGCTTTCCTCCGCTCGCCTTCACGGGCATCCGCGAGCTCATCGAATTTCTGTTTGCCCAAGCCAAAGACAAGAACATTACCCTCGTTCTCGACGAATACCCCTACTTGAGAGATGCGGTTAAAGGCTTAGACAGCATTCTCCAGACCTCAATCGACGCTCACAGGGAAGACTCACGTTTAAACATTGTCCTGTGCGGCTCCTACGTTGAGATTATGAAATCTCTCATCGAGCATGAAAGCCCCCTCTACGGGCGAATTGATCTCGCGCTTGAGCTTAAGCCCATGGATTACTTTGACGCTGCAAAGTTCTATCCCGCGTTCTCACCCGAGGACAAGGTGCGGCTCTATAGCGTTTTTGGCGGCATCCCCTTTTACAATCGCCTCATCGATCAGTCCCAAAGCGTACGCGACAATATCATCGAGCTCGTCACAGAACCTGGCGCCCGCTTAGAAAGCGAAGTACCGTCCTATCTCAACGCCGAGATCTCGAAGATGACCAACGCCAACGAAGTTTTCGGGGCTCTCGCACAAGGTTACTCCCGTTGGGGGGACGTGCTGGCACAGTCGCACGTCTCGAGCGGTCCGGCCATGGCAGACGTACTCGACAAGCTCATGTCACTCGAAATCGTCCAAAAGCGTGCACCCATCAACGACCCTACGAATAAGCGCAAGTCTGGCTACTTTGTGGTGGACCCACTTTCGCTCTTTTACTATCGCTACGTCTTCCGCAATGCCTCTGCGCGTCAGCTGCTCGACCCGGAAGTCTTCTATGATCGTCACGTCTCCCAAGACTTCGAGGAAAACTACACTCCACATATGTTCGAGGAGATCTGCCGTCAATACCTCGTGCGGCAAAACAGGACTGGCAAGATCGAACCGGCTTTCGATGCCATAGGCAAGTACTGGTACGACGATCCCGCAAACAAAACGAGCGGCGAATTCGATGTGGTAACGCAAGACCCCGAGGGCTACGCATTCTACGAAGCAAAGTTCCGCAAATCCCCCGTCACGCAAAAAATGGTCGACGAGGAAATCACCCAAGTCGAGGCAACGGGGCTCAAGTGCCATCGCTACGGATTCTTCTCCCGTTCGGGCTTCGAAGCTGACGAAAGCGATCGAACCGTCTTCATCGACCTGCCGCAGATGTTTGAATAGGACAGACCCCACCCGCATCCCAAGCATCCATTATCTAATCGAACGATTGTTCGATGGATTTCGTGTTGGGTGGAATCGTCTGTGGGCTGGGCTATGCTACCTTGACTATCTATATGACTTAAACGCAGCAAAGGAGCACCGAGAGAGCGAGTATGGCAAAAAACACCGCAAACTATGGTAACGACAGTATCCGCCAGCTCAAGGACGAGGAGCGCGTACGCCTGCGCCCCGCCGTCATCTTTGGCTCGGACGGGCTCGACGGCTGCGCGCATGCCGCCTTCGAGATTCTGTCCAACGCCGTTGACGAGGCGCGCCAGGGCTACGGCAAGCTCATCACCCTTACCGCCTTTCGCGATGGCTCCATTCAGGTAGAGGACAACGGCCGCGGCTGCCCACTCGACTGGAACCCTTCCGAGAAGCGCTTTAACTGGGAGCTCGTCTTTTGCGAGCTCTACGCTGGCGGCAAGTACAACAATAACCAGGGCGGCGACTACGACTTCTCGCTCGGCACCAACGGCCTGGGCTCCTGCGCGACCCAGTACGCTTCCGAGTACATGGACGTCACGGTTTGGCGCGACGGCAACAAGTACTCCCTGCACTTTAAAAAGGGCAAGGTCGTCGGCGCCAAAAAGAAGGCGCTCGAGATTGAGCCCAGCGACGAGAACCGTACCGGCACCACCATCAAGTGGCGCCCCGATCTTGAGGTCTTTACCTCCATCAGCATTCCCCACGATTGGTATCGCGAGACCATGCGCCGCCAGGCCGTGGTCAATGCCAACGTGACCTTCCGTCTGCGTATCGAGGGCGACGATGGCGAGTTTTCCGAAGAGGACTTCTGCTATCCCAAGGGCATCGAGGACTATGTGCTCGAGAAGGTCGGTACCGACTACCTTACTGAGCCCTTCTTTATCGAGGCCGACCGCCGCGGTCGCGACCGCGAGGACCTGCCCGACTACAACGTAAAGATCACCGCGTGCATGTGCTTCTCGCGCACCTTCATGATGCAGGAGTATTACCACAACTCATCGTGGCTCGAGAACGGTGGCTCGCCCGAGAAGGCGGCCCGTAGCGCTCTGACCAGCGCCATCGATGCCTACATCAAGCAACAGGGCAAGTACAACAAAAACGAGAGTGGCATCAAATGGCAGGACGTCCAGGACTGCCTGGTTCTGGTGACCAACTGCTTCTCCACCCAGACGTCCTACGAAAATCAGACCAAGAAGGCCATCAACAACCGCTTTATCCAGCAGGCCATGACGGCCTTCTTTAAGGAGCGCCTCTCGACTTACCTGATCGAGAACAAGGACGCTGCCAATAAGATCATGGAGCAGGTGCTCATCAACAAGCGTTCGCGCGAGAACGCCGAGAAGACGCGCCAGAGCATCAAGACCAATCTGCAGCAGAAGACCGACATGGCCAACCGCGTGCAGAAGTTCATCGACTGCCGCTCCAAGGACAAGAGCCGTCGCGAGATCTACATCGTAGAGGGCGACTCGGCAGCAGGCGCCATCCGCACCTCGCGCGATGCCGAGTTCCAGGGTGTTATGCCCGTCCGAGGCAAGATCCTCAACTGTCTGAAAGAGGACTACCCGCGCATCTTTAAGTCCGACATCATCATGGACCTCATGCGCGTGCTGGGCTGCGGCGTAGAGATCAAGGACAAGCGCATCAAGAACCTCGGTGCTTTTGACCTGGATAATCTCAACTGGAACAAGGTCATTATCTGTACGGACGCCGACGTCGACGGTTATCACATCCGCACGCTTGTGCTCACCATGCTCTATCGCCTGGTGCCCACGCTTATCGACGAGGGCTACGTGTATATCGCCGAGTCGCCGCTCTACGAGATCAACTGCAAAGAGAAGACCTACTTTGCCTACACCGAGCTCGAGAAGAACGGCATCCTCAAGGAGATTGGCGACCAGAAGTGCTCGATCAACCGCTCCAAGGGTCTTGGTGAGAACGATCCGGACATGATGTGGCTCACCACCATGAACCCCGAGACGCGCCGCCTGATCAAGGTAGAACCCGAGGACGTCACCAAGATGGAGACCATGTTCAACCTGTTGCTGGGCAACGACGAGACGGGCCGCAAGCGTCACATCTCCGAGCACGGCAAGGAATACCTGGACCAGCTGGACCTGCAGTAGCAGCAAATCGATAACGACGGCCCATAAGAAGTTCAAGAGGAAATCGTGGCAAAGAAGAAGACGAAGAACCAGCCCAAGAAAAAGCAGGTCAACGCCGAGAACGTCATCGGCCTGCACTCCGAGGTCACCGATCAGCCGATCACGCAGACGCTCGAGGTCAACTACATGCCCTACGCTATGAGCGTCAACGTCTCGCGTGCGTTCCCCGAGATTGACGGCTTTAAGCCCTCGCACCGCAAGCTGCTCTACACCATGTACAAGATGGGTCTGCTCAAGGGCGAGCGCCAGAAGAGCGCCAACATCGTGGGCCAGACCATGAAGCTCAACCCGCACGGCGACGCCGCGATCTACGAGACGATGGTGCGCCTGGCCACCGGCAACGAGGCGTTGCTCGCCCCCTTCGTTGAGTCGAAGGGCAACTTTGGCAAGTACTATTCGGGCGACCTGAGCTACGCCGCCTCGCGCTATACCGAGGCCAAGCTCTCCCCCATTAGCGCCGAGATCTTCAAGGACATCGACAAGGACCCGGTCGACTTCGTCGACAGCTACGACGGCGCCATGAAGGAGCCACGCCTGCTGCCCACCACGTTCCCCAACATCCTCGTCTCGGCCAACAAGGGCATCGGCGTCGCCATGGCATCCGATATCTGCGGTTTCAACCTCAACGAGGTCTGTACCGCCACAATGCATTACCTGCAGGATCCCGACTGCGACCTGCTCGAATACATGCCCATGCCCGACTTCTCGACCGGCGGCGAAATTATCTACCGCCGCGAGGAGATGGAAAAGATAATCGAGACCGGCCTTGGCAGCTTCCAGATCCGCTCCCGCTGGCGCTGGATTCCCGAAGAGCGCATCATCGAGGTCTACGAGATCCCCTACACCACCAAAACCGATGTCATCATCGAGCGCATCGTCAAGCTCTCCAAAGAGGGCAAGGTCAAGGAGATTGCCGACATCCGCGACGAGACCGACCTCTCGGGTCTGCGCATCGCCATCGACCTTAAGCGCGGTGTCGACCCCGACAAGCTCATGGCGAAGCTCTATCGCTCGACCACGCTGCAGGATTCGTTCTCGTGCAACTTTAACGTGCTGGTCGACGGCTATCCCCGCGTTATGGGCGTGCGCCAGATCCTGCACGAGTGGGTCAAGTGGCGTATTGAGTCCACGCGTCGCCGCATTAACTTTGACCTGGGCAAAAAGTCCGAGCGTCTGCACCTGCTGCACGGCCTCGAGGCAATTCTGCTCGACATCGACAAGGCCATCGCCATCATCCGCGGCACTAAGCTCGAGGCCGAGGTCGTGCCCAACCTTATGAAGGGTTTCGACATCGACGAGACCCAGGCCGAGTTTGTTGCCGAGCTCAAGCTCCGCAACATCAACGAAGAGTACATTCTCAACCGCACCAAGGACATCGCCAAGCTCGAGGGCGAGATTGCCGAGCTTGAGGAGATCCTCTCCAGCGAGGAGAACATCAAGAAGGTCATCAGCGACGAGCTAGCAGCGGTCAACAAGAAGTACGTGATGCCGCGCCGCACGGGCAGGATCGAGCCCCATGAGGTTATCGAGGTAAGCTTGGAGCCCGAGGTCGAGGAGTACCCGGTCACCATCATGCTCTCGCGCGATGGCTACCTAAAGAAGATGACGGACCGCGTGCTCAAGAAGGCGACCACGCTCAAGTACAAGGACGGCGACAAACCCTTTATCGAGTTCCCGTCCTCCAACACCCACGAGCTGCTGGTCTTTACCAACAAGAGCCAGGTGTACAAGTGCAAGGTCGCGGCGTTTGAGGACACCAAGTCGGCCCAGCTGGGCTCGTACCTTCCGACCGATCTTGAGATGGAACCCGACGAGAGCGTCATCTGGGTCATCGACCCCGAGGACTACAAGGCCGACGTGCTGTTCGTCTTTGAGAACGGCCGCGTGGTGCGTGTCGCGCTTTCTGGATACGCTACCAAGACCAACCGCAAGCGCCTTAAGAACGCCATCTACGGCGGCAGCAAGCTGCTGTATGCGCAGGTGCTCAAGGAAGACCGCGACCTCGCGCTGGTCTCGAGCGACTACCGCCTGATGAACTTCAACACGTCGCTGCTCAAGACCAAGACGACCACCAACACGCAGGGCGTCCAGGCTTTCACGGCCAAGAAGGGCCGCTCGGTCACCACTGTCGGCACGACCGAGGAGATTCTTGGCGCCGGCGTCTCGGCCGAGAAGTTCACCGCGCAGAGCCTGCCCTCTGCCGGCGCCCTCATGAAGGAAAACGACATGCCGAGTTTGTTTGACTAAAACAACGGCGACCAAACCGTTATGGTTTTACAAAGCAGCGGGGCCCGGAGCGCAGCAACATCGCGCTCCGGGCCCCATGCATTACAGCAACATCATCCCTATAGACAAAATGTCGCATAAAGTGGAACAGACATAAGCCCATCATTCATTCCAAAGGGCTTAGTCGATAGTCTGATAAGGCGCACGCCCGGATGGGTCTTTTTAAGTGAGGACAGGCTTCGAGATCTTGTGTTCTCCCCCGCCTTGACTTCAATCGCAGACAAGCATCCCTGCTTCTCTACTACAAAGTCGATTTCCGCACGATTATCTCGCGCCCAATAATGCAGCGGATAGCCCATGGCTGAAAGCTGTTGGGCAACGTAGTTTTCGGTAAGTGCGCCCATGAATGTGCCGCCGATGCCGGCTAGAATATCGGCGCGTTGAGCACCGGCCTTGGAGACGAGCAGCCCTGTATCCGCCTGATAGATTTTAAAAGCAGAAGGGTTAACGAAGGCCTCTAAGGGGCTTTCGATCTGCCCGACTAGGCTGCAGCGCGCCACCGTACCCGACAATACAAGCCAATCGAGAGCATCTCCAAAGAGAGACGCATTGCCCCCCGCTCGCACTACCTTGTATTGAAATTTACGATTCTCTTTGGCAAGCTGCTGCGAAATGGAATCGAAGCACGCACGCGTCTTTGCGCTCAAGCGTTCATCAGCATATTTATTGGTGTCGGCGGAATATCCGTCGAGAATAATCCGATGCTTTTCGGCCACATCAATGATTGACTGATCATCGATGTACGTTTGGACCGCCTCGGGCATTCCGCCAACAACAAGATACTGTCGATAGAGCCCAAGCGCCTTTTCATGAAGGCTTGGCGCAAGAGGACCCATTATCTCAAATGATGAGCGTATCTCGTCGACCAGCTGATCGTGCCCCATCGCCCAGAGAAACTCCTCGAAATCGAGTGGAGTCATCTCAATCAAGTCGGTCTTTCCGACGGGGAACGAATACGACTGATGGTTAATGGCAACCCCAAGAAGCGACCCGGCAGCCGCAACGTAATACTCGGGAGCATCTTCGCAAAAGTATTTAAGGGAAGTGAGCGCTTCCTCGCATGCCTGGATCTCGTCAATGAACAGTAAGGTTTTGCCAGGCACGATACGCTGTCCCGTACGAGCCTCAATCGCGCGTACGATCGTATGAGGGTCAAGACCGCCCGAAAAATCCGCTCGCGCCGACCGGTCGTTCTCAAGATTAACGTAGACAACCGATTCGAAAAGATCCTGAGCGTACGTTCTGAGCAGATAGGTCTTGCCACACTGGCGCACGCCTTTGACCAGCAAAGGTTTTCTATCAGCCCTGTCTCGCCATTCCCTAAGGAGCTCGTCTGCCTTGCGACGCATACGCAACCTTCCCTCATGAACTTCTGTTTGACAATATTTTAACGCGGATTAATTTGTTTTCAGTTATTTTTCTGCGTTTAAAAATTGTTCTATACGGCACTTGAGGGAATACACCCCTATCTCTTGGTAAGGATAGCAAGCATTTCCACCAACGCTGATTGCCATGCGTTCTTCTTGTCCTTAGGCAAGCTTGCGAGCGAGCTCTCGCACCTCTTTCAACTTGGGCGAGGATGCCATGCTGTCGCGCTCGGTCATACCGCTGATGGTGACAATGCCCTGGTCCTCCCACTTGCAGTACGCGCAGGTTGACTTGTACATAGCGATCGCCGCATCATAGACGCCCTCGCTGTGGCTATCGAGTAAAAGGGCCGTCTTGGTGAACGGGAAGCCCGTAGCACCGAAGGCGTACAGGCGGTCGATGACAGCCTTCTCCTGTGCGGTGATATCAAACCAGTAGATAGGCGAAGCGAAGACGACCATGTCGGCGTCTTTCAGCGACTCAATCACGTTGGCCATGTCATCCTTCTGCACGCAGACGCCCTCATGGGCGAAGCAGTACTGGCATCCCAAGCAGCCGGCGATCTTCTTGCTGGCAACGCGGACGACCTCGACCGTATTGCCGCCCTCACGCGCGGTCTCGGCAAACGCCTCGACCATGGTATCGGTATTGGCGCCCTTACGCGGGCTGCCGCTCAATACAACGATATTCATAGGATTCCCTCTCCTTCATGCTGCAGGCGCGCAGCATTTTTTCTTGTAACCAAAACGAATGGTGTTAATCAATCGCCTGCAGGCCATATCTCTTGTTCAAGTTCCCTAAAGAAGCTCAAGACGATTGCGATTGCCTTATACAACGTCGAAAATCAAAGAGGGCCCATAGCAACGCCACCTACCTGAAATGACATGCGGTCAAGACGAGCTACGAGGATCGTGACGAGCCGATACCGCTCGCATGCCTCCTTCGGAATAGGCACTGAGCAACTCCTGGGCATGGGCAAACTCGGGCCCTCGCCTCCAACCGAGCAGGCGGTTGACCGCGAGATTTCCCTGGACGTTGTGGACGAAGAGCAGATAGGCGTCCTCGCGCGAAAGCCCAGTCTCCTCCATGATCGAGGGAACCATCTGCTCGGCGCCGCGCTCGACGACGCGCTGTGCCACCCGGGCGTACGCGTCGTCATCCGAGTAGAGCAGATAATAGTCATCGTTTGCCGGCGGACGCTGGCAGAGGGCACCCGCCTCCGTTCCCTCGAGCGGCGGCACCGCCGCCAAGGCCTCGTCGATAAGCGCGTCGAGCAGGGCGAACTTGTCCTCGTAGTGCAGATAGAACGTGCCACGGTTGATATCGGCGCGGCGGCAGATATCCGCTACCGTCATCTTCGCGAAGCCGACCTCGGCCAGCAGCGCGAAGAACGCCTCCCGTATGACCGAGAGTGTATAGCGTCGGCGACGATCGATCTTCCCCGCTTCCATTACCCCTCCAATTGCAACGCTCGACAATGCCCGGCAAACGCTCGTTTATCGACAGCAGGCCGAAGCTGTTCATTGCTCTCGCACAAATCAACATGGATACTTTTTATCAACACCTGTTCATAATAGCTGAAAGAAGGTATCCAGTGACTCTGTACGAGCAGTTCGTTATCGAGCTCACCAACCAATCGTTTTCCCTTCAGGCCGCCTATCGCAGCGGCGGCACGCCCTATGAGCTGAGTGACCGCGAGCCAAGCCCTACGAGCAGCAAATTGAGGACGTCGCCCGCATGATCGATGAAGCCGATTGCGTGCTTGTGGGCGGGGCCTCCGGTCTCTCCGCGGCAGGCGGCGGCGACTTCTACTACGAAGACAACGCAACCTATCGCAAGCATTTCGGCAAATTCGCCGAGCGTTACGGTTTCAAGGGCGCTTTCGAGGGGTCGTTCTACCGTTGGCCCACCGCCGAGGCGCGCTGGGGATACCTCGCCACCTTCCTCGACACCACGCTCAACGCCCCGCTGCGCAAGCCCTACAGGGACCTCGACGCCATTCTCGCCGAGAAGGATTTCTTCGTGCTCACCACCAACCAGGACACGCAGTTTGTGAAGCTCTATCCCTGGGAGAAAGTGGCAGAGATCCAAGGCGACCACCGCTTCTTTCAGTGCTCCCACTGTTGCACCGACGAGGTGTGGAACGCGGTCGAGCCGGTCTCCCACATGGTAGAGGCCATGGGAGACGGCCTTGAGGTTCCGACAGAGCTCGTGCCGCGCTGCCCGCACTGCGGGGCAGAGGCGTTCCCCTGGGTTCGCGGCTACGGCAACTTCCTGCAGGGCGAGCTCTACGAGGAGCAGTACCACAAGGTGTCCGACTGGCTCGACGCGCACGCGCGGCAGAGGATCCTTTTCCTCGAGCTGGGCGTGGGCCGCATGACGCCCGCGTTTATCCAGG
This sequence comes from Coriobacteriaceae bacterium, assembly GCA_905194545.1. Classification (GTDB taxonomy): domain Bacteria; phylum Actinomycetota; class Coriobacteriia; order Coriobacteriales; family Coriobacteriaceae; genus Collinsella. The sequence continues at coordinate 4,650 of CAJJSS010000035.1, read as the reverse complement.
AGCCGTTCTGGGCCCTCACGGCGCAGTTGTCGCAGGCTAGCTACATCGCCGTGAACAACAGGACGCAGTTTCTCCCCCGCGCGATCGAGGATCGGGGGCTCGCCGTTCGCGCCGACATCGCCGACGTGCTCGCCGACGTGCGCAAGACGCTGGGGAGGTAGCACATGGAAACGGTGAAAGCAGTTCGCATAGGCACGGCGCTTTCCGAGGCGGATCTTGTCATCATCGGCGCCAGCAACGGGCTGGACATGGCAGAGGGGCTCAACCTCTTCTGCGCCGATGCTCATTTCCGAGAGGCGTACGGCGACCTCGCTCAGGCCGACGGCATCGGCTGCATGCTGCAGGGGCTCGCCTCCCCGGATGCCAGCGTGCGAAGCCGATGGGTCGAGCGGTTCCATCAAAAGGAGTATGTCGAGTATGAGCCCAGCCCGCTCATGAACGGGCTGCGGCGTCTTACAGAGCACGCCGACGCCTTCGTGATCACGTGCAATATCGACGGGCACTTCGTACGCGCAGGGTTCAACGAGAACCGCGTGCTCGAGACGGAGGGGAGCATACGCACGTCGATCGACGAGCGGCGTCTCGCCCATCCAGACGCCCTCGCCATGACCCAGCTCGACGAGCTCGCGCGTCTTGTGCAAGCCCATCGCAACGGCAGGGTCGCCATCCTCGAACTTGGCGTGGGACTGCACAACGGCGTCATAAAGCGCATGCTCGCCCAGATCGCGAACGTCTGCGAGCACGCCACCTACATCGTGTTCAACTACGGCCAGGCCATGGCGCCCGACGCTTCGTGCGAGACGATTCTCGTTGACGGCGATATGGCCCCGGCTTTCGAGGAGATCGCCCGATGCCACCCCTAGAAAGAGAAGCGCGTAGGCTTCGAAGCCTTATCGACGATGCCGACGCCATCATCGTCGGCATCGGCTCGGGCATGTCGAGCGCCGCCGGGTTCAACCATTACAACCGCGCGGGCATGGCGCGCGCAGGAATGGCGGACTGGCAGCAAGCCTTTGGCTTCAAGAGCCTTTTCGACGGCTTCTACCACCTCTACCCCAGCCTCGAGCAGCAATGGGCCTACTACGCGCGATATATCGATTTCATGCTGCGCGAGCCGACCTCGCAGCCCTATCTCGACCTACGGTCCCTCATCGGCCATAAGGACTACTTCATCCTGAGCACCAATGTAGACACCCAAGTCGAGAAGACGTTTCCCACCGAGAGGATCTGCAACTATCAGGGAAGCTTCGCGCACCTTCAATGCAAGCAGCCATGCTGCGACGAGCTCTTCGATGCGAGCCCCTACGTCGAGCGCATGCTCGCGGGCATGGCGGGGTTCGAGATCCGCAGCGAGGATGTCCCCCGATGCCCGCACTGCGGCTGGCAGCTTGTGCCGTGGGTGCGCGACGACACGTTTCTGCAGGGTGCGGCATGGCGCGAGAGCCTCGGACGATACGAGCGCTTCGTGCGCGAGCGCAGCGATCGCCGCGTGCTGTTGCTGGAGCTCGGCGTGGGCGAGATGACCCCCGGCATCATCACACTCCCGTTCTGGAGCATGACCGCAAAGCTGCCGGATGCGCACCTTTTGAGCGTAAACATCTCGGGCGACTCGGCTCCGTTGCAGCTTGGAAGCAAGGCAGGGGCGATCCAGGCCGATTTGGGCGCCCTGCTCTCGGTGGCGCGGGCAGGTGGCGAGTAACGCGGAGCGGTAGACGCGCAATGAGGTTTTAGCCGCAGCCTCCGAACGAGAGGGCTCGGAGGCTGGTATTCCTGAATCGCAGGTCACGATGGGTTATCGGAATCGCGAAGAGCGGATACCGCCAGTAAGCCCCCTTCGGAATAGGCGTTGAGCAGCTCCTGGGCATGGGTGAACTCGGGGCCTCGTCTCCAGCCGAGCAGGCGGTTGACGGCCAGATTGCCCTGGACGTTGTGGACGAAGAGCAGGAAGGCGTCTTCGCGTGAAAGCCCTGTTTTCTCCATGACCCAGGGAACCATCTGCTCCGCTCCGCGTTCTATGACGCGCTGGGCTACGCGAGCGTATGAGTCGCTGTCCGAATAAAGCAGGCGATAATCGTCGTCTGCCGGCGGACGCTGGCAAAGCGTTGCCGATTCAACCCCCTCAAGCGGGGGAGCCGCTGCCAATGCCTCGTCGATAAGCGCATCGAGCAGCGCGTACTTATCCTCGTAATGCAGATAGAACGTTCCCCGGTTGATCTCGGCGCGGCGGCAGATGTCCGCCACCGTCATCTTCGCGAAGCCGACCTCGGCCAGCAGCGCGAAGAACGCCTCCTGTATGACCGAGAGGGTGTAGCGCCGCCGGCGGTCGATCTTGGTTTCTCCCATCGCCTCTCCAATCTGAGTCGTTTGACAATGTCCAGTAGCTGTTCGTTTATCGACAGGTGCACGCGTTTGTTCATTGCCCCTGCGAAAATCAACAAGGATACTGTTTATAGACACCTGTTTTTTATAGCTGAAAGGGAGCACGGATGACCCTGTGCGAGAAGCTCGGCATCGGGCTTGTCAGCCGATCGTTTTCCCATCGGGCCGTCTATCGAAACGGCGGCACGTCATACGATTTGAGCGATTGCGAGCCTGCTGCTTGCAAGCAAGATATCGAGGCTTTTGCCCGCAAGGTGGGGAAGGCTGATTGCGTGTTTACGGGAGAGGCAGGTAGGCAGGCGTTATGAGCATCTGCATCAAAAATCAGATTCAGAATATGAATATCGTCATCGGCTGCACGGTGGGGTGTCCATATTGCTATGCCCGTAACAATGTGAAACGTTGGCATATGATTGACGACTTCGCTGATCCTGCGTTCTTCCCGAGCAAGCTCAAGATGATGGAAAAGAAACGCCCGCAGAACTTTCTCCTTACCGGCATGAGCGATCTCTCCGGGTGGAAGCTGAAATGGCGAGACGAGGTATTTGCAAAGATCCATGAGAATCCACAGCATCAGTTCCTGTTCCTGACCAAGAGACCCGATTTGCTGGATTTAGATACCGACCTGGAAAACGCATGGTTCGGCGTTACGGTGACGAGGAAAGCGGAGCTGTGGCGTATCGACGCCCTTCGGAAAAACGTCAAAGCAAATCACTTCTTCGTTACTTTTGAGCCGCTATTCGACGATCCCGGTACGGTCGACCTTTCCGGAATCAACTGGATCGTCGTCGGTACCATGACCGGGGCGCAGAGCAGGAAGGTTCATACGGAACCGGAGTGGGCATGGTCTTTGACGGACCAGGCGCACGCGCTTGGCATTCCAATGTTTATGAAGGAAGACCTCGTCTCTGTCATAGGGGACGAAAACATGATTCAGGAATTGCCGGAAGAATTCGAAAGAGTGCTGGAGGTGCAGAGAACATGGCGGAAGTGATCGATGGAATCCTCATCAATGAGGTGGAAGCAAAGAACATCATGACCAAGTCCAGCCTGCCGGTAGGCGGCTACTCGGTCAATCCCTATGTAGGCTGCACGCATGCCTGCAAGTATTGCTATGCCTCCTTTATGAAGCGCTTTACCGGACACAAGGAGGAATGGGGCACCTTTCTTGATGTGAAGCATTGGCCGGAAATCAAGAATCCGAAGAAATACTCTGGACAGCGGGTGGTTATCGGTTCTGTGACGGATGGCTACAATCCACAGGAGGAGCGATTCGGGAATACCAGGAAACTCCTGGAGCAGCTGATTGGCAGCGATGCAGATATTCTGATCTGCACAAAGTCCGATCTTGTGGTACGGGATATCGATCTGCTGAAGAGGCTTGGACGAGTGACCGTTTCATGGTCGATCAACACGCTGGATGAGAACTTCAAGAACGATATGGACTCCGCGTCGAGCATCGAGCGTCGTATCGCTGCTATGAAGCAGGTGTATGACGAAGGTATCCGTACGGTCTGCTTCGTGTCCCCGGTATTTCCCGGCATCACGGATTTTGAGATGATTTTTGAGCGAGTAAAGGATCGGTGCGATTTGTTTTGGCTCGAAAATCTCAATCTTCGGGGTGGTTTCAAAAAAACGATCCTGGATTATATCGCCGAGAAACATCCCAATCTCGTACCGCTTTACGATGAGATCTATAACAAGCGCAACCGTAGCTATTTTGAAGCGCTTGAAGTAAAAGCCGAGGAAATGGCCAAGAAGTACGATTGCCCCTTTGTGGACAACGAAATGCCTTATGGCAGAGTCCCCCAGGGGCATCCGGTGATCGTGGACTACTTCTATCACGAGGAAGTCCGAGGGTCAGATAATAGCGGAAAAAGAAATCGTTAAACGGAAACCGACGACGATTCGCTCGAGCGATTAGCGTCCACGCGTGGCTTCTGCCGATTGGCGCAACGGGCGACGGATTAAGGGATCGCTCGGGCGGATGATCCCGCTGCAGTACAGGCGGTCGCTCAATTTAGCGGCATGAGCGTTTTCGCACGGAAAACCAGTATCCCCTGTGCCGAGTTTAATCGTAGCGAATACAATGGGCACTGAGCATCAATCGAAAGTAGTCAAGAGCCTTTTCGACGGCTTCTACCACCTCTACCCCAGCCTCGAGCAGCAGTGGGCATACTATGCGCGATACATCAACTTCATGCTGCGCGAGCTGGCCTCGCAGCCCTATCTCGACCTACGGTCCCTCATCGGCCATAAGGACTACTTCAT
>CAJJSS010000034.1:0-23068 GCA_905194545.1 Coriobacteriaceae bacterium | reverse complement strand
GTAAAAATTGGGGAAAAGGGATATATTGATTTTATCTCTTTTTCAAAATAAACATTTTTTTCAAAGGATTGCTTAGTCCTGAATAACATGCACTTTCGCTGGAGGGTCGCTGTTTGGCGGCCCTCTTTTTTGCACAGGCGCAGTGGGATGGTAATATCGTTACGTTTGAACTGTTTCGATGTGAAACCGAGGAGATTCCCTCTATGAGTGCTGACTACCCGTCAATGACTACGGCCGAGATTCGCTCTAAGTTCCTCAACTTCTTTGAGGAGCGCGGTCTTAAGCTCTATCCTTCTTCGTCCCTCGTTCCCGACGACCCTTCGTTGCTGCTCGCCAACGCCGGCATGAACCAGTTTAAGGAGTACTACCAGGGCAAGAAGACCATGAAGGAGATCGGCGCGATCTCCTGCCAGAAGTGCGTTCGCACCAATGACATCGACTGCATCGGAGAGGACGGCCGTCATCTGTCCTTCTTTGAGATGCTCGGCGACTTTTCCTTTGGCGGCGTCTCCAAGCAGCAGGCCTGCACTTGGGCCTTTGAGCTCATCACCAAGGAGTTCAAGCTGCCGCTCGACCGCCTGTACTTCACCGTCTTTACCGAGGACGACGAGACCCATGACGTGTGGCGCTCCCTGGGCGTTGCCGAGGATCACATCTCGCGTCTGGGCGAGGACGACAACTTCTGGGCCGCTGGCCCCACCGGTCCCTGCGGTCCGTGCTCCGAGATCTACTTTGACATGGGCGAGGAGGTCGGTTGCGGCAGCCCCGACTGCAAGCCCGGCTGCGACTGCGACCGTTTCCTTGAGTTCTGGAACCTCGTGTTTACCCAGTACGACCGCCAGGAGGACGGCTCCATGCCGGAGCTGCCGCACCGCAACCTCGATACGGGCATGGGTCTGGAGCGCATGGCCGCCATCATGCAGCACAAGACCGCTAACTACGACGGCGATCTGATGCAGCACCTCATCAAGCTCGGTGAGAAGATCAGCGGCAAGACCTATGACGCCGACGATTACTCCGGCGCCAGCCGCTCCCTGCGCATCATCGCCGACCACTCCCGTGCCGTCGACTTTATGATCTCGGATGGCATCCTTCCCGGTAATGAGGGTCGCGAGTACGTTTTGCGCCGTCTGCTCCGTCGTGCCGTGTTCCACGGCCGCCTGCTGGGCATCGAGGGCGCCTTCCTGACCAAGTTTATCGACGAGGTCAACGCCCAGATGGGCGAGGCCTATCCCGAGCTGCTCAAGAACGTCGCGCTCGTTAAGGGTATCGTCGCCTCCGAGGAGGAGCGTTTCTCCACGACGCTCGACAACGGCCGCGTTTACCTGGACGAGGCCCTGGCCGCGCTCGCCGACGGCGCCGTTCTTCCGGGCGACGTTGCCTTTAAGCTTCACGACACCTTTGGTTTCCCCATTGACCTGACTGTCGAGATTGCCTGCGCTGCCGGTCACGACGTCGATATGGATGGCTTTACCGCTTGCATGGAGGACCAGAAGGCCCGCGCCCGCGCCAACGCCAAGGGCGATGCCTGGGGCAGCTTCAACGACGTTTGGGTCGAGCTTTCCGACAAGGTCGCCGCGACCGAGTTCGACGGCTATGACAACGACGTTATCGATGGCGCCAAGGTTGTCGCCCTCGTTCGCAACGGCGAGTCCGTCGAGTCCGTTGACGCCGGCGAGGACGTCGAGGTCGTGCTTGACCGCACCCCGTTCTACGCCGAGATGGGTGGCCAGCAGGGCGATGCCGGCAAGCTTTCCGCCGAGGGCGTTACGCTGACCGTTTCCGATACCAAGAACCACAATGGCCTGTATGCTCATGTCGCGCACGTTGCCGAGGGCACACTGACCGTCGGTGCTACCCTGACCGCGGCGCTCGATGCCGAGCGCCGTGGTTTCCTGCGCCGCAACCACACCGCCACCCACCTGCTCGACGCTGCGCTTAAGCAGGTCCTAGGTGAGCATGTCTCCCAGGCCGGCTCGCTCGTGACGCCCGAGCACCTGCGCTTTGACTTCACGCATTTCGAGGCCCTGTCCTCCGAGCAACTCAAGGCTGTCGAGGATCTGGTCAACCAGCAGATCTTCGCTTCCAAGCCGGTCGTGACCCGCGTCATGGGCATCGACGAGGCCAAGGCTGCCGGCGCTGTCGCCCTGTTTGGCGAGAAGTATGGCGACATCGTCCGCGTCGTCTCGGTGGGCGCCGAGGACCAGCCGTTCTCCCGCGAGCTCTGCGGTGGCACCCATGCCGCTAACACCGCCGAGATCGGTCTGTTCAAGATCATTTCCGAGTCCTCTACGGGCTCCAACGTCCGCCGTATCGAGGCCGTGACCTCTAAGGGTGCCCTCGACTACATGGCCGACCGTCTGGCGCTCGTCGACGCCGCTGCCGCTGCACTCAAGTGCCGCGTCGAAGAGGTTCCCGCCCGCGTGGAGAACCTGCAGGCCGAGCTGCGCGAGACGTCCAGCAAGCTCAAGAAGGCGCTCACCGGTGGCTCCTCCGATGCCATTTCCAGCGCCATCGACGGTGCTGTCGAGCTGAAGGGCTATAAGCTCGTTGTTGCTGAGCTTCAGGGCCTTGAGGCTGCCGACCTGCGCAACGTGTGGGATACCGTGCATCAGAAGGTCGCCGGCCCTGTCGCCTGCGTCGTCGCCAGCGTGACCGAGAAGGGCACCCCGACCCTGCTTGCCGCCGGCTCCGATGACGCCGTGAAGGCTGGTTTCCACGCCGGCAACGTGATCAAGCAGATCGCGGGCCTGGTCGACGGTCGCGGTGGCGGCCGTCCCAACATGGCCCAGGCCGGTGGCAAGAATGCTGCCGGTATCGCCGATGCCCTCGCGGCCGCCAAGACCGCGCTTGGCGCCTAAGAACCTAGGTTGTCGCTGTGGTCGCGCTTGCACTGGACATAGGGGAGACCAGGATCGGCATAGCCGTCTCGAGCCGTGATGGCAAGATGGCGATGCCTGTCAAGGTGCTTCCGGCTGCCGAGGTCACCGCTATGGCCAAGACGTTCCGTTACCTAGTCGAGGACTATGAGCCCGATATCCTGGTAAGCGGACGTCCCTTGACCATGGCCGGTGAGCCCGGCCCCCAGGCCGAGCGCGTCGCCGCCGTGGCACAAAAGATTGCCGACGAGCTCGAGCTTCCGTTGGAGTTTGAGGATGAGCGTCTGTCCTCGCAAGAGGCCAAGCGCATTCTTCGAGAGCAGGGACTCAACGAAAAGCAGATGAGGGGCAAGATCGACATGATCGCCGCCAGCCTGTTCTTGCAGACATGGCTCGATCGTAAAAACGAGGAGGTTCAGCATGCCTAGCGCTTCCGATCCGCGCCAGCCGAATTGTACACGTCAGTCGGCGTCGCGCCCTGCCCAGCCTGGCCAGCGTCCGGCACAGCCGACCCAGCGCGCAGCTCAGTGTGCCGCGCGCCCGGTGCAGTCCTCCTCTCGTTCGGCCCAACCTGTTCAACGGACGGGTCAGCAGCCTTCTGCTCGTTCGGTTCAGTATCCGGCTTCTCACGCGGCTCAGCAGCCCACTGCTCGTTCGGCTCAGCCTGCAGGCGGTGCTCGCTTTAAGCAACAGGCACCTACCCAGCGAACGCAGGCCCCCCAATCGCATTCGCATCACGCTCGCGGTTCGCATGGCGTTGCTCCGGCGACTCGCTCGAGCTACAACACGCATGCTCGTCGCGGTGCTCAAAAGAAGAGTTCTCCGGTTCCTATGATCATCGGCGTTGTGGTGGCCGTAATCGCGCTTGCTACTATCGCTTTCTTTGTCGTACCTGCCGTTAAGGGCTTCTTTGCCGGTGAGGATGCGAAAGTCGCTGCTGGCCAGCAAGTTACGGTGACCATTCCCGACGGTGCTTCGGGCGATACGATCGCCTCGATTCTCTCCGAGAACCATATCGTCGAAAATCCCAAGGATTACTACGCGGCGGTGAAAAAGCTTAACGCCGATATGTCGCTTAAGCCTGGCACCTACTCGTTCACCACACTCATGGATGCGACCAAGGTTGTTCAGCAGCTCATGGAAGGCCCCAACGCGGGCTCCAATGCGCTGACTATCCCTGAGGGTCTGACAGTCGATCAAGTCGCCGACCGCGTGGCCCAGGCCTACGACAGCATCTCTAAGGAAGACTTCCTCAACCAGGCCAAGGCCTCCAACTACGTGGACGACTATAGCTTCCTTAAGGGCGCCGCCAACGACTCGCTCGAGGGTTTCTTGTTCCCCAAGACCTATTCGTTGGGTGATTCGCCGACGGCCGATGACGTGATTCGCGCCATGCTCGATCAGTTTAAGACTGAGTACAAGTCGCTTGACTTTGCGAGCTGCGAAGCCAAGATCAAGGAGCGCTACGGTGTGGAGATGTCCGACTACGACATCGTTAACTTGGCCTCTATCGTTGAGCGCGAGGGCCTCAACGCCGATCAACGTGCGCACGTGGCCTCGGTCTTCTACAACCGCCTTGCAGGCAAGCTCGACGGTCTGCGCTATCTCAACAGCGATGCGACCATGATGTATGTCACCGGTGGCGAGGTTACCGCCGACGACCTGCAGAGCGATAGCCCGTATAACACCTATAAGCACGAGGGCCTGCCACCCACGCCCATCTGCTCTCCGTCGCTCGAGGCACTCAAGGCCACGCTTGAGCCGACCGACTCCGATGACCTGTATTTCTACATTACGCAGGACGAGGAGTACTTCTCGCAAACCTACGAAGAGCATCAACAGTCTTGGAATTAGCATGAGGATTTTTAGCCCCAAACGATACGTTGCCTCGGTCGATCGCATCGACCTTGATACCCTGTGGGCCGACGGCAAACGCGCCATTCTGCTCGATCGCGATAACACTCTGGTGCCGCGCGACACCGAGCAGGTTCCCACTGCGGTTTCCGCTTGGCTCGACGCCGCCCGCGCCAAAGGCTTTAAGCTGTGCATGGTGTCCAACAACTGGCATCGCGACCAGGTCATGAGCTCTGCACGCGAGCTGGGACTCGAGGCCATTAGCCACGCCATGAAGCCCGCCCCGTTTGCCTTGAAGGCGGGTCTTAAGCGCCTCGGCGCCACGGCAGACGAGGCGGTGCTGATCGGCGATCAGCTGTACACGGACGTGTGGAGCGGTAATTTTGCCGGCGTTGACACTATTCTGGTCAAGCCGCAGGCAACCCAGGACCTGTGGTACACGCAGATCTTCCGTATCTTTGAGCGCCGGGCCCTGCGCGACCTTCCCTGCGAGGAATAGGTTTCGCCATGTCTCAGCACATCAAACACGGCTGCGACCATATCTTCTTTATCGGCTTTTTGGGCGCGGGCAAGTCGACGCTTGCGCGCAATGTGGGCACTATGTTCAAGCGTCGATTCATCGATACCGATCGCTTGGTTGTGCGTCGATGCGGCAAGTCGGTGACCGAGATATTTGAGACCGAGGGCGAGGATCGTTTTCGCGAGCTCGAGACCTCGGCACTCCGTTCGCTTCAAAGCGAGCGCAGCCTGCTGGTATCGTGCGGGGGCGGCATCGTCGAGACGTCGGTGAACATTGAGCTGATGCACGAGATGGGTACATGCGTGTACCTCGAAGGCGACTTTGAGGACTCGTTGCGCCAGATTCGTCGCTCCGATACCCGGCCCGATTTCCGCTCGCCCGAGCACGCTGCGCGCTTGTTTGAGCATCGCCGTCCGCTGTATCGCCAGGCGGCCGATATTACCCTTGATATTCGCAACAAGTCCTTCGAGGACGTTTCCTACCTTTGTGCCGAGATGCTTTTGGAGCGTGGACTGCTATGATTCGCCGTCAACTTATCAATTTCCAAAACCGCAGTGTCGATGTCCGCGTCGGATTGGGGGCGTTCGAGGAGCTGTCGCGCATGTTTGCCTCGGCTGTGGGCAAGCCTAAGCGTGCGATGGTGGTTTGGAACGACGCCACATCCGAGCGTTTTGGCGAGGTTGTCGAGCATGCACTTGTTGACGCCGGTTTTGCCGTGTCGCCGCTCGTCCTCGAGGTTTCGCCTGCCGGTGCTACGCTGGTCGATGCCGATACCGTCTTTGGCGCGCTGTCGGCTAACGGCATTACCTGCGATGATCTCGTTGTCGCTGTCGGCGACACGGCGACCTGCTCGGTTGTTTGCTGGTGCGCCAATCAGTGGTGCGGTCGCACCGAGTGCGCCTTGCTGCCGACGACGTTCGACGCCATGCTCACGGTCGCGACGACCATGAAGCCGCTTGTCGCCTCGTCGGCGCATGCGCTTCCCGCTATCGCGTTCCGTCCCGAGCCGGGCTTGGTCGTGTGTGACCTCGACCTTGTACGCGCGGCGGACCCCGAGGACCTCAAGCTCGGCTATGCGGTACTTGTTGGCACCATGCTTTCGAGCAGCAAGTCCCGCTGGAATCAGTTTACCGAGACCATTCCCGAGATTCTCGCGGGCGAGGAGGTCGCGCTCGTCAATGCCGTTCAGTGGTCTCAGACTGCCCGTAAGGACGTACTGATGGCCACGAACCCGAGCGCCCGCCATGCGCTCGATTTTGGCAAGACGGGGGAGCGTACTCTGCGCGTCTGCCTGGGCAAAGCCGCGGTGCAGGTTCCTGCCTACCAGCTGCTGTCCGAGGGCATGCGCTTTGAGGCGCGCCTAGCACATGATGCCTGCGACTTCGATATCGATTACGTCTTTGAGGTCGATGACTGCCTGGAGGACTTTGGTATCGAGGAGCTTGCCTTCGATCTGGAGCCTGCCGCATATATCGAGGAGTTCCGCAGGCAGCAGTTTGTTCGCTCGAACCGCAGCATGTTGCCGCTGCCCGCGGCGCTCGGCGCCATTCGTCTAACGAGCGTTGAGGACGAGGTTCTCGACCGCCATGCTCACGCATACTTGGCTTCTCGCAAAGAACTTCTCTAGGATTTATTGACATACATCGTCTTTCGTATCATGTTGAGGGGCGGGTTTCCAATCGGTTGCGAATCGCGCGCGATTCCGTCGTTCGGTTGAGACCCGTTCCGTCTTTATAGAGACAACAAGAAAGGAATCTGCATGTCAGAGTTTGCTGCCGGTCCCGCCGGTCGTATCGAGCGTGTCCGTGCCCTGATGGTTGAGCGTGGCTACGACGCTATCGTGGTGCGCGACGAGGCCAACCTTCGTTGGCTTACGGGCGTCAAGGGCGTCTTCGATTACACCTTCGAGTTCCCGCATGCTGCGTTTATTACGGCCGACCAGTGCCTGTTCCATACCGACTCGCGCTATCTCAACAGCTTTGAGGAGAACACGCCCGCCGGCAGCCCCTGGGTTTACGACATGGACGAGGGCACCATCTCCGGTTGGGTCGCCGGCAAGATCGCGGCCAACAAGTGCCGCGTCTGCGCTGTCGAGGACGACATGCAGATCAACTTCTACCAGGGTATCCAGCGTGGCTTGGAGGATCGTTCCGTCGCCTGCATGTTGCCGCTGATGCATGACGACATTCGCAAGATGCGCGCCATCAAGGACGCCGAGGAGATCGAGCTCATGCGCCATGCGCAGTCGATCACCGACACCGCCTTCCAGCACATGCTCGGCTATATTAAGCCCGGTATGACCGAGAAGCAGGTCCGCAACGAGCTCGAGAACTTTATGTTCGCTAACGGTGCCGACAGCCTGGCCTTCGGCTCCATCGTCGCGAGCGGTCCCAACACCGCCAATCCGCATGCCGTCCCGAGCGACCGTGTGATCGAGAAGGGCGACTTCGTTCTCATGGATTATGGCGCGGGCTACTGCGACTATCGCTCCGATATGACGCGTACCGTCGTGATGGGCGAGCCCACGCAAGAACAGCTCGACCTGTACGCGCTCGTGCGCCGTACGCACGAGGAGTGCGTCGCCGCCATCCATCCGGGAGTCGAGGGCAACGACATTTTCAAGCTTTCCAAGAAGATCATCGGCGATGCCGGCTATGGTGATTACTACAACCATGGTCTGGGCCACGGCGTGGGCATTGACATCCACGAGCTGCCCAACTTCAACCGCAGCAAGAATATCATCGAGGTCGGCTCGGTTATCACCATGGAGCCCGGCGTCTACCTGCCCGGCGTGGGCGGCGTGCGTCTGGAGGACTACGGCGTGGTCACCGAGAACGGCTACGAGCCCTTCACCAAGACGCCGCATGACCTTCACGTCATCGATTGCTAGCTCATTTCGATAGATTTTTGGGGCGGGACGTCCGGATCGATTCGGACGCCCCGCGTTCTCTTTTTATGCGCTCGCTGCAGGCGCCGTCTGCAAGTGTATAATTTCGGTCGTATGTAATTTGGACGCCTGTGCGTTCTGCCCATAAGAAGAAAGGTCGCTATGCCTACCATTTCTACCGCCGACTTCAAGAACGGCCTCGGTCTCCGTATTAAGGACAAGGTTTATACCATCGTCGAGTTCCAGCACGTCAAGCCGGGCAAGGGTGGTGCTTTTGTGCGCTACAAGACTCGCGATATCAAGAGCGGTCGTGTCGTTGAGAACACCTGCAACGCCGGCACCAAGTTCGAGAGCGTCATGCTCACCACCCGTGAGTTCCAGTACCTCTACAACGACGGCACCGACTACATCTTCATGGACAACGAGTCCTACGAGCAGGTTCCCGTTCCCGAGGACATGGTGGGCGAGAACTCCAAGTGGCTGCGTGAGAACGACATCTGCCAGCTGCTCTTCGCCGACGACGAGCTCATGGGCGTGACCCCGCCGATGTTCATCGAGACCACCATCGTCCAGACCGACCCGGGCTTTAAGGGCGACACCGTCCAGGGTTCCACCAAGCCGGCCACGATCGACACCGGCGCTGTCATCCAGGTCCCCATGTACCTCAACGAGGGCGAGGTCATTAAGGTTGACACCCGCGACGGCAAGTTCGTCTCCCGCGTCTAGCAACCAACTCTTCTAGGAGGACTCATGCCCCAGGAAATCAAGATTGACGGCATCGGCATTTCACCCGATGTTCTGACCGCCATCGTCTCGCGCGCCGTGTCGGATGTCGAGGGCATCGCCTCCGTTGGCGTCAAGGACCTTGCCACCAACCTTGTCTCCATGATGCTCTCGTCCAAGGCCCCGGCTTCCGAGCCGGCGGTCGAGGCCGAGGTCGTCGGCGACAAGCTCGCACTCACCGTGCGTGTCGTGGTGTTCTTTGGCTATCCGTTCAAGAAACTCGCCGAGGCCGTTCGCGTCGCCGTGGTCACCGCCATCGATGCCCAGGTGGGCGTTGAGGTCGAGCGCGTTGACGTTTGCATCGACGGCCTCGTTTTCCCCAAGGAGTAACCTTTGAGCCTTAAGGTTTATCGCGGGCGCACGCTTGCCCGCAGTCAGGCGCTGCAGCTGCTGTTCCAGGCCGAGGCCACGGACAGCCCGCTCGAGCGCGTCCTCGAGGGCGATTTCCTGATCTCGAAGGGTCCCCTCGACCCCTATGCGCTGGAGCTGTGCCGCGGTGCTTACGAGCATATCGACCGCATCGACTGCGCTCTGCGCGCCGTCGCCAAGAACTGGGATCTTATGCGCATGCCCGGCGCCGACCGCAATCTGCTGCGTATCGCCGTCTATGAGATGCGTTTCCTCACCGACGAGGAGGTCTCGGACGCCATCGTGATCAACGAGGCCGTCGAGCTCGCCAAGGCCTATGGCACCGACCAGTCCGCGTCGTTCGTCAACGGCGTGCTGGGCAAGATCGCTCGCAGCGAGGAGCTGCCGGGCGAGGACTTGTACCAAGAGCTGCTCGCCGAGGATCGCGCTCGCGAGGAGGCCCAGACTGCCGAGGCTGCCGCTAAAGTTGCGGTTGCCCAGGCTGAGGCTGGTGTGCTGGCCGGGGGTGCGTACACCGCCGAGACTGATGTCGACTCTGTCGAGGAGTAGCCATGCCAGAGGGTTCCGTCCGCAACTTTGATGAGATTTCGGACCGTCTGGACCAGATCATCGCTACCGTTCGCTCCAAGGATACGTCCTTGGAGCGTTCACTCGATCTGTTTGACGAAGCGATTGAGCTGGGCTCCCGCGCGGTCGATATGGTCGACAAGTTTGAGCTGACGCCGCGTGAGGCCGATAAGCTCGAGCAGGAATACGATGAGGATGCGGCAAACGAATCCCAGGATAGCTAGGCCGCATCTCCGGATACGAATGGTTGATGGCATTCATGAAACGCGTGCGTCTTGATGACGAACTGATTTCACAGGGCATCTGCGCCGATCGCGCGGATGCCCTTCGCACTCTTATGGCCGGATTGGTCTCGAGTGGCGGCGAGCGCTTGACTTCGCCGGGCCTTAAGGTGATTCCGGGTCTGCCACTGCACGTGAAGGGGCGCATTCCCTATGTTGGCCGCGGCGGTCTTAAGCTCGAAGGCGCGCTTGATGCGTTTGGCATCAATCCGACGGGCCTTAGCTGTCTGGATGTGGGCTGCTCTACCGGCGGCTTTACCGATTGCCTGCTCAAGCGCGGAGCTGCGACCGTTGTCTCGGTGGACGTGGGTCGCGCCCAGTTCGATTGGTCGTTGCGTCAGGATGATCGCGTGACGCTGCATGAACGCACAAACGTGACGCAGCTGCCTGAGCTTGGCTATGCCGGTGCCATCGACCTGGCTGTATGTGATGTCTCGTTTACCGGCATCGCGAATATCATCGACGCCGTGCTGGCGTGCCTGAAGCCTTCGGGTTCGTTCTGCACGCTCGTAAAGCCCCAGTTTGAGGCGCCGGCTGCGCTGGTGGGCGAGCGCGGTATCGTGACCGACCCCGCCGTCCGCCGCGATACGCTCGTGGCGACGATTGAGCTTTTTGCCGCCAAGGGCCTGTTCCCGCTTGACGTGTGCGTGTCGCCCATCCATGGCGCTAAGGGCAACGTTGAGTTTTTCCTGTACGGCACAAGGTTTGCCCCTGGTGAACGCACCGACGATGAGCTGCAATCCCAGGTATCGGCTTTGAGCGAGAAAGCTGCAACGCTATGAAGGTCTTTCTGGTTCCCAATTACTACAAGCAAGAGGCGGTCGAGAGCGGCCTGATGCTCGAGCTTTGGCTTTCGCGCCAGGGCTACGAGGTCGCATGGGCTGCCGACCAGCGATCGAAGATTCAAAGCACGCCTGATATTGATGGCTCAGATCTGGTCATTACGCTCGGCGGCGACGGTACGTTGCTGCGCGCTGCCCGCATCCTCAACCATCGCGAGATTCCTATCCTTGGTCTTTCCTATGGTCACCTGGGCTTTTTAACTGCTGCGAGCCCCGAGGAGCGCGACATTCTGCAGGTCGTGAGCGATGCTCTGTCCGGTGAGCTGCACGTGAGCCGCCGCGCCACCATCGCCGCGGACATCGTGTCCGTGCGCGACGATGGCACGAAGGATGTCGTGCGCACGTTTGCCCTCAACGATATGGCACTTACGCGCGGCCCCCTGTCCGATATGGTTGAGTTTGACATCACGGTGTCCGGCCATCATATCGATCGCCTGCGCGGCGACGGTGTCGTCGTTTCGACGGCGACCGGCTCCACCGGCTATGCGCTTTCCGCCGGCGGTCCCATTGTCAGCCCCGATTACACGGGTATGGTCTGTGTGCCCATCGCCCCGCATACCATTCAGGCTCGCGCTTTTTTGACCTCGCCGAGTGATGTCGTCGAGATCTTTATGTCTGATGACCGTCCGAGTGTTCCGGCGATCGCTATCGATGGACAGTTTATTACCTGCGATGGCACCGTTGAGAGCGTGGCGGTGCGTCGCGGTCCCGGAGATGTGCTGCTTCTCGATTACGGTCCCGAGAGCTTCTATAACTCCGTGAGCCGCGTGTTCTACGGAGTGCGTCATGATCGATGAGCTGCAGGTTTCCAACATTGCACTCATTCGCGAGGCGACGCTGGTGCCGAGTGCGGGCCTAACGGTTTTGACTGGCGAGACCGGTGCCGGCAAGACCGCGCTGCTCTCGGCGCTCAAGCTCATTTTGGGCGAGCGTGCAGATTCGTCGACCGTGCGCGAGGGAGAGGCGCTGGCGAGCGTCGAGGCGCGCTTGTTCGACGGCCCGCACGACACGGAGGGCTTTACCGTGCAGCGCAGCCTTTCTGCCGAGGGTCGCAGCCGCGTCAAGATTGACGGCCGCATCGCCAGCGTGCGCGAGCTTTCCGAGCGCGTCGGCGTGATGATGGATCTGTGCGGCCAGCATGAACATCAGCGTCTGCTCGATCCGGCGCATCATGTTGCCATGGTTGATGCCTGGGCTGGTCGCTCTGCGCTCGAGGCGCTCGACCGTTACCGTGCCTGCTTCAAGGCGTCGCGTGCGGCTGCCAAGGAGGTCCGTCGCGTAGAGGAGGCGTCGCGTGCGCAGGGGAGTCGCGTCGAGGAGGCGCACTTCGCCCTGGAGCGTATCGCCGAGGTCGACCCCAAGCCGGGTGAGTATGAGGAACTCGAGGAACTGCTGCCGCGCTCCGAACATGCCGAGGTACTGGTTGCCACAGCTAACGATGCCCATGCATCGCTTGCCGCCGAAGGTGGAGCGCTCGATGCCGTGAACAGCGCCGTGGCAGAGCTTTCCCGTATGGCTACCGTCGATCGCAAACTGGGCGACATTGCCGATGCGCTTGCGGATGCCTGCATCTCCCTTGAGGATAGCGCGAACGAGCTTCGTGCCTATCGCGATGGCGTCGCCTTCGACCCGCGCGAGCTCGCTCGCATGCGTGAGCGGTATTCCGACCTCAAGGGCCTGTTGCGTCAGTGGGGTCCCACCATGGACGATGTTTTTGCCATGCGCGATCGCTCGCAAGAGCTGCTGTCCCTGGTCGATGATGGCGATGAGCAGATCAAAAAGGCGCGTGAGGCACTCGAGAGCGCCGAGCGCGAGCTGTTCGCTGCCGCCAAGGCGCTTAAGCGCGCTCGCAATACGGCGGCCCCGCGCTTCTGCCACGAGGTTGGTCGTCAGATGGCACGCTTGGAGATGGGCGGCGCCGAGCTCGTTTGGGAGTCGCGTGATCTTCCGCGCGCCGAGTGGACGCCGGCGGGTCCTTCGAGCTACGAGCTTTTGTATCGCAGCGGTGCTGGCTTGACGCCGCGACCCCTGCGCCGCATTGCGTCGGGCGGCGAGCTCAGCCGCGTTATGCTGGCGAGCAAGGTGGTCTTGGGTAATGCGGACGGTGTCGATACGCTGGTGTTTGACGAGGTCGATGCCGGTGTCGGCGGCTCCACGGCTCGTGCTCTTGCTGGTGTGCTGGCCGATCTTGCCGCGACGCATCAGGTGATAGTCGTTACGCACCTGGCGCAGGTCGCCGTTATGGCCGATAAGCACTACGTGGTGAGCAAGGAACCCGGCGATGTTCCCCAGACGCATCTGGACGAGGTGACGGGAGACGCCCGTACCGCAGAGATCGCCCGAATGCTGAGCGGCGATCAGTCCGAGGCAAGCTTGGCCCACGCAAAGCAGATGCTCGAAGAAGCTCGAGGCTAAGTTGTATCAGCGGTGTTGGTGGGACAAAATAGACTGAAATTTTTGTCCCACTACGCGTTTTACTCAACGACCTTGTCCGGCTGGATGAGCTCCTCGTAGTAGCTGATATGTTCGCGAGCGTCTTCAATCTCGGGCAGCAGGAAGTTGTAGATAACTTCGATGATCATCGTGGCGCTGATCTTGGAGAACGCAAAGTCGCCCGTCGTCAGCAACGCCTCGTGGTTGACGGTATTAAAAGTATAGTCTGCCAGGCGTGCGAGCGGGGATTTGCTGTCGCTGCTGATGACGACTACGGTTGCACCGCAGTCGCGAGCAGCTTTTGCCATGCGATTCAGTCGGCGCGATTTGCCGGAGTTTGAGATGAGCACGATGACGTCGCCGGGGCGTAGCGTGAGCGCAAACCCGATCGAGGTCTCGCTGATGGTGCTCGCCATGCAGCGAAGGCCCAGCTGCGAAAACTTAAATGTCGCATCGAGCGCGACCGCGTTGGTATTGCCCACAGCCGCAAACTCAATAACCTCTGCATGCTTAAGGGCATGCACAACAGCCGCCAGCGTATCGTGGTCGATCCCGTCGATGGTCGCATTAAGCTCGCTCACCTTGGCAGCCAGGATGTTCTTGAGGCTCTGCTCCATATTGTCGAGCGAGACCTCGTCAGTCAGGCCCTCGTTGCGCTGGCTTTCCAAATCCCTCGCCAACGAAAACTGAAAGCTGCGAAAGCTGCCAAAGCCAAGCTTGCGGCAGAAGCGCGAAACGGTCGCCTCGGACGTGGCAGCGGCGCGTGAGAGCTGAGCGGCCGTGAGGCGCGGCGCCTCGGACTGGTGCTCCAATATATAGTCGACAATGCGCTGCTCGGACTCGCTGTATCCCTGATGGGTACTAATGAGGGAAAGTGCGCTCTTGCTACTATCGGTCATGGATGGCTCCTGGTTGGCATGAAAATCTAACTTGATTTGCAATGCCATAGTATACGGGCATTTTCAATTACAAGATACACCTTGCCGTTTCAAGAGTTGATGGTAAACTTTCACCTACCGTTTACGGTTATGAAAGAACCTTTCACCGGAGAATTGCGCCCTGTCTCTTCTCACGCGGACGGTAGGTTGGTATCTTTCAGTTGTGGAAAAGCGCGCAAGGACGCGCGTGTAGGGGAGCGCCTGCGGGCGCAAAACTTAAAAAGGAGGGACACATGGCTAAGTTTGACATCATCGCCGCGACCGGTTGCCCGACCGGCATTGCGCACACCTTCATGGCGAAGGAGGCGCTAGAGAAGGCAGCTGCCGAGCGCGGTCTGACCATTAAGGTCGAGACTCATGGCCAGGTCGGTGTCGAGAACGAGCTCACCAAGAGCGAGATCGCCGGTGCCAAGGCCGTCGTCGTCGCAGCTGACAAGGATGTCCAGGCCGAGCGTTTCGCCGGCAAGCCCATGGTTTCCGTTGGTGTTTCCAAGGCACTGTCCGTTGAGGCCGCCGGTAAGCTGATTGACCGCGCGCTCGCCGCCAAGGGCGACAGCACGGTTGCCGCTGCTGCCGATGTCGAGGACGAGGTCGAGGAGAAGGAGTCCATCGGCCACGTCATCTACAAGCATCTTATGAACGGCGTCAGCCACATGCTGGTCTTCGTCGTTGCCGGTGGTGTCCTGACCGCTGTTTCGTTCCTGTGGGGCATTACGTCTTTCGATTCGACTGCGTCTGACTACAACAGCTTTGCTGCGATGCTCAAGATCATCGGCGGCATCGCCATGAACCTCATGGTTCCGGTGCTTTCCGCCTACATCGCCGAATCCATCGGCAAGCGTCCTGCGCTCGTCCCCGGTTTTGTTGCCGGTATGATCGCCATCCAGGGCCTGCCTGTTAACGCCGAGACCGGTATGATCGACGCCGGTGGCGCCGGCGTGGGTTTCGGCTTCCTGGGCGGCATCGTCGGCGGCTTCCTCGCCGGCTATGTCATCCTGCTGCTCGAGAAGGTCTTTGCCGGTCTGCCCAAGAACCTGGACGGCCTCAAGGCCATCTTCCTGTACCCGCTGTTCTCGACGGCTATCGTCGGCCTGGTCATGCTCGGTATTTCCGGCCCCATGGCTGCCATCAACACCGCCATGATGGACTTCCTCAAGGGCCTGTCCGCCTCTGGCGCCGTTGTCCTGGGTCTTGCCATCGGCTGCATGTGCGCCTTTGACATGGGTGGCCCGGTCAACAAGGCTGCTTACGTCACCGGTACCGCTATGCTCACCGAGGCACTGGCTGCTGGCGTTGGCACCGATACCTACAACTTCGGCACCAACTTCATGGCTGCCGTCTCCGCCGCTTGCATCGTTCCGCCGCTGATCACCACCTTCGCCGTCGTTGTCGGCAAGAAGTACTTCAGCCAGGAGGATCACGACGCCGGTATCGTCAACCTCATCCTTGGTTGCACCCACATCACCGAGGGCGCCATTCCGTTCATGACCAAGAACATCTGGCCCGTCATGCCCATCATGATGCTCGGTTCCTCTATCGCTTCGATCCTGACCATTATGTTCAACGTTCACGACCCGGCGCCTCACGGTGGCTTCCTGGTCCTGCCCGTTGTCGAGAACGGTCCGCTGTGGGTCCTCGCGATCCTCATCGGCGCTGTGGTCGGTGGCATCCTGTTCGTGGCCTTCAAGAAGTACGACTTCGAGAAGAACCAGAAGGCCGCTCCTGCAGCCAAGCCGGTTGAGGCTCCCAAGGCCGCTGCCGTCGAGGCCCCCAAGGCCGAGGCTGCCGACTTCGTGAAGGTCGAGAATGTCTTTGTCGCCGAGGACTTCGCTTCTCGTGACGAGGCTCTGAGCTTCGTTTCCAACCAGGCCGTCAAGGCCGGTATCGCCAGCGACGCCGACGCCGTCATGAACGCCTTCCTGGCCCGCGAGGCCGAGGGCACCACGGGCATGATGGAGGGCTTCGCCATCCCGCATGCCAAGTCCGACGCCATTACCGAGGCTGCCGTCATCGTCGTCAAGGACGAGTCCGGCGTGACCGGTTGGGACACCATGGACGGCGCTCCCGTCAACGTGGCTATCGCCCTGCTCATCCCCGGTGCCCAGGCCGGCACTACGCACCTCAAAATCCTGTCCAAGGTCGCCGAGGCGCTCATGGACGAGGACTTCCGTGCCACCGTCAAGGGTTCCACCGACGCCGCCGAGATCGCCAAGACGATCAACGCCCGCCTGGTCTAATTCCGCAGTACGCGAATAACATCGCCCCCTGCAACAAAGGCGAGGACTCCCTACGGGTCCTCGCCTTTTTTCATACCACCCGGCACTCAGGGACGTTCCTTTCCTGCCGGCACCCCGGGACACTCCTTAGTCCCCGACAGGGCATAAATAGCCCTCATCGACTGAATCACCCACGCGAACAATAATTCAGCCAGAATTCCTTTTGCACGATATTTCTTGGACGGAAGCATGTTCCCGCAGCTCGCCTGCCGGGCGGGGCGGTTAAGTTTGTCGCGAGTTCCGCACGCAAAGGAAAGCACTTAATGTGCTTTCCGTCTTGCGCAGGACTGTAGAGCAGCAAACTTAACCGCCCCGCCCGGCAGGCGAGCGGACAGCGAACGACATCTGTCCAACAATTCGTGCGAAACACAATGAAAAACCGTTTGATGTGAGTTAATATAAACAACGTCGTGAATCTGACTCCTGCCACATGCATGACAGGGGTTAAACACAAAAAAGGAGTCAACTATGGTTTCTGAGAAGGCTACCCTCGTTAATCCTCAGGGTCTGCACATGCGTCCGGCTGGTCTGTTCGCCTCCACCATGGGCAAGTACGCCTGTGACGTGACGGTCGTCACCCCCGAGAAGGAGGTCAACGGCAAGTCCCCGATGGCCCTCATGGCTGCTGGTATCCCCTGCGGCACCGAGGTCGAGGTCAAGTGCGACGGCGCTGACGAGGCCGAGGCTCTGGCTGCTGCCATCGAGCTCATCAAGAGCGGTCTTGGCGAGTAGAACTCAAACGGGTCGCATGTTGAACAACTAAGTTCATATTTGGGGGCGCAGTGACCTGTTGTAAGGTAGCTGCGCTCTTTTGTCATGGATATGGCAAAACGCTTTATCACATGACACGTAGAGAGGAATGGGAATGTATCAGGGAGTCAACGCTTCCGAGGGCATCGGTATCGGCACCGTCATGGTCGCCGTCGATCCCGACTTGACGTTTGAGCCGCACGAGGTTGCTGATTCGGCAGCAGAGAAGGAGCGCTATCAGTCCGCTCTTTCGGTCTTCTGCGAGAAGACCCAGGCTCAGGCCGACCACATGAAGGAGACGGTGGGCGAGGCCGAGGCCGAGATCATGAGCGGACACATTGTCCTGGCTCAGGACCCGGGCATGACCGACGCCATCAACGCCGCCATTGACGGCGGCACCTGCGCCGAGCAGGCGCTCATGGACACCTCGACCATGTTCGAGAACATGTTCCTGTCCATGGACGACGAGATGTTCCGTCTGCGCGCGGCCGACATCGCCGACATCCGCACCGGTATTCTGGCCGAGCTGCTGGGCAAGGAGGTCGTCGACCTCTCCGTCCTGCCCGAGAATACTGTCGTTGTCGTGCACGACCTCACGCCGTCCATGACCGCCACGATCGATAAGGCCCACGTTGCCGGTATCGTCACCGAGACCGGTGGCCGCACGTCGCACTCCGCGATCATCGCGCGCGCCCTCGAGATCCCGGCTGTCCTTTCGGTTTCCAACAGCTGCACCGCGCTGCGCAACGGTATGACCGTTGTCGTCGACGGTGGCAAGGGTATCGTTGAGGCCGATCCCGACGAGGAAACGCTCACTGCCTATACCGCCAAGGCCGAGGCCTTCGCTGCCGAGAAGGCAGCCCTCGAGGCCTTCCGTGGCAAGCCGTCCGTGACTGCCGATGGCATCAAGAAGATCATCGCCTGCAACATCGGTAACCCCGATGACGTGCCCAACGCGCTCGATCACGACGCCGAGGCTATCGGTCTGTTCCGCTCCGAGTTCCTGTTCATGGACTCTGCTGAGCTTCCTTCCGAGGAGGAGCAGTTCAACGCCTACCGTAAGGTCGCCAGCGCGCTCAAGGGTGCTCCGGTCATCATCCGCACGCTCGATGTGGGCGGCGACAAGGAGATTCCGTATCTGCACATGGTCAAGGAAGATAACCCCTTCATGGGCTTCCGCGCCGTGCGTTACTGCCTGGCCAATCCCGACCAGTACAAGGTCCAGCTCCGCGCTCTGCTGCGCGCTAGCGCCTTCGGTGACGTCAAGATCATGATCCCGCTCGTCACCTGCGTCGAGGAGGTCTTGGCTGTCAAGGAGCTCGTCGAGCAGTGCAAGGCCGAGCTGACCGAAGAGGGTCGCAAGTTCAACGAGAACATCGAGGTCGGCATTATGGTCGAGACGCCCGCCGCTTCGCTGCTCGCAGACCGTCTGGCCGAGGTCGCCGACTTCTTCTCCATTGGCACCAACGACCTGATCGGCTACACCATGTGCGCCGACCGTGGTAACGACACCATCTCCAACCTGTACCAGGTGTACTATCCCGCCGTGCTCCGCTCGCTCAAGAACATCATCGAGAGCGGCGTTAAGGCCGGCATCATGGTCGGTATGTGCGGCGAGGCCGCTGCCGATCCGCTGCTCGAGCCGCTGCTGATCAGCTGGGGCCTGGAGGAGTTCTCGATGAGCGCTCCGTCCATCCTGCGCGCCCGCAAGACCATTAGCCAGTGGACCAAGGCCGAGTGCGACGAGCTCGCCGAGAAGGCACTCGCCTGCAACACCGCCGCCGAGGTCAAGGCACTGCTCGAGTCCGCAGCTCGCTAATTTGGTATCAGAGGTAACCGCGTGGTTGGAATGGGCCGGCCACGCGGCCCTCACATATACAGGGGGTACTGTAAATGTTCTACACGCTAACCGCTAACCCGGCTGTCGACATGACGGTTTCGAGCTCTCCGCTCGAGCCCGATGAGAACGTCCGCACCGGCTCGGCCAGCTACACGGCTAACGGCAAGGGCCTCGACGTGTCCTTCGCCTTTAAGAAGATGGGCGTCGACACCGTCGCACTCGGCTTCTTCGCTGGCTTCACGGGCAAGTTTATCGTCGAGGAGGTCATGAACCTGGGTTGCCTCTGCCGCCCGGTCTGGACCGACGGTATCACGCGCATCAACACCTACGTCAACGATGGCCAGCACGAGTACGGCATCCTGAACCCCGGCGCTCCTATTACGCCGCAGCACCAGGAGGAGCTCTACAACATCCTGGACACCGCGGGCGATCTTGAGTGCCTGATCGTCTCCGGCTCCGTGCCTCCCAAAGCCACGCCCGACTTCCTGGCTCAGGTCATGGAGCACGCTCAGGCTCGTGGCGCCGACGTCGTCCTGGACCTGTCCTCCGACAAGCTCAAGGAGCTCGCTCACAAGAAGCCGCTGCTCATCAAGCCGAACCATCATGAGATGAAGGCCATCTTCGGCGTGCCGGTCGACACCGACGACGAGGTTCGCGTTGCCATGAAGATGGCTCACGACGCTGGCGTTCAGAACGTGCTGCTTACCCGTGGTAGCCGCGGCGACGCTTACTTCTCCAACGGCGAGGACATCTGGTACGCCAAGCGTGAGTTCAACATCAAGCTGGTTTCTTCCGTCTGCGCCGGCGACTGCACCCTCGCTGCGTTCCTGCACAAGTGGTACAGGGATCGCGACAACGTCGAGGAGGCCATGAAGCTCGCTATGGCCACTGGCGCCAACGTTGCCGAGTCCGTCGGCATCGGCGACTTCGGTCACGTCGACGAGTACAGCAAGCGCGTTGCTGTCCGTAAGCTCGATCGTCAGTAATCGAAACGCGACATATTCGTGCGCATGCGGCGCCCCGGTTTCGGCCGGGGCGCCTTTTTTGTTCCGCCACGGGGGAGAGGTGTCCCGCCGTACTTCATCGCTTCCACACCGTTCACCGAGTTGTCCTAGCCTTTTGCCGATGCGTGGAATATACTTTCATTAACACGTTACTTCGTGAAAGGAACATTCATGATTTACACGCTCACTGCAAATCCCGCCATTGACTACAACATCGCCTGCGACAGCCTTGCTGCCAACACTGTTACGCGTACCCGCAACGCCGTCTACACGCCCAACGGCAAGGGCCTCAACGTCTCGTTTACGCTTGACCACTACGGTGTCGACACCACGATCCTGGGTTTCTTCGCCGGCTTCTCGGGCGAGTTTATCGTTAAGGGCGCCGAGGCCCTGGGCGTGCCCGTCAAGCCCGTGTGGACCGACGGCATCACGCGCGTCAATGTGTTCCTCAACGCCGGCCCCGACACCGAGTACAACATGGTCAACGCCGGTGCCGCCATCAACGAGGCCAACGAGCAGGAGATGTTTGAGCTCATCGATTCGCTCGATGACATGACCTGCCTGGTCATCAGCGGCTCGCTGCCTCCCAACACTTCCGCGGGCTTCCTGGCCGAGGTCCTGCGCCGCGTCAAGGCCAAGGGGGCCGAGTTCGTCCTCGATATCTCGAGCCATCAGCTGGCAGACCTCATTGCCATGGAGCCGCTGCTGATCAAGCCCAACGATGACGAGCTGCTCGACATCTTTGGCATTAAGGTGAGCGGTGGCGACGACGAGTCCGTCAAGGGCGCGATGGCCGAGCTGCACGCCAAGGGCGCCAAGAACGTGCTGCTGACCCTTGGTGGCGCCGGTGCGTACTTCTCCAACGGCGAGCACATTTGGTTTGCCAATCGCACCTTCGACGTCAAGCTGCTGTCGACGGTGTGCGCCGGCGATTCCTCGCTCGCTGCCTTCCTGTCCGTGTGGCACGACGCTCCCGAGCGCGTCGAGGACGCCCTGCGCCTCTCGATGGCCACCGGCGCCAACGTGGTCGAGTGCCCGGGTCTGGGCGATTTTGCCAAGGTCGATGAGTATCAGAAGGGTATTGCAATTCGTCAGGTTTGCTAGTTCCGGCACCTTGCCTGAATAGTTCAATTATTTCGCATCCGTCTTAGACCAGGACGGATGCGTTTTTGTTTATCGGACTTGCGTGTGCAGTGGAGGCTGTTTCTTGCTAGACTTCTTGCAGACGCAATCGATAGCCAATTTGATAGTCGCAGGAGGCCATAGGCATGTGCAATGTTTCGCTCAACGGTACGCAGCCGACCGATGCCTCTATCCGTGTCCTGCGTGCGCTTGAGGCAGCAGGTCTTGAGGCTTGGTACGTGGGCGGTTGGGTACGTGATGCCCTGATGGGACGCCCCAGCCACGATGTTGACATGTGCTGCAGCGGCCTGTGGCAGGAGTCCAAAGAGGCGCTCGAAGCGGCTGATATTGCCGTGGTTGAGTCGGGCATAAAATTTGGCGGCATCACGGCTATTTGCGATGATGAGCGCATTGAGGTCACCACCTACCGCCTAGACGGCTTTTACACCGACGGCCGCCATCCCCAGAGTGTGGAGCGTGCGGCGTCGCTTGAGGACGATCTGGCGCGTCGTGACTTTACCGTTAACGCTATGGCCTGGCATCCCGAGCGTGGTCTTGTCGACCGCTACGATGGTCAGGGCGACCTAGACCGCAAGCTCATCCGCGCCGTTGGAGATCCCAAGCGTCGTTTTAACGAGGACGCGCTTCGCATGCTGCGCGCGGTGCGTTTTGCCTGCCGTCTGGATTTTATGATCGAGCCTAAGACTAAACAGGCGCTTGCCGAGTGCGCGCCGCTGCTCGATGCTGTGGCGCGCGAGCGCGTGGGCATTGAGCTCGAGGGTATCCTTTCGACCGGCCATGGGGGAGACGCGATGCTGCGCTACCCCGAGCTTGTTTGCGCCGCCGTGCCCGAGCTCGCGTCCGCTCGCGGGTTTGATCAACGCAGCGTCTATCATGCGTTTAACGTCTACGAGCATATCGCCCGCGTGCTGACGGTGGCAGGGGAGCTGGCGCTGTGCGACGGCGTCGCGCCCTCGTCGAGCCTTATGTGGGCTGCGTTTTTGCACGACGTTTCCAAACCCGAGTGCTTTACGGTCGATCACGACGGCAGCGGCCACTTCTACGGTCATCCCGAGCTCGGCGCCAAGAAGGCGCGTGTCATCATGGATCGCCTGGCACTCTCGCACGATTTGGTGCGCGATGTGTGCCTGCTGATCAAATACCATGACAAGCCGCTGCGCCCCGAGCGCTCCTGCCTGCTCAATATGATGCGCGCGCTTTCGGGCGAGGGTGTCGATACGCCGCGTCTGATGGACGAGCTCATGGACCTTAAGCGTGCCGACACGCTCGGCAAGGCGCCCTCGTGCTTCTATTACGTCGAGACGATCGAGGAGATGCGTACGCTCGCCCACGATCTGCTGCAGGCGGGGGAGCCCTATACACTCAAGATGCTTGCCATCAATGGTGGCGATCTGATCCGCGCCGGCGTCAAGCCGGGGCCGGAGCTGGGGCAGCTTCTCAACGCTGCCCTCGACGCCGTGATCGAGGACAACATCCCCAACAACCGCGAAGCCCTCCTGGCTCATCTCAACTTGAACTAGCTAACCAGTTGACCTGCGCGTTCCATAACCTGCCGACAATTTTTTCGGCAATTTGGAATTTCTTCTTGCGCTGATGTTTTTTGTCCCGTAATATATTTCCTCGCAGCACGGCAGTGCAGATGTCATGTGGCCCGTTCGTCTAGCGGTTTAGGACGCCGCCCTCTCAAGGCGGAGATCACCAG
>CAJJSS010000033.1:0-23549 GCA_905194545.1 Coriobacteriaceae bacterium | reverse complement strand
GGCCAAGGCGCACAAGGCCGCGGCCAAGAAGGCCGCCGCGGCTGCGGCTGCTGCGGGGGAGGGTGCCGCGGGTGCCGGCGATGCTGCGGGCACTGCCGCTGCTCAGCCCGCTGCTGCTGCCGGCTCCGATGCCCAGCATGACGATGCCGCTGCGAAGGCCGCGCTCGAGGCCGCCGAGATGGAGGCAAAGCTCGCCGCCATGGATCCCGAGAAAGCGGCCAAGGTCCGTGCGGCGCTTGCCGCCAAGGCCGCCCGCGACAAGCAGAAAAAGGAGGCGTAAGGTCCATGGCTCATCGCTCCGTAATTCCGTTTGGCCCGCAGCACCCGGTGCTGCCCGAGCCGCTTCATCTGGACCTGGTGATCGAGGACGACCGCGTCATCGAGGCAATTCCGCAGATCGGCTTTGTGCACCGCGGACTCGAGAAGCTCACCGAAAAGCGCGACATGCACCAGTTTGGCTACATCGCCGAGCGCATCTGCGGCATTTGCGCCGTGGGCCACAGCTACGGCTATGCCAGCGCCTGCGAGCGCATGCTCGACATCGAGGTGCCCGGCCGCGTGCAGTATATCCGCACTATTTTGCACGAGCTTTCGCGCATCCACTCGCACCTGCTGTGGCTGGGCCTGCTCGCCGATGCCTTTGGCTTCGAGGCGCTGTTCTATCGGTCGTGGACCCTGCGCGAGCAGATTCTCAAGATCTTCGAGAGCACGTGCGGTGGCCGCGTGATCCTTTCGATTAACGAGATCGGCGGCCTAAAGCACGACATTGAGGACTCCGAGCTGGCTGGCATTGTCCAGACGCTCGATGCCATGCGTCCCGACTACGAGGCCCTGGTGCATACGTTTTTGGACGACGTCAGCTGTGGCGAGCGCCTGCATGGCGTGGGCGTGATCAGCAAGAAGGACGCGCTGGATCTGTCGATGGTCGGCCCGTTTGGGCGCGCCTCGGGCGTGGACTACGACGTGCGCATGTTTAGCGACGGTGCCTATGCGGACCTGGCTGCGTTTGAGCCGGTTGTCGCCACCGATGGCGATTGCTATGCCCGCTGCCAGGTGCGCTGTGCCGAGGTCACGCAGGCCATGGACATCATTAAGGAGCTTGTGGGCAAGATTCCGCACGACGGGATCGGCGGGCGCACCAAGCTTACGCCGGCCGACGGCGCACGCGGCGAGGTTGTGATTGAGCAGCCGCGCGGCGAGGCGTATTACTATGTGCGCGGTAACGGCACCAAGAACCTGGACCGCTTCCGCGTGCGCACGCCGACGTCGCAGAACCTGGCGGGTCTGACACATGCGCTGCAGGGCGTGCTCCTTGCCAACGTGCCCATGATTATCCTGACCATCGACCCCTGCATTAGCTGCACGGAAAGGTAGGCGCGGCATGAGTTTGCTGACATTTGCCAAGACGGCCTTGGGCTCTATGGTCAAGCAGCCGGTAACGGTGTGCTATCCGCAGGAGAAGCTCGCGGCACCCGAGCGCTTGCGCGGGCATATCGTCAACGACATGGACGCGTGCATCTGCTGCGGCATGTGTGCGCGTCGCTGTCCGGCGGGCGCGCTCGCAGTCGATCGCAAGGGTGGAACGTGGTCGATCGACCCGTATGCCTGCGTGGTGTGCGGTGAGTGCATCGAGAGCTGCCCCAAGCACTGCCTGACTATGGACACCGCCCGCACCCCAGTCGCAGCGGACAAGACTCCCACAGTAGAAACCAAGCCGGAGTAGCGCAGGGGTAGAACTGGAATAGGGGCCGGCGGGGCAAAAATGCCCCGCCGGCCCCGCGCGTGAGCGCGCGGTTGTGCCGCTGCGAACAAAACTATGCCGGATTACGGGACTGGATAGCGAACCTCCGACCATACAGAAAATCGCAAAAACAAACCCGCAGGTAGATAGCCTGTTGTTTTTCAAAAATAGGGGGTATGGATGAGGGCTCCGACTTTAGCTCCGTAATCCGGCGTAGTTTTGGAATGGCAGCATATCCGTAACAGCCCTTTAACTCCCGTGGACGGAGGAAAACGGACTATTTTGGCCTCGCGAGGGCTATCGCGTGACTCGTCTGCCACGAAATGGGCCCATCTACTACGTTTAGGCGGCAGCCCTCGACCACGGCAAGCAATGCGAAATGAAAACCGCAGGTAGAACGCCTGCGATTTTTCATGAATAGCGGTTATGGTCGGGGGTATCGAGTCAAACGTAGTAGATGGGCCCATTTCGTGGCGAGCGCCGTCAGCCGATCTCCGCGGGCGGAAGAAAGCAGATCATTTTGGTCCCGCGAGCCTTGCGGAGGCGCTCGTGCAGGGCCGACCGAACAAAACTATGCCGGTTTACTACGACGAATTCGACATTCCCGACCATGACTGCATTTTTCTAAATATCGCAAGCGTTCTACCTGCGGTTTTGCAAGCGCTCAATTTGCCGTGATCGAAGGTGGACGATTCATCGTAGTAAACCGACATAGTTTTGAAATGGCATTAAATCGGTAACAGCCATTTTACTCTGCCGGGGCGGTCAATCTTCGGGCAACTGCCCTCGCAGGTAGGCGATGGCGATCTGCGTACGGTTGCGCAGGTCCATTTTGGCCAGGATCGAGCTGATGTGGTTGCGCACGGTGCCTTCGCCCATGTAGGCTGTGGCGGCGATCTCCCTGTTGTCGAGACCGCGGGCGATGAGCTCGGCGACTTCGAACTCGCGGTCGGTCAGACCGGCAAAGGCCGCGGGCCGGCGGGTCGCACCGGCTTCAGCGTCCGCCCCATCAAAGTCGACATCCTCGATCGCCTTACCCTCGAGCACGCGTTTACCGTCCATGACCTGCGCCAACGCCGGTGGAATGGCGGAGACATCGGTTTTGATCAGATAGCCGCGGGCGCCCAGTTTAAGCGCCGACACAATGTACTCGTCATCCGAGAATGTCGTCAGAAACACCACGCGCGCCGCAGGGTCGCGCTCAAGGATCTCGCGTGCCGCCGAAAGTCCGTCGCGCCCCGGCATCTGAATGTCGAGCAGCGCGATGTCGGGCGTGTGCTCAGCGTAGAGCGCGACCGCGTCGTCGCCATTGGCGCCGGTACCCACCACCTCGATCTGCGGCTGGGCGCCTAGGATAATCTTGAGTGAATCGACTACCAAGTGGTCGTCATCGACAACTATGAGCCTCATCGGTCCTCATCTCCTTGCTGTTTGGGAACGGTGGCAAACACGCGCCAGCCGCCGGCGCCGGCGCGCGGACCGGCGGTGAAGGTGCCGCCAAGCGCCTCGATGCGCTCGCGCATGGAGACGAGCCCCATGCCCTCCGCGGCGCCACGGCCGATTGCTTGGACCCCGCCCACGCCATCGTCGGTAACGATGAGCTGGTAAAACGACGGATGCTCCATGCATCGTGCGGTGACGGTCTGGGCGCAAGCGTGGCGCATGGTGTTGGAGAGCGCCTCGCGCAGGACCGCCGCAAAGCAGTTGGCGACGTTGGCGGGCGCATGCTCGGCCAAAACTTCAAGCTCAATCTGTGGGCCGCTGTCCGAGCGTACGCCTTCAACGATGCGCTCGAGCTGCACGGAGAGGTTGGTTGCATTGTCGTTGAGCGCGTGGACGCTGGCGCGCACGAGCTGGAGCGCCTCGTCAACCGTGCGTTTGACATCGGCGAAATCGGCGGCGACGCCGGGCTCGTTGGCGTGGACCACGCGCAAGGCTTCGGTTTGGAGCGAAGCGCGCGTGAGCTGGTGGCCCACGTTATCGTGGATCTCGCGCGCGATGCGGGCGCGTTCGGCGAGCGTTGCGAGCTCGACTTCGTAGTCCTGGCGGTCGGCGAGGTCGCGGTTGCGTGCCTCGAGTACCAGGGCGCGTTCTTGCAGCTTGTCGCGGGTGCGACGCATGCGATCCTGTTCGCGCTCCAGCTGCGCGGTGCGCAGCGACAGCAACGTGGCAGCGATCGAAAGGATGGCGGTTAGCAACAGCGTTCGGGTGGTGAGCACGCCGCCACGAAGGTCCGCGACAAGCGCGCAGACAAACACGGCGCCAATCGCCAGCGCGGGCCAGATGCGTTCACGGCGCACGCGTCGCGCGATGTCATAGAAGGCAAGGGGTGCGAACGGCATAAATGGCGGCACGAAGACGGCAGCGATGATGTAAGCGTAGCTCGCGGCCTCGCTCGCGCGATGGGCGTGTTCTTCTCGTGCGACTTCCGACGCCGAGGTGGCCATAACGCCAAGGCAAAACGCCACAACCAGACGAGCGTCCACGGCAAGACCCATGGCGGCCGCAATACAGCACGCCAGCACAATCGATTTGTCGAAAAGCCTGTTCATACGGGTATTGTACGCGATGCTGCGCGCGGGGGAGGCGCCGCCCGGGGCAACCGTGACATTCCTCCCGCGCGGCAAAGCGGCGTCGATCGCTCGCGCGAGCGGGGGTTTCGCCTCTGCCCCCTCGCACTCGTGACAAAGCTCACTGGTGCGCGCCGTCCTCTCCTGCGATGATGCAATCGTACCGGGCCACGACCAACAGAAGGGCCGCCTCATGACAGATATCGTCCACGTCGAAAACCTCGTCAAGCGCTACGACGATCTTATCGCGCTCGACCACTTTAACCTGAGTATTGCCCCTGGCGAGATCTTTGGCCTGCTGGGCCCCAACGGCTCGGGCAAGACCACGTCCATCAACTGCATCCTGCAGCTGCTCGCTTACGACAAGGGCACCATCGAGCTGTTCGGCGAGCCCATGACGCCCACCCGCTACGACCTTAAGCGTCGCGTCGGCGTGGTGCCACAGCAGGTGGCGGTGTTTGACGAGCTCACCGTGCGCGAAAACATCGACTATTTCTGCAGCCTCTACGTCAACGACCGCAAGCGCCGCCGCGCGCTGGTGGACGAGGCGATCGACTTTGTCGGCTTGGGCGACTTTACCAAGTTTCGCCCCGGAAAGCTCTCGGGCGGCTTGGCACGCCGTCTCAACATTGCCTGCGGCATCGCGCACAAGCCCGAGCTCATCTTCTTTGACGAGCCCACAGTGGCAGTCGATCCGCAGAGCCGCAACGCCATTCTGGAGGGCATCTGCCGCCTGCGCGACGAGGGCGCCACGGTGGTGTATACCAGCCATTACATGGAGGAGGTCGAGCAGATCTGCAGCCGCATCATGATCATGGACGGCGGCCGCGTGCTGGCGCAGGGCACCAACGACGAGCTCAAGCGCATGATTCAGATGGGCGAGCGCGTGACCGTCGAGGTCGGCGCCGTCGAGCCCGCCACGGTCGAGCGGCTGCGCGCTCTGGAGCACGTGCTTTCGGTTGAGCTGTCCGGCGGCGAGCTCATCTGCACCTGCGAGGCGAGCCCACATAATCTGGTCGACATCCTTGACACGCTGCGCGCCGCCGACGTGGCACTCGGTCGCGTGTGGAGCGAGCCGCCGACCCTCAACGACGTGTTCCTCGAGATCACCGGCCGCGAGCTACGCGACTAGGGGGCAGCCATGATCAACACCATCATTATCACGGTCAAGACGCTGCTGCGCCGGCCGAGCACATGGGTCTGGGGCGCGCTCTTTCCCATTGCGCTTTCCACGATGTTCATGTTTATGTTTGCGAACCTCAGCTCCGACGGCAAGGTCGATCCGGTGCCGGTAGCCGTTGTCGCCGACGAGGCCTGGGACGCTTCGACCTTTAAGGACGTGGCGACGTCGCTTGCCAAGGAGGGCGACGACCAGCTGCTTAAGATCCACGAGTGCGACGACGCGGCCGAGGCGAACCATGCGCTCAAGTCCGGCGAGGTTGCGGGCGTCTACACGGTCGACGACGCGGGCGCGCCCAAGCTTACGTTGCTTTCGAGCTACGATAGCTCGCGCGCCAGTACGGTGCTCACCGACCGCAGCATCCTGGAGACGGTGGCGAGCTCGTATACGCAAAATGCCGAGCTCATGCGCCAGATTGCCCAGGACAACCCGGCGGCGCTCGCCGACCCGGAGGCGGTTGCGCGCGCCCTGTCGCTTAAGGGCGGCACTCGCCGCGTGAGCCTTACGCGCACCACGCCCGACGGTACGACCATCTACTATTACGCGCTCTTTGGCCTGGTCGCGATGATGTCTTCCGAGTTTGCGGCCCTGGCCGTCGTCGATCTGCAGCCCAATCTGTCCGGCCTCGGCGCGCGCCGCTGCGTGGGCGGCGTCTCCAAGACGGCGTCGCTGGCCGGCATTTTTGTCGGCTCGTGGCTGGTCTCATTTGCCTCGATGGCGATCGCGATCGGCTACGTGCGCCTGGTGGTCGGCATCGACTTTGGCGGGCGCGAGGGGCTGTGCCTGGCGGGCGGCACCGCATCTGCGCTTGCTGCCACGGGCCTGGGGCTTTTTGTGGGGACGCTTCCCGTTAAGGGCGGCAAGGCGTCCAAATCGGGCATCCTCACGGGCTTTGCCACCACGTGCGCCCTGTTCGCCGGACTCTACGGCGAGCCGGCGATGGCGCTTGCCGACGATGTTGCCCGCGCCTGTCCGGCCGAGTGCTGGCTCAACCCCGTCAAGCTCATCTGCGATATGTTCAACCGCCTGTATTTCTTTGAGGATCTGGGTCCCTTTGTCGTTCGCGCCGGTGCGCTTGTCCTCATGGCCCTGGTGTTTGTCGCCGCCGCTACGCTGATCTTTGGAAGGAGCCGCTATGAGCACCTTTAAGACCGCGCTTCGCATGGCGCTCGCGCACCCGTTCTACCTGCTCATCTACACGGTGTTCATTTCACTCATGGGCGTGTTCATTGCGGCCTCGGTCAGCTGGAACTCGTCGCAGCTGACCGAGTACAAGCCCTACGACGCCAACGTGATTGTGGTCGACCGCGACGGCAGCGATCTTTCGCGTGCGCTTACCAGGCACCTGGGTTCGCGCTTTGACCTGGTCACGGGCGTCGGCGACGACACGTACGACCTTGCGGACGCGCTCTCCAAGAGCAACAGCGCCAAGGGCAGCGCCGACTGCGTGTTCTTTATCCCGGAGGGGTTTGAGGACGATCTTGTTGCGGCCGCCCGTGCGGGGGAGGACTTGCCCAAGCTCGATGTGACCTACGGTTCCGGCACCATGGCGGCGGCGCTTTCGTCTGCCGAGGTTTCGCGGTGGATCTCGCTCGCGGGCGCTGCGGCGGTGCTTGAGCCTGCTGCCTCCGGGGCCAGTGTCGCCAAGACCGCCGAGCACGCCGCCGCAAAGCGCGCGGAGGTCCAGATCGAGCAGGTCAAGGTTGACTCGACTGCCGCAGCCACGCTCGAGTCGTACTTCAACTTTGGCGCGTACGCGATCATCTCATCGGTCATCGTTTCGGTGGGACTGGTGTTTTCGGGTATGAACGAGCCCGAGCGCGTGCGCCGCATGGAGGCCGGCCCGGTCTCCGAGCGCCAGCGTTCGCTTGCTGTGTTCGCGGCTGCCGCGGTGCTTACCGTCTGCATCTGGTTCGTGTCGAGCATGGTGGGTGTCGTGGGCTTTGCCGGCGCGGTCGCCGAGGTCGGTGTGGGTCGCGTGTGCCTGGCGCTGGCGGCGACGCTTGCCCTGGCGTGCACGCCGCTGGCCGTTGGCTTTACCCTGTCGAGCTTGGGCGCGCGCGAGGAGCTGATCAACGGCGTGGGCAACTTACTCGGCATGCTCATGACGTTTTTGGGCGGCGCCTGGATGCCGCTGTCGCTCATGGGCTCGGCCGTGCAGACGGTGGCGCACTTTGTGCCGACGTTTTGGGTGAACGACGCGATCGGCAAGGCGCTTGCCTCGGATCTAACGGCCACCGTGTTGGGCGACATCGCCTGCGACCTGGGCGTCACGGTGCTCTTCGCCGCCGCCATCGCCGCCGTAGGCCTGGCCCTCACCCGCGCCAAATCCCACGCCTAGCTACCTGGTCATCGGGGACGTTCTTAAACGGCTAGTCATCGGAGGCAGTCTTTGTCGATTCGCCGGCCCGCCGGTCGTGCCGGCAAGGACTGTCCCAATATGTCGGCACTTGGGGACGTTCCTTTCCTGCCGGCACTTGGGGACAGTCCCGGCATTCATTGGGGACAGACTTAAATGAGTGGTTTCAGTCATTTAAGTCTGTCCCCAATGAGTACCCAATGACTGGTTTGGAAAAAATCGCGCCTGTCGCTTAAAAATAGTTCGCCTGGGTTTACTATTACCCTAGAAAAGTAGCAGAAGGCTAACAACGGGGGATAGCATGTCGACAAAGCAAGCCTATGTCCAGGTCAGCGGGCTCAGGAAACACTACGGCGACGGTGATGCGCGCCTGACGGTACTCGATGGCATCGACACGTCCATCAACCGCGGCGAGATCTGCGTCATGCTGGGGCCCTCGGGCTCGGGCAAGTCGACCTTTCTCAACCTGATCGGCGGCCTGGAGGATGCCGACGGTGGCTCCATCATGGTGGACGGCTGCGCCCTCACGGTGCTCAAACCTACCGATCTGGGCGAGTATCGCCGCCGTGAGCTGGGTTTTGTCTTCCAGTTCTACAACCTGGTGCCCGATCTCACCATCAAGGAGAACATCGAGGTCACGGCGCACCTGTCCAAAAACCCGCTCAATGTCGACGACCTGCTGCGTTCGCTGGGCCTCTACGAGCACCGCAACAAGTTCCCGCGCCAGGTCTCGGGCGGCCAACAGCAGCGTTGCGCCATCGGCCGCGCACTCGTCAAAAACCCGGGCCTGCTGCTGTGCGACGAGCCCACCGGCGCGCTTGACTACAAGACATCCAAGGAAATCTTGCAGCTCATGGAGGATGTTAACCGCACCTACGGCTGCACCATCATCATCGTCACCCACAACGCCGCCATCGCCCGCATGGCCAACCGCGTGCTGCGCCTGCGCGACGGCCGCATCGTCGAGGATGGGCTCAACGAGTCGCCCGTTGCGGCCGCCGAGCTCGATTGGTAGGCGATGCCATGACACCTCTCGCAAAGCGACTCCCGCGCGAGCTGCGCCGCAATATCGGCAAGTACCTGGGCATCTTTTTGCTTATGTGCGGGAGCATCGCTCTCACCTCGGGCTTTTTGCTCGCGGCGCATTCCATCGGTTGCCTTATCGACGACATGCGCGATGCGTACACGATTGAGGACGGCCGCGTGACCACCTCCTTCGAGGCTACCGACGACCAGCTCAAGGCAGCCGAGGATGCAGCCGACGACGTCGGCGGCGTTACGCTCTACAAGAATTTCTCCATCGACGCCATCATCAAAAAGACCGCCGGCGACGATGGCACCAAGCGCACACTGCGCACCTATGCGCACCGCACCAAGGTCGATATCGCGTCCTACTGTGAGGGCAAGGAGCCCAAGGCGGACGACGAGGTGGCTATCGACCGCGTCTTCGCCACCAACAACGACCTCGCCGTGGGCGATAAGGTTGAGCTTGAGGGCCGCACCTACATCATCTGCGGCATCATGACCCAGCCCGATAGCCAGGCGCTGTTCCTCAACAACTCGGACTTTACGGTGAACACCATCACGTACGGCGTGGCCGAGGTCACCGATGGCGGCTTTGCCGCGCTCGAAGATGCCGGCGGCGCACCCGCCTACACCTACTCCTTCACCTTTACCGATCGCGACCTCCCCACCGCGGACCGCATCGACGTCGAGCAAGGTATGGTCGAGGCACTGACCGACGCCGATGCGCG
Source organism: Coriobacteriaceae bacterium (assembly GCA_905194545.1). GTDB lineage: Bacteria > Actinomycetota > Coriobacteriia > Coriobacteriales > Coriobacteriaceae > Collinsella. The sequence continues at coordinate 13,945 of CAJJSS010000033.1, read as the reverse complement.
CGTGGACGATCTGATCGACGCCGATTCCAATCAGGGCATTGGCTATGCGCGCGATGACGTGGACGGCGACTCCATGATGTGGACGACGTTGCTCGACATCATTATCGTGATCATGGCGTTCGTCTTTGTGGTCCTTACCGACGCCACCATCGAGGAGGAGAGCGCCATCATCGGCACGCTGCTCGCCAGCGGTTATCGCCGTCGCGAGATCGTCCTGCACTACCTGGCACTCCCCGCCATCGTGGGCGTGGTCGCGGCGCTTTTGGGCACTGCGCTCGGCGTTGCGTTCTTTACCGAGCCCATGCGCAGCCTCTATTACGGATCGTACAGTCTGCCGCCCTTCCAGGTGTACTGGAGCTGGGAGATCTTTGTGAAGTGCGCCGTGGTTCCCGCCGCCGCGCTCATTCTCATCACGCTGGTGGGCCTGCTTCGCAAGATGGGCAAGACGCCGTTGCAGTTCCTTCGTCACGAGGCGAGCGGCAAATCGGGCACCAAGCGCGGCCTGCAGCTGCCGGAGCGCATGGGCTTTGTCTCGCGCTTCCGCCTGCGCGTCTTCCTGCGCAACCTGGGCAACTTCGCCACGCTCTTCGTGGGCATTGCATTCGCCTCGCTGCTGCTGCTCTTTGGCCTGGCGATTTTGCCCACGATGACGCACTACGCGGACAACCTCGAGACGAGCCTGGTCGCCGAGCATCAGTACACACTCAAGGCGCCGCTGGAGCTCGAGGGCACTGCTGAGGAGCGCGAGCAGTGGTCGGCGCTCGAGCGCTTGCAGTCGATTGACGGCGCGCTGCTCTCCGCCGCCCAGGATGCCGATGACGAGCTTGACGACGCGGCCGATGCGGCGCAGACGGCAGCCGATGCCGCGACCGCATCTCCGTCTGCCGAGAGCCTGACTGCAGCGCAGGATGCGCTTGCTAAGGTCAAGGACAAGAAGGATGCGCTCTACGCACGCCTCGACGATCTTGCCGATGCCCTCGGCTGCGACCGCGATGAGGCCATCGACCTGATCGACAAGGCCTCTAAGATCGACACCGACAACGACGACATTCACCCGATCAACACGACCGACAACGGCGCGGGCGCAATCGCGCAGGCCGAGAAATATGCCGTTTACCAGCTGCAATACGACCGCGGCGATGGTAATGGCGAGGAGACGATTTCCGTCTACGGCATTTCATCTCATTCGCGCTATTGGAAAGACCTCAACGTCGGCGACGGGCGCGTCGTCTTTGGCGGCGGTCTGCTCGATAAGTTTGGCTGGAGCGAGGGCCAGAAGGTCGAGCTTCGCGACAAGTACGAGGCTCGGGATTATTCTCTTGAGTACGCGGGTAAGGACTGCATCTGGGGTTCAAAGTCGGACATGAATATCTATATGAGCATCGATGACTTTAACGAGCTGTTCGGCAACGACGCCGCCTACTTTAACGGCTATGTGAGCGACGAGAAGCTCGACCTCGATGCTCGTTACTTTGCCGGTGACACCACGCCCGACGACATGCGCGCCGTGGGTGACCAGTTTATCGGCATGATGAGCAAAATGATCGGCATGATGGTCGGGCTCGCGGTGTTTATCTTCCTGCTGTTTATGTACCTGCTGACCAAGGCGGTGATCGACCACAGCGCCCGTTCGATCAGCTACATGAAAGTCTTTGGCTATCGCGATAGCGAGATCTCGCATCTGTACATCCGCTCGATCACGCTGTGCGTGGCGGCGTCGCTCGTGCTGAGCCTGCCGGTCATTATTGGCTCGCTCACGGCCATCTTCCGCTCGATGCTGCTCGCCTACAACGGCAATATCGAGATCTACGTGCCCGCTTGGTCCATGGCTGCATGCATCGGCATCGGCTTTGCGACCTACCTGGTCGTGGCGCTGCTGCACACGCGCTCTATCAAGCGCGTCAGCCTGGCCGAAGCCCTCAAGGTGCAGGAGTAGTCATTGGGGACGTTCTTAAACGACTAGTCGTTGGGGACAGTCTTTGCCGGATCGCCGGCTCGCTGGCCGGGCGGCAAGCACTCATTTAAGTCTGTCCCCAATGAGTTCCTAGCGACTCGGCGTTGCGCTTGACTTCAACCCCACTTCAACGGGTACCATCCTCTATGTCTGTAACGCCATATAGACCGAGGGGATAGATCTATGACCGCAACCGCACCCGCAGCACCGGCAAAGGTGTACTTCACCAACCTGCGCACGCATGCTCGCGAGAGCCAGCTCGACAAACTCAAACGCCTCATTCGCCGCGCCGGCATTGAGCAGATCGACTTCGAGAACAAGTTCGTCGCTATCAAGATTCACTTTGGCGAGCTGGGTAACCTGAGCTTTCTGCGCCCAAACTACGCCCGCGCCGTCGCAGACGTCGTGAAGGAGCTGGGCGGCAAACCCTTCCTCACCGACTGCAACACGCTCTATGTGGGCAGCCGCAAAAACGCGCTCGAGCACATCGACACCGCCTACCAGAACGGCTTTACCCCGTATGCCACGGGTTGCCAGATCATCATCGCCGACGGCCTCAAGGGCACCGACGAGGCGCTCGTTCCGGTCGAGGGCGGCGAGTACGTGCGCGAGGCAAAGATCGGCCAGGCACTCATGGACGCCGACATCGTGATTAGCCTCACCCACTTTAAGGGCCATGAGCAGGCCGGCTTTGGCGGCGCCATGAAGAACCTGGGTATGGGCGGCGGTAGCCGTGCCGGCAAGATGGAGCAGCACGCCGCTGGCAAGCCGAGCGTCGATACCACCAACTGCGTTGGCTGCCGTGCCTGCGAGAAGATATGCGCGCACAGCGCCATCACGTTTGACGGTACGCGTGAGCGCGAGCTTGCCAACGGCAGCACTCGCACGGTTCATGTGGCTGCCATCGACCACGATCGCTGCGTGGGCTGCGGACGCTGCATTGCGGCGTGCAACCAGGACTGCATCAAGCCCGACTATGATGCCGCGGCCGACGTACTCAACTACAAGATCGCTGAGTACACCAAGGCCATCGTCGACGGCCGCCCGAGCTTCCACATCTCGCTCGCCATGGACATCAGCCCCAACTGCGACTGCCATCCCGAGAATGACACGCCCATCGTCAACGACATCGGCATGTTCGCGAGCTTCGACCCGGTCGCCATCGACCAGGCCTGCGCCGACGCCGTCCTGGCGTCCGAGCCGCTGCCTAACACCGAGCTTACCGACAGCGCGGCCAAGATGGAGCATAATCACGAGCATCTGGAGGGCGAGCAGGCCAAGGATCCCTTCTGCATCACGCATCCCGACACCGACTGGCGCGCGTGCATCGCGCATGCCGAGAAGATCGGCCTGGGCACGAGCAAGTACGAGCTCATCGAGGTCAAGTAGCATCTAGCTATTGGACAAATCAAGCGCTTTTGTAGCGCAGCGTTAGCAAAAGCCGCCCGTGAGCACAGTGCCCACGGGCGGCTTTTCGGAAGTGCTAGGGGGTCATATAGACCAGTAAACCGTACTATTTGTCTAAATAATACTCGTCGAGGAAGTTGTCGACCGTGTTCCAGTAGAGTTCGGGGTCGACCTGCGCACTCTTGGCGTGGGTGGCGCCATGGATGGTGAGCTTTTGCTTGACCGTGCTGGCGCACGCGTCGTAGTTTTGGTCGAGCATGTCGTACGGCACAAAGGTGTCCTGGTCGCCGTGGATAAACAGCATGGGAACCGTCGCGTGTTTGAGTTGGTCCACACTGCTTGCCTTATGAAAGTCGTAGCCTGCGCGCACGTTGCACACTAAGTTTGCTACATCGAGCAAGGGAAAGCTGGGCAGGCCGAACACGTCCTTGAGCTGCAGGGAAAACTCGTCCCAAACACTCGTATAACCGCAGTCCTCGATAATGCATTTTACGTTTGCAGGCAGAGATTCCCCCGCGACGTTCATAGCGGTTGCTGCACCCATCGACTCGCCAAAGACCAGGATGCGCGCCTCGGGGTCAGCCTGAACGATCCGCCCAATCCATGCAACGACATCGAGCCGCTCGGGCCAACCCATGCCGATATAGTCGCCGCCGGAGCGCTCGTGGGCGCGGGCGGCGGGTGCGAGTACGTTCATGCCGCGGTCGTGGAATCGTTTGACGTATCGGGCCATGCCGATGGGCTCATCGGTGTATCCGTGTAGGCAGATAGCGTAATTGTGCGTGCTCTCTGGGGCGGCAAAATACCAAGCGGCAAGTTCGGTTCCGTCATCTGCGGTGAGGCTGCTGCTCTCGCGGTTCTCTTTAAACAATGCCCGCGCCTCGGTTCCCTCGGCATCCGGCTGCTCACTTTCTTTGTCGTCCTTGCCGTCCTGCATCATCTTCATGGTGTATGGCGCGCGGGGATTCAGCGCGAAGTCAAACAGAAAGTTGCCGGCAAATCCGAGCAGCGCAATGACAACCACCAGTGCAACGATGCCGGCTATCTTGAGCTTTCGATGGGAATGTGCGTTTTGAGCCATGCGGTATTCTCCTATAAGATGTTAATGCATCAACATTTAATGCAAGCGCATTATGGACGTTCGCCGTTGATGCGTCAACAGGCAAAGAATGGGTAAACAAAGGGTCACGTATGGTGCAAATTTCGCACGCACCCAGACGCTTTGATATAGTGTTGAGAACTCTTTACGTTGGAGGATGTAACCGGCATGTCCGATTCGAGCGACAGTTCCAAGCCGCGACCCAAGGCCGCGGCCGTTCCGCACTACACGGTGGGCGAGGAGATCATGAACTCCGTCACCCATGGTGTCGGCTGTCTGCTGGGTATCGCGGGCCTGGTGCTCCTGATCGTATTCGCTGCCCTGCGCGGCGGTGGCCCGGCCCACATGGCCGCGGCAATTGTCTATGGCGTCAGCATCATCCTCGAGTACCTAGCCTCCACGCTCTACCATGCGATTCAACCCGCGCGCGCCAAGCGCGTGTTCCGCATCATCGACCACAGCTGCATCTACCTGCTCATAGCCGGCAGCTATACGCCGTTTTGCCTCATCACGCTCGCAAACGACGGCGGCGCTGCGCTGTTCTTCGCCGTATGGGCCATCGCCATTATCGGCATTGCCCTCGAGTGCTTTATGCGCGAGCGCCAGCCGCACTGGGTAAGCGGCCTGGTCTATCTGCTGATGGGCTGGCTCGTTGTCTTTAAACTGCCCGCACTCGTGGCGCTGCTGAACCCCGTGGCGCTTGCCCTGCTCGCCGTCGGCGGCGTGTGCTACACCGTGGGCGTGCCGTTCTATATCGCCAAAAACGTGCGCTATCTGCACAGTGTTTTCCACTTGTGGGTGCTCGCCGGCAGCATCTTCCAGTTCATGGCGGTGATTCTCTTCGTAATCTAGCGACCGCGCCTGCGCGCCCGCGTCCTCGTTTGGGCGCCGGTGCAATTGCCGTATCCGTCATCAACGTTTTGACCTGACGTCCCGAATCTTGGAGGTTCGAGAAACTCCCGATGGACATAACCATCTCCCTTATCACTACCCTCGTTTTGACCCTCATCAACGGCTACTTCTCTATGTCCGAGATGGCGCTCACCACGGCCAAGCGCGCCGTGCTGGAGCATGAGGCCGAGGAGGGCGATAAGCGCGCCGAGCGCGCCATTAAGCTGGCCGCCGATTCCGACCAGCTGCTCGCCACCATCCAGGTCGCCATCACGCTCGTGGGCTTCGCCTCGTCCGCCGTCGCCTCGACGAGCCTGTCCGACCCACTTGCCACGTGGCTCATGAGCTTTGGCATCGCGCCGCTCTCCGCCATCGCGCGCGGCCTGGCGCCGGTCATCATCACCGTCGCGGTCGCCTTCGTGTCCATCGTGATCGGCGAGCTCGTCCCCAAGCGCATCGGCCTGGCCAATGCCGAGGGCGTGTCCAAGCAGGTCGTGGGCCCGCTTTCCGTGTTCCAGAAGATTGCTCGCCCGCTCGTGTGGCTGACTGGCGCTTGCTCCGATGGCCTGGCCCGTATCCTGCGCATCAAGAGTGCCGACGACCGCCAGAACGTCTCGGAAGAAGAGATCAAGTACATGGTCTCGGAGCAGGACGACCTGCTCGACGAGGAAAAGCGCATGATTCACGAGATCTTCGACCTGGGCGACACCGTTGCCCGCGAGGTCATGGTGCCGCGCGTGGACACCACCATGTGCGAGGACGACGAGACGGTCGCCGACGTGCTGTCTACCATGCGCCAGACCGGCTTTAGCCGCATCCCCGTCTATCACGAGGATCCCGACAACGTCGCCGGCATCGCGCACATCAAGGACCTGATCCAGCCCGCGCTCGACGGCAAGGGCGACCAGCCCATCGCCAGCTTTTTGCGCGACGCCACCTTTGTGCCCGATACCAAGGACATCCTGCCGCTGCTGTCCGAGATGCAGACCTCGCACGACCAGATCGTGGTCGTCGTGGACGAGTACGGCGGCACGGCCGGTATCATCACCATCGAAGATATCGTCGAGGAGATCGTCGGCGAGATCGAGGACGAGTTCGACCCCGACAACAAGTACCTCACGCGCCTTTCGCGCCGCGAGTGGCTTGTTGATGGGCGTTTTTCGTGCGATGACGCGATTGAGCTTGGTTGGCCGCTTGAGGAAAGCGATGATTATGAGACCATCGCCGGCTGGATTTTGGAGCTTTGCGACTCGGTGCCCGACATCGGAGAGGTGTTTGAGGTCGCGGGGTACAAGTTTAAAGTGCAGTCGATGCGTGGCCAGCGCATCTCGCTCATTCGCGTGATCGCTCCGGCCGAAACCGATAAGAAGGATTCCGAGTCTTCGGTAGACGAGCCGACGACGTCGGGTGCGGGCTCTGTGGACTCGCACGATGGCGACGAGTAGGACAAGGAAGAGTAGGGGAGAGTTATGGCAGGCCTGTTCAACATCCTTAAGGTCACCGTCAGTGAGGACAAGATCTGCGCGCATGTGCTGGTGAACCCCGGCATGCCGCTCATGACCTCGGAGGACATCGAGGCCACGGCGCGCGTGTACTACCTGGTGCCCGCGATTGCCAAGCACCTGTGCCTGGGCGATTCCGGCCGCGAGTTCCAGGACTGCATGGGTCAGACCGAGCTCTGCCATCTGCTTGAGCATGTGACGGTCGAGCTCATGAACGAGACCGGTCTTGCCGGTAGCATCTCGTGCGGCCGCACGCGCGTAAGCGAGCATGACGAGCGTGTCTTTGAGGTCGAGCTTTCGTGCCCCGACGACGCACTGGCCATCGGTGCGCTGTCGTCGGCCACCTTTATGATGGACTGGGCGTACCTGCACGCCGACCAGCCTGCCCCCGACGTGGAAGGCACGGTCGCGGGCCTGCGCAACCTGGTGCTGGGCATGCGCGCCGAGGCCGAGGGCAAGGATCCTCACGAGGCCGTCGCTGCTGCGAACGGCGAAGATGCTGCCGAGGACGAGGGCGCTGACGAGGGCGATGTGCCGGTCGACGCCGAGCCCGTTGCCGATGCGACCGCCGAGCCCGTTCCCACCGAGCCCCAGGGCGTCCCCAACTTTGACGACGAGCCCCAGGTGGCGATTGATACCGAGGGCGCGGTTGCCGAGAACCACGAGGCCTCCGCTGCCGTCTTTGGCGGTGCGGCGACGGTTCCGGCAGGACCTGCGCATGAGGGCGGCCTGCCGCTCGTGGACGGCGCCGGCGAGGACCCGGGTGCCACGGTGGCCATGCCGGCTATGCCTCAGGAGTAGGCCTACGCGTTTATCACCATCACGTACCTGCGCCTTTGCCGTACGCAGATGAGCGGAGCGGCAAGTGATGCGCTGCGGGTATAATGGACAGCATTCAAACGGTGGGCACCGACGTGCCCGCAGGAGAGGAATGATCATGGGTAAGACTTTCAGCTTTGTCTCCGGCGCACTTTTTGGTGCTGCTGCCGGCGCTATTATCGGTGTTGCTCTGGCCCCGCGCTCGGGCGCCGAGACCCGCGCCATGGCTGCCGATATCGCCAACGACGCCTGGGACAATATGCGCGACACCTACGAGCACAGCGCCGAGGAGGCCCGTGCCGCGGTGAATGACTTTGGCCCGATGGTCGACGCCAAGACCGACGACCTGCGCGCCAAGGTCGACCTGGCCCGCGAGCGCATGGACCAGCTGCGCGAGCAGCTCAACGACGCCATTTCGGGCGGCAACGTGACGCCTGCCGCCGACGTCGTGGTCGAGAACGCCGTCGAGGCTGATACCGAGGCCGCGGAGCCCTCGACCGAGGCATAATGCGCGCCGGGGATTTTGTCGGCGCCAAGATCTATCGCAAGCCTACCGAGGACAAGCGCACCAAAAAGGACGGCACGCCGCGCAGCCCTAAAAAGCTCGGAAAGATTCACTTTCCGGTCTTTACCCCGGGCGGTACGCGTGTGGTCGGCTTTATGGTCCGCCAGTCCGATATCGCGGGCATGATCGAGCGCCCCGACCGATTCGTAGCGCTAGACGCCATTGGTGTCTACGAGGGCGCCATTGCGGTCGATGACGTCAAGGGCACGTACGATGCCGCCGCGGCCAAGCGCCTCGATATCAACCTGGACGATTGCATCATCTGGGTTGGCATGGACGTGCGCACGGAATCGGGCGATGTTGTGGGCTACTGCTCGGACGTTGAGTTCAAGCCACGCTCGGGCATCGTACAGGCATTCTATGTGACCGCCGGTGCCGCTTCGAGCGTGCTGGTGGGCGACACGCAGGTGCCGCCGACGATGCTGCGCGGCTACGAGAACGGCGCGATGGTCGTCTCGGACGAGGTCAAGTCGCTCGGGTATTCGGGCGGTGCGGCTGCCAAGGCCGCCGAGGCCAGCGTCGTGGTGGGCGATAAGGTCAAAAAGGGCGCCAAGGTGCTCGACGACAAGGGGTCGGTTGCCGTGGACAAGGGCAGCCGCGCACTGGGCAAGCAGCTCGGCAAGACGCGCGGCATGTTCAAGGCCTTTAAGGACGAATACCAAAAGGCGAGCGGAGGCTCGTCAAAAGCTACAAAATAGCGACGTACCAAATGATGGGAGGCAAGCCGGAGACCTGTTGCTCCGGCTTGCTGTGTTTATGGGGGAGGGCACATGCGCCAAAATGGATCCAACTTAAACGGGCGTTCGGGTGCGCGTCCGACGGCGCGCCGCGACCTGGGGCAGCTGCCCAGCGGTCAGCGCCGTCGCCGCCGTAAGCCCGGCGCGATGTACCTCAACCATAGCCGCGGGTTTAGCGACCGCAGTGCGCGCATCGGCAACGGGCGCTCGCCGCGCCGACCGTCCCGTCTGCCCTATGCGCTCATCGCCGTGGGTTGTGCGCTTGTGCTGTTTATCGCTGCCGTCGTGGGCTACGTCAACCGCAGCGTGGACGTGGAGCTCAACGGGCAAAAGACCGCGGTGCGCGTGGGCTCTACGCTGCAGAATCTTATCGACGACCAGGAGTTGACTGACACCTACGACGCAGGCGACCTGCTGGCCGTCGATGACAGCGTGCTCAAGCGCCATGGCGGCGAAAAGCTGTCGGTTAAGGTGGACGGCAAGCGCGTGAAGCAGGGCAAATGGGATAGCCGCGAACTTGAGGGTGGCGAGAAGGTGACGGTCAAGGATGGCCGTAACACCTACGAGAAGCATGAGGTTCAGGCTACGGTTATCGAGCCCAAGCTCAAGGTCGAGGGCACGGGCGCTATCGAGTATGTGCAGACGTGGGGTGTCCAGGGCCGCTCGGAGGTGTGGGTCGGCGAGCAATCGGGTAAGACGCAGGACCGCGGCGAGGTTGTGCCCGCTACCGATTGCGTCGTTGCGTGCGCCAGCGTGGCGCCCAAGGGTAACGAAAAGTACGTTGCGCTGACGTTTGACGAGGGCCCGAGTGGCGCGACCAAGCAGATCTTGCAGGTGCTCAAGGAGAAAGGCGTCACCGCGACGTTCTTCCTGTCGGGCGATGCGGTCGAGGCCTCGTCCGCCACGGCCAAGGCGATTGTCGATGCCGGGTGCGAGATCGGATCCAACAGCTACAGCGACGATTCGCTCAAGGGTCAGGACCGTGAGGCGGTACGCGAGCAGATCGCGAAAGGCACCGATGCGATTAAGTCGGCGACCGGCGTGAAGACGATGCTGCTGCGTGCCCCCTACGCTGCCTTTGACGAGCAAAACTGGATTGATGCGGTGGACCTGGTCTCCGCCGTGGTCTCGTGGAATATTGACTCGGGCGACTGGCTGCTCAACGGTGCCGACGAGCAGGTCTCGACGGTGCTCGATTCGGTGACGCCGGGCAATATCGTGCTGCTCACCGATAGAGACGAATGCGCCGAGCAGACGCTTGAGGCACTGCCGCAGATCATCGACGGCCTTGCCGCCGACGGCTACAAGATCGTGACGCTCAGCGACCTGGTCAAGACGGACACGTCGCTGAGCAAAAAGCTCACCTCGCTGACGAAGGCCACCATGCCCAAGGACGCCGTGTTCCCCCAACTTGCCGAGGACAACGACACCACAGAGTAGTTATTGGGTAGTCATTTAAGAACGTCCCCAATGGCTATGTCACGGATGCGTCAGCGTTTGGTATGCCTGCAATGTGCAGCGCATAAATTCGATGCCGCAGGGCGATGCTGATGCTATAGTTACTGCGGTTAATGAGGGTCAAGAGAAAGGTTACAGGTGAAATCCAAACCTCGACCATACAGTCGATGACCCCATGCAGGTGCTTTTTGCGCATGCACGGGGTGTAGGCGTCGAGCGGCGTGCCGCCCGCGCATGCGTATACATATCCAGAAGCCCCCGGACGCCGCACATGCGGCCGCGTTCGGAGGAATAATGATGGGGAGCACCATTGAATTATCTGAGTGAGATGCTCAAATTGCCGGTCTTGGACGTCGACGGCGAAAAGCTCGGCGTGGTCAACGATTTTGGTATTGCTACCGGCGAAGTTTTTCCACACGTGACGTCGCTCGCGTTCCGCGGTCCCGGCAAGACGCCGTTTATGATCAGCTGGCGCAAATGGGTCGACCGTATCGACGAGACGGGCGTGTACCTTAAGGCGTCGGCCACCGAAATCCGTTTTTCGTACCTGCAGCCGACCGAGCTCTTGCTCGCACGCGACGTGCTCAACAAGCAGATCGTCGACACGCAGGGCATGAAGGTCGTGCGCGTAAACGACATCAAGTTTTCCATGTCGGGCGAAAATCAGCTGCGTCTGCTGGGTGCCGAGGTTGGCGCCCGCGGCTTGCTGCGCGCGATCAGCCCCACGCTCGAGCATGTTGCCGAGGGCTTTATGAAGCACCTGGGCAAGCCGTTGAGCGAGGATATCATCGCCTGGTCCTACATGGACCTGCTCGACCGCTCGACCAAGAATATCCAGCTCTCGGTGTCGCACAAGACGCTCGGCGAGCTGCACCCTGCCGACATCGCCGACATTATCGAGCAGCTCGACCCGCGCCTACGTGCGCAGGTGTTTGCACAGCTCGATACTGCCCAGGCCGCCGAGGCCATCTCGGAGTTCGATGACGACGAGCTTATGACCGAGATGCTCGAGGGCCTGTCCGATACGGACGCATCGTCGATGCTGGCCATGATGGACCCGGACGATGCAGCCGACCTGATCGACGAGCTCGATTACGAGAAGGCCGAGAAGCTCCTGCGCCTGATGGGCGTCAAGGAGGAGAAGGCGATTCGTAACCTGCTGGGGTATGAGGACAACACCGCCGGCCGCATCATGACCTCGGAGTTTGTTTCCCTGCCCGCCACGGCAACGGTCGGTGACGCCATCGAGGCGATTCGCGAGCTCGACGAGGACTTCGAGAGCGTCTACTACGTCTATACCGAGGATCCGAGCGGCATGCTGACCGGCGTGCTTTCGCTGCGCACGCTGATCGTAGCCGACCGCGACGCCACGTTGGGTCAGCTGGCCTATCGCGACCTGGTCTATGTGTCGCCCGACGAGGACCAGGAAGACGTAACGGACGAGATGACCAAGTATGACCTGGTCGCTATCCCCGTCTGTGACGAGAACCGCCACATCTTGGGTATCGTGACCTTCGACGACGCCATGGACGTTATCGCCGAGGAGCATCAGGAGGACCTGCAGATCGCCGGTGTCGGCTCGGGCGATAGCGCGTCCGACGACTCGACGAATGTGCTCAGCTGGTTCGTGCATCGCCAATACTGGGTTGTTGTATGGGGCATCGCGTCGTGCATCATGGCGACCGTGCTGGGAACGGCGCTCGGCTCCGCGCATCTGGTGGTGTTTCCCATGTGCGCCATGCCGCTCGTGCTGCTGGCGGCCTCGCGCATGGTGTCGTTCGTCAAGAACTACTTCCTGGAATACGACGTCCACGACGACGAGCCTAAGCCCTACCTGGGATTCTTCTTCCAGAGCACCGGTATGGGCCTGATCCTGTCGCTCGTGACCTATCTGTGCGCGCAATTGGTGCGTACCGCCGCGTTCCCCGATGCGTCCATGTTTGAGGAGCAACTCTTTACCGGGTGTTTTAATATCGCTGCCATCATTTGCCTGGTTGGCAACATGAGTGCCGTGATCTACCTGATGGTGCTGTTCTGGCGTGACGAGCATGACCTCAACACGTCGGGCACCGCCATGAACGTCATTGCCGTCATGATCTCGTGTGTGGCGTATTGCATCGCCGCGGTGCTGCTCGCCATGTCAGTCATGGGTTAGGTGGTCGCGTGCAAAATACCAAGCAAAAGTCGGGCACCAAGCAAAAGCTGACCATCGCGGCCATCTTTGGCGCTATGGGCCCCGGTCTGCTGGCGGCGCTTTCGGGCAATGACGCCGGCGGCATTGCAACGTATTCCAGCGCGGGCGCCAGCTATGGCTACAAGATGCTCTGGATGCTTCCCGTCATGACTGTGCTGCTCATCGTGACGCAGGAGACCGCGGCGCGCTGCGGCTGCGTCACGGGCAAGGGCCTGGCATCGCTCATTCGCGAGCGCTTTGGCGTGCGCAAGAGCGTGTTGGCCATGGCGGCGCTGTTGATCGCCAACACGGCTGTGACCATTTCGGAGTTTGCGGGCATCGCCAGCGGCCTTGCTCTCTTTGGCGTGCCGGCGAGCATCTCGGTGCCGTTGGTGGCGCTGCTGGTGTGGATGCTTACCATGTCGGGTAGTTTCCAGCGCATCGAGAAGATTCTGCTGCTGGTGAGCTGCGTGTTCGTGACCTATATCGTCGCCGCGTTTATGGCTGGCCCCAACTGGGGTGAGGTCGCGGTCGACCTGGTCGTGCCCAACATTCAAAATGACCCCAGCTACGTGTCGCTCGTGGTCGCAACGATCGGTACCACTATCGCGCCGTGGATGATTTTCTTGGCGCAGAACAACGTGGTCGATAAGAACGCGGGCGAGGACGATATCGTGCTGCAGCGTATTGATACCGTGAGCGGCTCGATCGCTGCCGATATCATTGCCGGCTTTATTATCATCACGACCGGCACGGTATTGTTCCCGGCGGGTATTCAGATTAGCGATGCTGCCGATGCTGCCCGCGCGCTGGAGCCTATTGCGGGTCAGTGGTCTACGGTACTGTTTGCCTCGGGCCTGGTCGCGGCGAGTTTCTTGGCTGCCTGCGTGCTGCCGGGCGTTACGTCGAGCGCTATCTGCGAAGCATTTGGCTGGGAGCGCGGTGCCGACCGCAGCTGGGACGAGGCCCCGGTCTATCGCGGCATCATTACGGCCATCATCGGTATCTCTGCCGTGCTGGTGCTTATGCCCGGCGTCGATCTGTTCCAGATTATGATGACCTCGCAGGTCATCAATGGCGTGCTACTGCCCGTGGTTCTGGTGTTCCAAGTGGTTATCGCCGCCGACCGTCACATTATGGGCGCCAACCGCAACGGCCGCGTGTGGAACGTGCTCACGTGGGCGACTATCGCCGTGATTACGGTGCTCACGGTCGTCATGTTTGTCCTGCAGGCGATGGGTTACAGCGCTTAGCGCCCACTTTTGCTTCCGAACAGGCCGCAGCGGGTAGCGCGCAGAGATGTGGTGTAAGAGGCGGGGCATGCCCCGCCTCCGCCCTTT
>CAJJSS010000032.1:0-23568 GCA_905194545.1 Coriobacteriaceae bacterium | reverse complement strand
GTCATGCCGCCGAAGTTGAAAGGCAGATTGCCGCTCTGGCGGGTTTGCAGCGTCGAGCCGTTACGCGGTTCGTAGAACCGCGTAACTAACGAACTCCGTACTGCTCGTAGTAGGCGTCGATGGCGTCCTTGAGCTCATCGTCGATGACGACCTTGCCGTCGATCTCGTGGTTGTAGAGAGTCTCGACGACCTCGGCCATGGAGACGATGCTCGCGACGGGGAAACCGTACTTGGCCTCGATCTCCTTCTGCGCGGTGGTCACGCCACCCTTGCCGACCTCCATGCGGTTGAGGGACACGATCAGGCCCTTGATCTCGACATCGGCAGCAGCCTTGACCTTGGGATAGGTCTCGTCGATGGACTTACCGCTGGTGGTGACGTCCTCGACCATGACCACGCGGTCGCCGTCCTGGGGCTCATAGCCCAGCAGGTTGCCCTTATCGGCGCCGTGGTCCTTGGCCTCCTTGCGGTCGCAGCAGTACTTGACCTCCTTGCCGTACAGCTCGTGGTAGGCAATGGCGGTCACGACGGCCAGCGGAATACCCTTGTAGGCCGGTCCAAACAGCACATCAAAGTCGTCGCCAAAATTATCGTGGATGGCCTGGGCGTAATACTCGCCCAGCTTCTTGAGCTGATAGCCCGTCACGTAAGCGCCGGCGTTCATAAAGAACGGGGACTGACGGCCACTCTTGAGCGTAAAGCTGCCAAACTTAAGAACGTCGGACTCGACCATGAACTTGATGAACTCTTGCTTGTAAGCCTCCATGCGGGCTCCTCTCGTAATCGCGTACGTGCCTTCCAGTTTAGCGCAGGCGAAGCGTCGATGCGGGCGCGCTTTGAGGCCACGGCATTCTGTAAAGGCTTTGTCAGGGGCAACGGTTTTCCGAACAATGGGGGTTGACATGTCAAACCCCCTCATCAAGAATACGGGCGGATTAAAACGGGTACGAGATACCCAAAGCGCGCTGCGCCCGTCCATAAGGAGGTGTGCCATGGAAGGCAGTCATAGTCGAAAAACCTGCATGTCGCCCTCGGCACGCCGCGAGGATTCCGTATTCGCATAAGCGCCACGAACCGATCGTCAAAACCGCCACAAAGGTGCCTGTCCCCTTTGTGGTGGTTCGCGAGTATGACGTGAGCGACATCTAGGTTTTTTAAAGCAAATTCGACACGTACGCTAACTCCCTTCAACAAGGAGGACCCTATGCTGATGCTCAAAACCGCTACGGTACTCGAAGCTATCTCCAAGCGCCGCCGCACGGCGCGCCCTGCCGCCCACGCCGGCCTGTCCAAGAACACCATATTCGCCGCCACCCATTGTGCTGAGGACACTCTCGTACTGCTTGACGCCACGGCAAACGGCCTCACCGCCGAGCACGCCGCCGAGCGCCTGAGCGCCGTCGGCCCCAACACCATCGAAGCGCCGACCAAGACGCTCGCCCGCCGCATCGCCGACGCGTTCGTCGATCCCTTCGCTGGCATCCTCGCCGCCCTCGCACTGGTCTCGCTCTACATCGACGTGCTCGCCGTGCCCGAGCTGCAGCGTGACCCCTCCACGGTCATCGTCATCGGCATCATGTTGCTGGTATCGGGCGGTATGAAGTTTATCCAAGAAGCCCGCAGCGGCAATGCGGCCGAGGCCCTCAAGGACCTGGTCTCCAACACCTGCTGTGCCCTGCGCGACGGTGAGCGCGTCGAGATCCCCTTCGACGAGCTCGTCCCCGGTGATGTGATCCGCCTCTCTGCCGGAGATATGGTGCCGGCCGATGCCCGCGTCATCACCGCGCGCGACCTATTTGTGATCGAGTCCGCGCTCACCGGCGAGAGCGAGGCCGTCGAGAAGACCGCTGCCATCACCGTCGTCGAGGGCGCCGACGGCTCTGCGCTGCCACTCTCTGCCTGCAAGAACATCGTCTTTACCGGCACCTCCGTGCAAAACGGCACCGCCATGGCGCTTGTCGTTGCCACCGGCTCGGACACTTACCTGGGCGGCATCGCCAAGATGCTCAACGGGCGCGTCGAGAAGAGCGCGTTTGACCGCGGCGTCTCGAGCGTCTCCATGCTGCTCGTACGCCTCATGCTCGTTATGGCGCCGGCCGTCTTTGCCATCAACGCCGCCACCAAGGGCAACGTCATCGACGCGCTGCTGTTCGCCACGAGCGTGGCCGTGGGCATCACGCCGCAGATGCTTCCCGTCATCGTGACCACGAGCCTGTCGCAGGGCGCCAAGGACCTCGCCCGTCGTCAGGTTATCGTCAAGGAACTGCCGGCGATCCAAAACCTCGGCGCGATGGACGTCCTGTGCTGCGACAAGACCGGCACCCTCACCGAAGACCGCATCGTGCTCGAGCGCTACCTCAACACCAACGGCAACGAGGACGCACGCGTGCTGCGCCATGCGTTTTTGAACAGCTTCTTCCAGACTGGCCTCAAGAACCTTATCGATCTGGCCGTCATCGACCGCGCCGACGTGACGCCCTCGGCCGCAGCACCCGATTCCATGCTGGGCCAGAGCCTGCGTGACCGCTATGCCAAGGTCGACGAGGTGCCCTTCGATTTCTCGCGCCGTCGCCTGAGCGTAGTTGTAGCCGACGCCCAAGGCAAAACCCAGATGGTTACCAAGGGAGCTGCCGAGGAGATGCTCGAGATCTGCTCCTTTGTCGAGGTCGATGGCATCGCTCAGCCGCTCACCGACGAGAAGCTCGCCCAGATTCGCAAGCAGGTCGCTGGGCTTAACGCCGAGGGCCTGCGCGTAATTGCTGTGGCGCAGAAGACCGATCCGCGCTGCGTGGGCGAGTTTGGCATCGCCGACGAGTGCGACATGGTGCTGATGGGCTTTTTGGCCTTCCTCGATCCGCCCAAAGCAAGTGCCGCGGGCGCCGTCGCCACCCTCGAGGCCAAGGGCGTCGCCGTTAAGGTCCTGACCGGCGACAATGACCGTGTCGCCGCCACCGTCTGCGAGCAGATCGGCATCGACGCGAGCAACGTCTTGCTGGGCTCCGAGATCGATGCGCTCGACGACGCCGAGCTTGCCGAGCGCGCCGAGAGCACCCATCTCTTCGCCAAGCTCTCGCCGCTGCAGAAGGCGCGCCTGGTGCGCGTCATGCGCGAGTTGCTCGGCCACACCGTGGGCTTTATGGGCGACGGCATCAACGACGCCGCCGCGATGCGTGCGAGCGACTGCGGCATCTCGGTCGACTCCGCCGTCGATATCGCCAAGGAATCCGCCGATATCATCTTGCTCCAAAAGGACCTGGGCGTGCTCGAGCGCGGCATCATCGAAGGCCGCCGCACCTACGGCAACCTGCTCAAGTACCTCAAGACCACGGTGAGCTCCAACTTTGGCAACGTGCTGTCCGTAACCGCTGCGAGCCTGTTCTTGCCGTTTTTGCCCATGAGCGCTCTGCAGCTGGTGCTGCTGTCGCTGGTCTACGAGATCGTGTGCATCGCGCTGCCGTGGGACACCGTCGACGACGCCTGGACCGTCCGTCCGCGCGCCTGGGACGCCGCGTCCATTCAGGGCTTTATGCTCGAGCTGGGCCCCGCGAGCTCGCTGTTTGACATCGTGACCTTCGCCGCGCTCTTCTTTGTGGTGTGCCCCGCCACCGTGGGCGCGAGCTGGGCAAAGCTTGCCGCCGCGGGCAACGTCGCGGGCATGACGACCTTCGCCGCAATCTTCCAGAGCGGCTGGTTTGTCGAGTCCATGTGGTCGCAGACGCTCGTAATCCACATGCTGCGCTCCCCGCGCCTACCGAGCCTGCGCGACCACGCCGCGCCCGCGCTGTGCCTCCTCACCGTGCTGGGCCTGGTGCTCGTCACTTGGCTGCCGGCAAGCCCCATCGCCGATGCGCTGGGTCTCATGCCGCTGCCGCCAATCTTCTTCGCGCTGCTCATCGGCATTGTCGCCGCCTACATCGCGCTCACCCAACTGGCCAAGCGCCGCTACATCGCCCGCCACGGCGAGCTGCTGTAACTTCACCGGCACCCTCGTCAAGGATGTTTGGGCCGCCGCGACCCGCCCCCGCTGGCCGCGGCGGCCCAAAACAGCTAAAAACGCCCCTCACCCCCGCTTTAATTTCTTTTGCAAGTTTTAACTTCTTTTGCTTTCTTTCACTTCTTTTAACAAGGCGCCCGGCGGGCATAAGTTGCTCGCCGGGGGTGTCGGTTCGACGAAGAGGCCTCAGCCGTAGCAACGGATTGCCCAGCGAGAGATTTCCCAAGTGCCAACTCAAACAGTACATGTTTAATCTGTTTCGTTAATTGAAATGCGTAAATATGGTTAACCAAAGAATTGATATTTGGTTAAATAGTAACTGTATATTTGGTTAAATGTACTGGTAAACAATGGTGATAATTATGCCAAAGAAGTACTACACTAGAATTATCGAAAATGAGCTTGACCAGCTGCTGGGTATATTCGGCGCCGTTCTCATCGAAGGACCGAAATGGTGCGGAAAGACGACCACGGCCGAGACCCGTGCGGCGTCCAGGCTCCTTCTCATGGACCCGTCCCGCAACTTCGAGAATCGCTTGCGTGCCGAGACTGACCCGGCTCTTGCCGTTTCCGGCGAGGTGCCGCGGCTGATTGACGAGTGGCAGGAGGTTCCGAAACTTTGGGACGCGGCACGGTTTGAGTGCGACAACCGCAGCGGCGAGCCTGGTCAGTTCATATTTACGGGGTCAGCGACACCGCGAGACGACGAACGTCCAATGCACAGTGGCGCTGGAAGGTTCGCTAAATTGCGCATGGATACCATGACGCTTTTCGAGCTTGGGAAATCCAGCGGCGCGGTTAAGCTGTCGGGCATTATTTCTGGCGAAAAGTTCAATGGCGCTTTCGGATCGCTGGATTCCGCCTCGATTGCCGAGTACGTTGTCCGTGGCGGATGGCCCGCGGCGGTCGGTCGCGATGCGCTGGCTGCGTCGGCGATGGCGAAACGTTACATCGGCATAGTCGCCGAAGAAGATTTGTCTCGTGTCGACGGCTCTCGCCGCGACCCTGAAAAGGTCAAAGCTGTCATCGAATCGCTTGCGCGCAATGAATCCACTTTGGCGACACTCAAGACGCTCGTAGCCGATCTTGGTGGAGAAGTATCGAGACAAACGGCGGCATCATATATATCCCTTCTCGCTCGGGTTAGTTTCGTTCGCGATATTCCCGCATGGAACCCCGCAATGAGATCTCCCGTGCACTTAAGAGAATCGAAGAAGCATCATCTCGCTGATCCGTCACTGGCGGCCGCTGCGCTCGGAGCGACTCCGGCGACATTGCTGCTAGATTTCAAGACGCTTGGGCTGCTTTTTGAATCGTTGGCCCTTCATGATTTGTGGGTTTATGCGCAGGCAAATGGAATGGGCCTCTATCACTATCACGATTCTCGCGATCTAGAAGTCGATGCAGTCATTGCGGCTCCCGGTGGAACGTGGATCCCGGTCGAAATCAAGCTCAGCTCCGCCCAAATCGAAGAGGCGTCTGACAGCCTTATTGCTGTCGAGAAGCGTATGGTTGCCGCCGGAAACAACCCGCCAGTTTCGAAAGTCGTAATCATTGGATTTGGTTCACAAGCCTATGTCACTGACCGCGGCGTCCAAGTTGTTCCGCTGGATGTGCTCGCGCCGTAGTGCAATTGCAAGTTTTTACTTCTTTTAACAAGGCACCCGACGGGCATAGGCTGCTCGCCGGGCGCCTTGGTTAGGATGCTATTGCTGTTGAGAACGCCTAGGCCAAATCTTCGCCGTTGGTGGCGATAACCTTCTTGTACCAGTGAAAGCTCTTCTTTTTGGAACGCTTGAGGGTGCCGTTGCCGGCGTCGTCGCGGTCCACATAGATAAAGCCGTAGCGCTTGGACATCTCGCCCGTGCCGGCAGACACCAGGTCGATCGGGCCCCAGGTGGTGTAGCCCAGCAGGTCAACGCCGTCCTCGGTCACCGCATCGCGCATCGCGGCGATATGCTGGCGCAGGTAGTCGATACGGTAGTCGTCGTTGATGGAGCCATCCTCCTCGACAACGTCCTTGGCGCCCAGACCGTTCTCGACCACAAACAGCGGCTTCTGATAACGGTCGTACAGGTCGTTGAGGGTGATGCGGAAGCCCAGCGGATCGATGGCCCAGCCCCACTGGCTCTCCTGCAGGTAGGGGTTCTTGGCGCCGGCGAAGGCGTTGCCCTGGGTGCGCTCGACGTCGGGGTTATCGGCACCGGCGGAGCAACGGGTGCTGTAATAGCTAAAGCTGATGAAGTCGACGGTGTTGGCGGCCAGGATCTCGCAGTCCTCATCCGTCATGCCCACATCGATGCCCAAACGCTCGAGCTTCTTGACGGCATAGGCCGGGTAGTAGCCGCGGCTCTGAACGTCGACGAAGAAATAGTTGCTCTGGTTGTCAATCTGCGCTTGGCGCACATCGTCCGGACGGCAGCTGTAGGGGTAGTAGCTACCTGCGGCAAGCATGCAACCGATCTTGACCTCAGGGTCGATCTCGTGAGCGATCTTGGTTGCCCAAGCGCTGGCGACGAGCTCGTTGTGGGCGGCCAGGTACTCGACGGCCTCCTTGTTCTCGCCCTCCTCAAAGACCAGACCGGCACCCATAAACGGCAGGTGCAAGATCATATTGATCTCGTTGAAGGTGAGCCAGTACTTCACCAGACCCTTGTAGCGGGTAAAGATCGTGGTCGCGAGGTTCTTGTAGAAGTCGATGAGCTTGCGGTTGCGCCAGCCGCCGTACTCCTTGATGAGGTGGATCGGGCAGTCGAAGTGCGTGATGGTCACGAGCGGCTCGATGCCGTGCGCCTGACACTCGCGGAACACATCCTCGTAGAAAGCCAGGCCGGCCTCGTTGGGCTCGGTCTCGTCACCGTTGGGGAAGATGCGGGTCCAAGCCAGGCTCATGCGGAAGGTCTTAAAGCCCATCTCGGCAAAGAGGGCGATGTCCTCCTTGTAGTGGTGATAGAAATCGATGCCGGTCTGCGCGGGGTAGTAATAGCCGTCCTCGAAGTCGAGCATCTTGCGCTGGCCGGAGACCACCGCATAGCGCTCGGGGCCGTGCGGTGCCACGTCCACGTTGGCCAGGCCGCGGCCATCCACGTCGTAAGCGCCCTCGCACTGGTTGGCAGCCGTCGCGCCGCCCCACAGGAAGTCTTTACGGAAAGCCATGCATCAATCCTTTCACACGCTGTTTGTCGTAGCTTCAGTATCCCCGCAAACAGCGCGCCGCTCAACGACAGCAACGCAGGTCGACACTTCTTTTCGCGCGCGGGCGTCCGGCAGCCGCCCCTGCCTGACACTTTCTGATACCGCCGCCCCAAACCACCACAAAGGGGACAGGCACCTTTGTGGTGGTTTGGGGCGGTTTGTCTTGATCTGTAACAGGTAGAGACGATTTAGCCCGCCAGGTGTTACAGATTAAAACAAAAGCCCCTAGTCGCAGGTGATGTCGAGGTTTTTGCCGATGAGGCCCACGTAACCGCCCTCGGCCGCCTTGGGGCTGTCGGCGTGGCAGAGGACCCACTTGTCGGCCTTCCAGTAGCAGTAGCTGTCACCGGCGGCAGGCATGTCGGCTGCAGCCTCGGGGCGCGGGCCGTTGGTGCCCGCCGGCAGCGCCACCATCACCTGAAAGCCGCCGTCGTCGACCATGCAGGGCGTGTAGTGAAGCGTGGTGGCGTAAACCTCGACGAGCGTGCCGGCGGGCACGCGAAAGGCCTTGACCTGAGCGGTGTCGAGCTTGCCGTCGACAATTTGCTCGCGCTTGGCCAGCAGCAGAATAAAGTCGCGCGCACCCAAATTAAACTCACTGGCACGGTGATACTCCAGACAGTTGAGGCGCGTGTTGTGGCCGTTGCACCAGCCCGGCTGGAACGGACGGCCGCCGTACATGAGCAGGCCGAGCGTGTCGACACCCTCAACCTGCTCGAGCTCGGGTGCGGAGGCCACGTACTTGGTGCCCTCGGGAATGGGAGTAGCCGCAAGCGCCTCGACAAGCGGGGCGGTCAGGTTGGACGGCACGTCGTCCCACACGCGACCATAGGATTTGAACTCGGGATCTGATACAGAGTAGATATGCATGTTCGCTCCTGTTCGTTTATGTGACAGTATGAACATTCTAGAACATCATTCATCCACGACCACGATCAATACCGAAAACATTGCATGACGAAATCACCCGCTCAAAAAGCGACATGCAGCTTCCTAGTCGAGATAATCTTTAAGAAACTCAATAACGCTCATACACCAGTAGTCGGTCTCCGGCGCATGGGGCTTCATCAATGCGTGCCCCCCTTCTGAATACATGACTCCCTCATGGTGTACTCCAGCTGCATCCAGAGCATCGACCATCTTTTCATAATTGTCGGGCGATACAATATCATCGTCAGCGCATTGCCAAAGATATGTCGGAGGATACTGCTCCCACACATGCTGATTAATACAGAAATCATCGAGCGAGTCGCGACCAGCCCCGCCGCACACCGAATCAAGAAATCTATTGTCTGATGCGTTCTCAAAGCCACGAAGATCAATCGGTGCATAACACAGGACCAAGGCTTTGGGTGCCTCGCATCCGTAGGACGCAAATCCCTTGTTGTCCGTCCCCCACTCGGCAGTTAAATGCGCACCAGCAGAAAAGCCGATAACTGCATAACTTTTTGCGACATTAAATTTCGCTGAATTCTCGAAGACAAAACGGACAGCTCGATTTAAATCGTCGATTGGACGCGGCATCAAAGGCTCGACCCTCACCCTGTATGACAGCACGAACACGTTATAGCCCGCATCGTTGAGCTCGGGGGCAACGGGAAAGCCTTCCATTTGATGACAAACGCTCTGATAACCTCCGCCCGAAACCGCAATGATAAAGGGAGCCCCGGGTCTCCCGGGAAAGAAGAACAGTTTCGTGTTGCGTCGAGTCGGATCACGGATGCAGTCGGCTTCATCCCATATATCGTAGGCAACTTGCCTCCCGTCATCCACGAGCTCGACAATCCGATTCAATCCACGCAAAACGCGAGTAGTTTCATATGGATTAGCATCAGAATTCATATGAGACACGATGGGTTTATTCCACATGCGCTCCCAAGTTGAAGGCCGGCAAAGCATAAGGTGCTCGCCAAAGCCAGCGAACTCAGGAAGGAGCGCGATTTCGCCAAACGTCATATCGGCTGTAATTGTCATAGCTAGTCACTCCAAAAATGAGGGTGGGCTCGCGTGAATCAACGGCAAGCCCACCACATGCAATCTGCCGCGGGGTTTTCGGCAGCTTACATCCCAAATAATTGTCTACTCCACTACTGCCTCTTCATCAGGGCGATACAGGATGTAAACGAGAACGAAGTTAAGAATTAAACCGACGACATTGCAAAGAATTGCGCCGATGAGGCTGCTCATATCACCAGAAGGATCCATATAACCGGGGAAGCTAAAAATGCCGCTCGACGTCATAACGAACGTACAGGTGTTGAAAATCGCCGGGATAACAGCACTGATTGCTCCGGCGACCATGGAAGCGATAATGATCTTCTTGTGCTCCAAGATGATGCCGTACAGCGCCGGTTCCGTAATCCCGAAAAAGCCCGTAATGGCACAGCTGAACCCAAGACTCTTTTCACTCGGGTCCTTCGAGCGGAGGGCAAACGCCAAACAAGCGCCGACAACACCCATGCTGCAGCAGAGAAGTCCAAGGATAGGATCGGAGCCGACGGTCATAATATTGTTGATGGAAAGCACGATCAGGGCCCAATGGAGTCCAAGGGGGATCATAACGAGACCGAATATCGGCCCGAGAATAACGCCGCAAAGGACGGGGCTGAACTGATAGACCGCCAGCACTGCAGTCGCAAGCAAAGAGCTCGCCTGCTGAATAACGGGGCCGATCACAAGGAGCGAGACGGGGGCGGCAACAGCAACCGTCAGGAACGGGACGAGCGCAAATGCCACAACATCGGGAAGAACCGCCCGCAGCCACTTATTAAGAACGGATGCGAACCAAGCCGCCACGATAGCAGGAAACACCGTGGAGGAATAGCTCACCATTGTGAACTTCATGCCGAGCAAATCCAGCGCATCGCCCGCTCCGGCCGCAGCAACGAAAGTCGGATAAATCAGGATTGCACCGAGTACCGCACCGATATATCGATCGGTTCCAAAGAACTGAGCAGCAGATGATCCGACAAGAACGGGCAGAAAATACATGCAGGCATTTCCCATGCCGTACAGCAGAGTGTATATTCCGCTCTCGGCGGAAACAGCACCCGCCGTCGTCAGAATACTAAGGACGGCGTTTATCATTCCGCATGCGATCAAGGCAGGAAGAACGGGCATCATGATGCCGCTGATGAGCTTCATTAGCTTTCCCAGAAAGCCCTTAGTCTCTCCTTCGCTTGCCTCGGAATCTCCGGCATCAATCCCGGTTTCCTTGGCAACGACTTCATAGACCTTATCGACCTTAGGTCCCACAATCACCTGATATTGCCCCGCGGAATGGCGAATGTCGATCACGCCATCAATCGCCTTGACTTTTGCATCGTCTACGATGCTTTCGTCCTTAAGGTTGAACCTTAAACGAGTCATGCAGTGAGCTACAAATGTAACGTTGTCTGCGCCGCCCACCATCTCGAGAATCTCGGCAGCGAGCTTGGTTGTATCTGCCATAAATACCATTTCTCCCATGTTGAGTTTTATATGTAACCATCAGCAAAGCGCGCGCCTTTGCCAACTAATTACCTTGTTTTCGATGCAATTCGATTGATGTGCATCATGAGGTAGAGTCTTTCTTCGTCTATAAGTTCCCGCCCCGTCAGTCGGCTGAGAACAGAAGCAATATCATCGGCGCACATTGATGCCACCGGATATTCTTTTTTGAGCGAGAGGTACATCTTGCGGTTGTCGCTCACGATGCTTTCGCCAGAGTTCAACCTATTGAATAAGTACTGAAGATGGGTTGCGAACCTTGCGTAATCGAAACCTTCCCGATCAACTTGAATGCCAAGCCGATTTTCAACAGCAACGGTTGACTCCTCCAGAACACGATCGTAGATATCCGCGCTAAACTCTTTAACTACTTCGCATGAGTCCGAATCGGCCATGTTATTGATAAACGCCATGGCAATTCCAACTGCCTCATGAGCTGGAAGCCTAACGTTAAGACGTTTCCTGATTATCTTAAGTGCATACTCGCCGATTCTAAATTCGACGGGATATTGTTGGCGGACATCAAACGATAAAGGCATGCGGACAACGATATTTTGCTCTTTGCGCTTAACCGCATACGCGATATGGTCCGCAAGGATAAACGGCAAATTAGGGCTCACCTCATAAGACAGCAAACCTGTCGACATATCAATAACATCCGAGGTAAGCTCGAGAAGCTCGTCGGGGACCTCGTCAACGAGAGCGATGTAGCGAGAGCTAACGTTATAAAACGTTCGTTGAATCTCCGAAAGAGGGACCTCGTCTCCGACATTCTTAAACCCCAGACCACGGCCGAATGCAACCAACTGTCTGCCATTTCCATCGACGCAGAGGACAGCGCTGGTATTAATTCGTTTAACAATTTCCATGTGTCCCCCCCCTAAACAGAACAAGGCTCCCGAAGCAGAATCCGACAATCAATGTCGACAGATGCTGCTTCAGGAGCCTTGCCTGAATATCACTCTGAGGACTAGTTTAAGCGAGCTAGTGCTAATGACCTCGAATAAACACTTCTAAACAGTTAAACGGTCGATATCTCCGTGTGAACGGTTTGGAGGCAGAGGGCGGCCCTATGCCTGCTGATAGTGCAGGTGCTTCTCGTCGATATCGGCCAGGTCGCGGTCGAGATAACGACGCGCAAGCCAGTTGGCCATGGGGAGGTTCTGGTCCAGGTAGTTACCGCACTCCTCGGGAGCGGCACCGGGAACATCGCCCTCAAAGCCCGCGACAAACTCGAACAGCTCGCGCACGAGCGGCAAGATTTCCTCGCTCGTCAGCTCACCAAAAACAACCAGGTAAAAGCCCGTGCGGCAGCCCATGGGACCAAAGTAGACAATGCGGCTCGACCACTCGGCATGATTGCGAAGGAACGTGGCACCCAGGTGCTCGATGGTGTGGCACTCGGCCGTGTTCATGACCGGCTCCTTATTGGGCGTGGTCAGGCGCAGGTCAAAGGTGGTGACGGCGGCGCCGGTCGCCGGATCGCGGTCGATGCGGCTCACATACACGCCGGGCTCGAGCAGCAGATGGTCAACGGAAAAACTCGCGATACGCTCCATGGCAGTTCCTCTCGGTAGTTAAATTGGGACGGGGCTCTTTTAGCTGGTTCGAATGGTCGCACCAATCATACCAGTCAAAAAAGCCCCGCCCCAAATGAGCTGCCTAGGACGGGGATCAATGAGTTTTTTATCCCCGTCCCAGAAAAATCCTTGGGCGCCGCGCAGACGCCTAGGCAGTGTATGCAATTGTGGCGTCGACAGCATGGCGCCAGCCGGCGATCTTTTTGGCTCGCTCGTCGGCAGGCATGGCAGGCTCCACGATGCCGCGGGCGCCGTAGACGTCAACGACATCGCGCGTGTACATGCCCAGCGCAATGCCGCAGGCCCAAGCCGCACCCAGGCCGCTCATCTCGTCGTTGCTCGCAATGCGGATGGGCGAGCCGACCAGGTCGCTCTCAAACTGCATCAGGTACGCGTCGCGCGTGGGACCGCCGTCAACACGAAGCTCGGCCAGTGCCGCGCCCGAATCCTCGACCATCGCATCGATCACGTCGAAGATCTGATAGGCGATCGACTCGTCGGCGGCCTTTACGAACTCCGCACGGCCCGTGGTGCGCGTCATGCCAAAGACGCAGCCCTCGGCATCGCTCGCCCAGTGCGGCGCGCCCAGGCCAGTGAACGCCGGCACAAAGTAGACGCGGCTCGCCGGATTGGCGGCGTAGCACAGGTCGGTGACTTCCTCGGGATTGTTGATGAGCTCCAGGTCGTCGCGCAGCCACGTCTTGACGGCGCCGGCGTAGCTCACGTTGCCCTCGAGCACATACTCGGTCACACCGTCCATACGCCACGCAAGCGAGCTCGAAAGCCCGTGCGAGCTGGCGACGAACTCGTCGCCGACGTTCATCATGACCGAGCTGCCGGTGCCATAGGTCGCCTTGGCCATGCCGCGGCTATGGCAGCCCTGGGCAAACAAGGCGGCATGGCTGTCGCCGAGCACGCCGTGAATGGGCACGGGCGCCGGCAAAAAGCCGCCCAGGTTCGTCATGCCGAACAGGCCATCGGAATCGGTCACCTGCGGCAGGCAGGCTGCATCGACGCCAAAGGCCTCGCACACCGGCTCGCTCCAGCAGCCACGGCGCAGGTCAAAGAGCTGCGTGCGGCTGGCATTGGACCAGTCGCAGCGAAACTCCGCGCCGCCCGTGAGCGTCCAGACCACCCAGGCATCGATGGTGCCCAGGCACAGCTCGCCCGCCGCAGCGGCCTCGGCAGCCGCGGGAACGTTCGCGAGGATCCAGGCCATCTTGCCCGCCGGGTAGTAGGGCGAGAGCACCAGACCCGTCGTGTCGCGCACCAGCTCGGCCACGCCTTCGCGCGCAGCAAGCTCGTCGCACAGCTCGCGGGCGCGGGCGCACTGCCACACCACGGCGTCGCACAGCGGCTCGCCCGTCGTGCGCTTCCAGGCAACGGTAGTCTCGCGCTGGCTGGAGATGCCGATGCCGGCGACGTCGGCCGGATCGACCCCGGTCTCCTCCACCACGGCGCGCGCCACGGCCAGCACGTTAGCGGCGATCTCGGCTGGATCATGGCTCACCCAGCCGGCCTCGTTGACAATCTGGCGATGCGGGCGATCGGCACGATGAATCAAATGGCCGCCCTCGTCCACCAGCAGCGCCTTGGTGCCCTGCGTGGATTGATCGATTCCGATGATGTAGCGGCCCATGGCCACCCCTTTCAAAACGAATGTGACAAAGGGGCGGTCCCTTTGTCACATTCCAGTTACTCTGCGGGCAAGAACTCGGCGACGGTCTGCGCGATTCCGGCACCCGTCAGGCCGTAGTGCGCAAAGACCTCGGGGCTCGTGCCGGTGATGACCGGCGCATCGGGCAGGGAGAGGCACTTGACCGGACACGGGCAATGCTCGCCCACGACCTGCGCGACCATGGAACCCAGGCCGCCGAAGGGGCTGTGCTCCTCGACGGTCACGACGGCGCGCGTGGCACCGGCGGCCTCGATCACAGCCTCAGCATCGAGCGGCTTGACGCAATACATGTCGAGTACCGTTGCCGAGATGCCCTGCTCGGCCAGCAGATCGGCGGCGTCCACGGCATGGCGGACCATCTCGCCGGTGGCGACAATCGTCACATCGGCGCCGCGACGCACCCAAGTGGCGCGATCCATCTGGAACGGGCACTCGTCCTCGGTGTACACGTCCTCCACCGGGTTGCGGCCCACGCGGATGTAGGCCGGCTTGTTGTCGGCGACCAGGGCACGCACGAGCTCGGCGGTCTGGAATCGATCGCTCGGCAGATACACGCGCATGTTGGGAATCGCGCTCATGGCGGCGATATCCTGCGCGGAGTGATGGCTCATGCCCAAGGCGCCATAGGACACGCCGCCCGAGATGCCGATGAGCTTGACGTTGGTGTTGGAGTACGAAACGTCGACCTTGCACTGCTCATACGAGCGCGTGGTCACAAAGGACGCCGGCGAGGCGGCCCAGGCCTTCTTGCCGCACGAGGCCATACCGGCGGCGATACTCACCAGGTCCTGCTCGGCGATGCCGACCTCAATGGACTGCTGGGGATACTGATCGAAGAACGGCGTGAGCGATGCGGAGCCGCGGGAGTCGGAGCACAGGACGACGATGTCTTTATCGGTTGCGGCGGCCTCGAGCAGCGTGTCGCAGATAGCCTTGCGGTTGGCGATCTTGTTAGCCATTGATAGCCTCCTTATGGGCAGCGAAATCGGCGATGATCTGGGCATATTCCTCATCGTTGGGCAGGTGATGATGCCAGGCGGCCTTGTCCTCCATAACCGGCGAGCCGTAGCCCTTCACCGTGTTGAGGATGATGACCGTGGGCTTACCCTTGGTCTCGGCGGCCAGCGTCAGCGCGGCGTCGATGGCCTGGACGTCGTTGCCCGGAATGGACAGCACGTTCCAACCGAAGGCGGCCCAGCGCTCCTCCTGCGAATCCTGCTTCATGACGCCCTCGGTGCTGCCGCTGATCTGCAGGCGGTTGCGGTCCACGAGCGCGCACAGGTTATCGAGCTGGTAGTTGCCGCCGCTCATGGCGCCCTCCCAGACCGAGCCCTCGGCAAGCTCGCCGTCGCCCATGATGGTGTAGACGCGGTAGTCGCGGCCATCCATCTTGCCGGCAAGCGCCATCCCGACGGCCACGGGCAGGCCATGACCCAGCGAGCCCGAGTTCATCTCGATGCCCTTGAGCTTGTTGTTGGGGTGGCCGATGTAGGGGCTGCCGAACTTAGAGAAGCGGGCCTTGACGTCGTCGAGGTCCAGATAGCCCTCGTGGCAGAGCACCGCGTAGTAGGCCTCCATGGCGTGGCCCTTGGAGAGTACGAAGCGATCGCGGTTGGGATCGTCGACGGTCTCGGGAGAAATGTTGAGGTGGTTGGCATAGAGGGTCATCAGCGCATCGATGACCGACATGTCGCCGCCGATGTGCCCGCCAGCGCCAGCCATGATGATATCGACGCAATCGCGGCGAAGGTCCCAACGCAGGGATTCAAGCTCTTCGATAGTTGCCATTTCTACTCTCCTCGCAGGTAAGCTTTGACGTCTTCTTCGATGGGGTCGTACAGGTCGGGGACAATGCCGATGTACTTGCACGCCTCGTAGAGCACCGGCACCACGTTGGCGTGAATGGCGACGCAGTGGTGGATGTAGGGACCCTCGACGATCTTGGCCTCGAGGCGCTTGAGGTTGTCGACCTCGACCCACAGGTAGGTGCCCATGCCGGCCGGGCCGTCGATGCCGCGGGCGTTACCCAGCAGCAGCGAGTACTCGCCGTTGTCGCCGTCAAAGCGGGCAAGGGTGAGGTCGCCGTGCTTGGCCTCGGCCGTCAGCGCGCCGGGGTGATCGAAAGCCAGCGGGTAAGTGAGCTTGGGCTTGACGGCCGCGCAGCTGCAGGGCCAGGGGCCGCAGTGCTGCAGCAGCTCGCCGTTCTCGTTATCGGGATGACGCACGGTCCAGTCGGCGAACATGCCGCGGTGACGGCCCAGGTCGGCGGCCTCGACCATCAGCGCGGTGATAGCGCCATGGATGTCGGTCTCGCAGACGATGGGGATGCCCATCTCGTTGAGGATTGCGTTGGCGGCGCAGGGCATAATGCCCAACTCGTCCTGCAGGGCGTTCCAGCACTGGATGGCGCCGGCGTTGCAGCCGTACTTCTCGACCAAGCGCTTCATGGCAATGGCGAGTCCTGCGACCGCAGGAACCTTGTCCTCGGGGATGCAGATCTCAAAGCTGTCACCAATGTGGGCGAGCATGGCTGCCATGGCCTGCTCGTCGGCCTGGGCATCGCGCACGGCCTGGACAAGCTCGGTCATGGGGATGGGCGAAAGCTGGATATTGAACTTTTCGAGCAGCTCACCCTCGTTGCACATCGTGGACCAGAAGTCGAACGGACGGGTGGCCATCTGCAGAATGCGGGTGTGCTTGAAGGTCTTGACCACGTTGCACACAGCCAAGAAGTCCCAGACGCCGCGCTCGAACTCGGGGTCGGTCAGGCGGCAGTTGGTCATATAGGTGAAGGGAACCCGGAAGCGGCGCAGGACCTTGCCGGTGGCGAACAGGCCGCACTGGCTATCGCGCAGACGGGTGCCATCGGGCTCGGGGCGCTCGTCGCGCGGGCCCCACAGCAGCACGGGCAGGCCGAGCTCGCGGGCAAGGCGGGCGCAGACATACTCGGTGCCAAAGTTGGCGTGGCACAGCATGATGCCGTCGACGCCCTCGGCGCGGAACTTCTTGACGATAGGCTCGATATGGCTGTCATCGAACAGCAGGCCCTCGTCGTTGATGTCGTCGATATCCACGATGTCGACGCCGATCTCGCGCAGGCGATCAGCCGTCAGGCCGCGATACTTGATCGCGTCCGGCGCGCTAAAGATGCTGCGGCGCGTGGGCACAAAACCGAGCTTGATCTTATCCATGTACGTCCTCCCCTAGTCACATGTTCAGTAAACAGACGCGTGTTTCGTTTTGTTCTGTTTACTAAATGTTTTACTCTTCTGTTTAGAAGTTTAACGCGAAATACCCGTAGACGGTAGAGAAATCAGCCTAAACGGTATGTAAACAATCTGAACATACAAGGGGAACAAAAAGAGGGCCCCGAAGGACCCCCTCTTTGAACGACGTTATGCGTGCCGCCCCGCGCATCTTGGCACGGCGCGTGCGATGCCGCTTTCGCCTAGAGCTCGCGCACGCTCTGGCGCTCGACAAAATAGGTCGATACGGCTGTCTTGCAGGTGTAGCTCTTGGGATTGCGGATGTTGCCCACCAGACGGCGCACCGCGATCTCGCCCACCTCGTGCTTGGGAACGTGCACCGTGGTGAGCGGCGGGTTGGAGAAAGCGCCCAAAGATAGGTCGTCAAAGCCGATGATCGAAACATCCTCGGGCACGCGTATGCCGTGCTCGTTCAGGGCGCGCATAGCGCCCACGGCGAGCACGTCGTTCTCGGCAAAGAAGGCCGTCGGCAAGTCATCGCGCGAGACGCCGTCGAGCCACGCGCCCATGTCGCGATAAGCACCCTCGAGCGTGGTGCCCAGCGTGACGTGCCAGGTCGGGTTGGCCTCGAGGTCCGCATCCTCAAGCGCTTGGCGATAGCCGCGCTCACGATCTTTAAAGTTGCGAATGCGAAGGTCGCCTGCCAGGTAGCCGATTTGTCTGTGGCCCTTCTCGATAAGGTAGTCCACGGCACGCAGCACCGAATCGGTGTTAGCAATGACCACGGCATCGAAGTACTGGCGATCGCTCCAACCGTCGAGCACGATCAGGTGGGCGGCAGCGTTGGCGAACAGGGCGTAGTCTTCCTCGCCCAGCTCGGTGCCCATCAGCACGATAGCAGCAGACGGATCGGCGATCAGGCCCTCGACCTGCGGGCGCACGGCGTCCAGGTCGCTAAAGTCGAGTGTGACAAAGCTCGTGCTCATGCCGTGACGACGCGCCTGGCGCTCCACGCCCTCGATGACCGCGGGATGGAAGGTGCTCTCGTCCAGGATGGCGCCCGTCTTGCGCGCAAGTACAAACTGGATGCTCTCGAGCTGCGTCGACTGCTGATAGCCGAGCGACTGCGCACACTCCAGGATGACCTTGGCGGTCTCCTCGCTCACGCTGCGCTTGCGGTTGAGCGCGTTGGACACGGTTGCGGGCGAAAAACCGGTGATGCGGCTGATCTCGCGAACACTTGCTTTGGCCATTGGTCCCCCTAGCGGCGGCCGTGGTGGAGCATCGCGACTCGATGGCTCGGCAACTAAACGGCCGCAAATTCAAACTAAACATAATAGTAAATGTTTATGAGCTAGTTTAGCCTGTTGTCAAGCGAAGTGGCACGACTATTCCCCCAACGGGCGCATTTGCTCGGTAGCTAAAAAAGCCCCGTCCCAAATTGACTACATGGGGCGGGGTGCAGGAATCGTTTAACCTAGGACGCGGGCCATGCGCGCCTTAAACTCGGACAGGAAGCGCGGGGCGTCAACGGTCAGCGCCACAAGCGCGCTCTTGTCGGGATCGGACAGGCGGTGCTCGTCGCAGATGGTGCGGCCACGGTACTCGCCCAGCAGGTCGACACGCAGATTGCAGCCGAGCGCACCCACGAGCGTGGGGTCGATCGCCACGGCAACGGCCAGGGGATCGTGCAGTGCGCAACCACCCAGGTAGGGTGCGTTCATCTCGTACGAGCCAATGTAGTGCTCGACCATGCTCGCAAATGCGCAGCCCGCCATGGTGCCCGAGCCTGTCCAGCCGGCAACATCGCGGCGCGTGAGCACCACGCGATGCGTCACGTCCAGGCCCACCATGGTGAGCTTGCGGCCCGAGCGCAGCACGGCATCGGCGGCCTCGGGATCGCTTGCCATGTTGGCCTCGGCACCCGCGCTCACGTTACCGGGCACGGTCAGGGCGCCGCCCATCACCACCACGCGGCCGATAGACATCATCGCCGCCGCATCGCGCTCCAAGGCAAGTGCCAGGTTGGAGAGCGGGCCGGTCGCTACGTAGACCAGATCGGGCCCATAGGTGCGCGCGGCATCGATCAGATAATCGACCGCGGCATTGCCATCGGCCGAGGTCGCCCCCACTGGCTCGTAGGGAGACGCGGGCACGCTCGCGCCGCCGATGCCGTTCTTGCCGTGGATGAGCGTGGTGGACGCCGGTGGCGTATAGGGCTCGGTCGCCTGTAGGGGACGGTCGGCACCCAGATACACCGGCACCTCGGGACGACCCAACAGGTCGAGCACCGCCAGGCAGTTATGCGCCGACTGCTCGACGCGCACGTTGCCAAAGCACGTGGTGATGCCCACGAGCTCCACCTCGGGGCTCGCGATGGCATAGGCAAGCGCCATCGCATCGTCCACACCCATATCCAGATCAAGGATCAGCTTCTTGATTGCCATTGTTCTACTCCGCTTCTCCGTCTTGTACGTAATCGTCTAAACCAAACGCGCGCTCGACTTCGCCACG
Organism: Coriobacteriaceae bacterium; assembly: GCA_905194545.1. Taxonomy (GTDB): domain Bacteria; phylum Actinomycetota; class Coriobacteriia; order Coriobacteriales; family Coriobacteriaceae; genus Collinsella. Next base: position 3,912 of record CAJJSS010000032.1, on the reverse strand, counting down.
CGTGGGAATCGACTGCTGTGCACCCAAGCGCGACACCGTCACCGCCGAGGCACGGGCACCCGCGGCCATGCACTCAAAGAGCGGCAGGCCCTCCAGACGAGCCGCGGCAAGCGCACCGATAAACGTATCGCCCGCGGCCGTCGTATCGACCACCGTGCTCGAAAGCGCCGGCATGCGCAGCAGCTCGCCGTCGTCGCCGAGCGTAACCGACCCGGCACCGCCCAACGTGATGACCGCAGCTCCGGCACCCTTGGCGAGCAGGGCATTGAGCGCTGCGGCGCAGCTCGTATCATCCGCGGGCAAGATGCCCGTCAGCACCTGGCACTCGGTCTCGTTGGGACAGACCAGGTCGACCGCCGTCCAAGCCCCTGCCGGCACGTCACTTGCCGGCGCCGGGTTAAAGACCGTATAGAACCCCAGCTCGTGAGCGCAAACGAGTGCCTCGGCCGTCGCCGCCAGGTCGCATTCGCCCTGGGCGATAAAGACGCTTCCGGCAGCCGGGGCAATCTTGCTGGCGTCGCCGTCGAGTTCATCGGCCACCAGGCACCTCAGCGCGCAGGCAACGTCCTCGCCCGTAAGCGCATGGTTGGCGCCCGGCGACAGCACAATACGGTTGTCGCCACCAAAGCGAATGATGGTCGCCGTTCCCGTCTCCACGTCGTCGCGACGCGCCACAAAATCGCAGCTCACGCCAGCGTCTTGGAGCCCCGTCACGAGCGACGTGCCAAACGCGTCGCGACCGACCGCACCGATCATGCATGTGTGCGCGCCCATGCGCGCAGCCGCTACGGCCTGGTTGGCGCCTTTTCCGCCGGCGTTGGTGATAAACCCGCTGCCGCCGACGGTCTCGCCCGCACGCGGCATGCGCTCGCACGCCACCGAAAGGTCCATGTTCATGCTGCCGAACACCGCGACGATGCCGCAATCTGCCATGGAAACCTCCTCGTCCGCGGGCTCTGCACCCGCTGCCGGTCGTCGATCGTGCGCTCTCACGCCTCTATAACTTTAGTTCACTTTGATGTGGACGCGCGCTTGAGCTTGCGCCAGCAGCAAGCATTCACAGGAGCAGGCGGCTACAATAAAGGCGTGCTGATTATTCTCGTCATTTGGATGATGTTTTATGGAACAATTCCCGCGATCGAACTCGCGCAGCTCACGCCACTCGAGCGATCAACAGGCGCCGCACGAACGCTCGCGCGCCAGCCGCCAAACCTCCGAGCCGCGCCAAGCCGCAGACCCCCATCGCGCGTCTGCCAACAAGGGCGCCCACGCCAGCAGCGCCACAAAAGAGCAGGTGCCCGCGCGCCCCAAATCTCGGTATATCCCCGCCCTCGACGGTCTGCGCACGCTTGCCGTCGTCGCGGTGGTGCTCTATCACCTCAACCTCACCTGGGCGCAGGGCGGCTTGCTTGGAGTCACGATTTTCTTTGTGCTCTCGGGCTACCTGATCACGCGCCTGCTCATCAACGAAGTATCAAAGACCGGCCGCATCGACCTCAAGAGCTTCTGGATCCGCCGCATCCGTCGCCTGGTCCCCGCCGTGGTGACCGTTGTGGTTGTAACCTGTGCGCTGTGCACCGTCTTCAACCACGTGATGCTCACCAAGATGCGTCCCGACATTCTGCCGTCGCTGCTGTTCTTTAACAACTGGTGGCAGATTATGCAGGACGTTTCGTACTTCAACGCCCTGGGCGACCCCTCGCCGCTTACGCACTTTTGGTCGCTCGCCATCGAGGAACAATTCTACCTGGTTTGGCCACCGCTGCTGTTTGCCATGGTGTCCATGCATGTGAGCAAACCCAACACGCGCCGTGTGGTCCTGGGACTCGCAGCGGTATCCGCCCTTGCCATGATGGTGCTCTACAACCCTGCCGCCGACCCCAGCCGCGTGTACTACGGCACCGACACCCGCGTCTTCTCGCTGCTGCTGGGCGCCTGGATGGCCTTTATCCCCAATCGCGACCTGGCGCCGGTGCGTCTCGCTCATCGTTTGGGGCTCAATCGCCTGGCTGGCGCCGCCAAGCACGGCAAGAACGCCGAGGGCAAGCCTGGCGAGAAGGCCGACAACGCAGCCGAGACCGTCCCGGCACAGCCGAGCGCCCTCGTGCGCTTTTGGTCCTCGCCCGCATCCATCGATGTGTTGGGCGTCGTGGGTCTGGTTGGCCTTGCCGCCATGGTCGCGCTCACCAACGGCTACACCGCGTTCCAGTATCGCGGCGGCACGCTGCTATGCTCCATCCTCACGCTCATGGTCATCGCGGCCTGCGTGCAGCCCCAGGGAATGGTTGCCCGCGCACTGTCCGCCGAGCCGCTCGTGTGGGTTGGCAAGCGCTCGTACAGCATCTACCTGTGGCACTATCCGCTACTGTTGCTCATGAACCCGGTCGCCAACATCAACGATACGCCGTGGTGGCAGTACATTTTGCAGGTGTTGTTGGTGGTCGCCGTAGCCGAATGTTCATATCGCTTTATCGAGACGCCGTTTAGAAAGGGCGCCTTTGGGCGCACCGTATCCGAGTTCCGCGACGGCACCACCGCGCCCGCCAACTGGGTGCGCGCGCACGTCCCTGTCTGCGCAGCCTGCGCTGTCGTGTTGGTCGTTGCACTGGGCGGCCTGATCTTTGTGCCCGAGACGTCTGCGCTGAGCGGTGAGGGCGCCGAAGTCCTCAACAAGGAAGCCAAAAACACCGCGCCCACAGACCAACAGGCGGCCGACGACACCGACAAGGACAACGACGGCTTCCCCGATGGCTCCTACGACCTGTTGATGATCGGTGACTCCGTGTCGCTGCGCGCCGTTGATTCCTTTGACGGCGTGTTCCCGCACAGCCATATCGATGCCGAAAAGGGCCGCCAGTTTGATGCGGGCCGCGCGACATTTGAGGGCTATCTCCAACAGAACCTTGCCGGCAAGATCGTGGTCTTTGCACTGGGCACCAACGGCTTGGTAACCGACGACCAGATCGACGCCATCATGACCGATGCAGGAGATAAGCGTATTGTGGTGTTTGTGAACACGCGCAGCCCGCAGCCGTGGGTTGGCTCTACCAACCAGGCCATCGCCAACGCTGCTACGCGCTACAAGAACGTGCGCGTTATCGACTGGTACGGATACAGTGCCAATCGCAACGACCTGTTCGATGGCGATGGCACGCACCTGTCGACCACTGGCGTGACTGAGTACCTCAACTTGATCCACGATGCAGTCAAGAAGGACCTGCCCGTGCATCCCGAGGATCACGTCAACGATCCGCAGCCGGCGGCCGTCAAGTCTGCCACCGACGCGCTCGTCAATGCGCTCGCTCTCAAGCCGCACAAGCTGGGCACCGACAAGTAACCTGCAGCGCAAACTTCCCACATCCGGAGGGGGTGCCCGCCACGGCAGGCACCCCCTCCGACAGTTAGGGACGTTCCTTATGTGCCGGCACCCAGGGACACTCCTGACACAGCCGAGGAACGCCCTCCTTGCGACCAAATTCTGGGCGCCTCGCCACCCCGAACGTTGTTTCCAAGCCCACACCCGCAGCAAACAACCCAAAATCACTCTTTTCGAGCCGGCTCCAAGGGGTCGTGGACAAAAAGGGGCAAATATGAGTACTGTTACCATTTTAGTAGCAGGCAAAACCACCCAAAATGACGTCCGAGCGACCCCTACAACCCCCTAAAGCAGCCAACCTGACTGGTTTAAGACATATTGGAGCCAATTTTAATGAACATACTATCGGCTATGTCCATTATCTTCTTGGATGTAAATGCTATTCACTTAGCAACAGTACTCATATTTGGCATTTTTTGTCCACTGCCATATAACTAATGCCCTATAGCGGGCAAAAAACAGGCCGCAGTCCATCGCTGCGGGGTGGCGCGCGCAGACGTGGTGTAAGAGCGTCCCGAGGTCCGTCGCTGCAAGTC
>CAJJSS010000031.1:0-24687 GCA_905194545.1 Coriobacteriaceae bacterium | reverse complement strand
GCGCGAACGGCGCGCCTGTTTAGCGAAACTGGTGAAAAATAGATTGACGCTAACATTGCCGGCCGGCGTCGTGCCGCCGTAGACATAGCCGCGGCGGGCTAGGAACGCCAGGAGCCGCTGCTTCGCCGCCGCGAGCCTCGCGGTCGCCGCGTCGTGGGCGGCGGCGAGGTCCCTGAGCCCCTCGATCTCGGGGGACGGCACCCATACCGGGGTGACGTCGTGCGACAGTATCGCCTTGGCCATCCTGGCCGCGTCGTTGCGGTCGTTCTTGGACGAGAGGTCGGCAGCCGACCTCGGGACCTTGGAGACGGCCGCGACGACGCAGTCGACGCCGAGCCCGGAGAGCTCCCTTTGCGGGGCGAAGCCGAGGTAGCCGCTCTCGTAGGCGGCGAGCGACGGGCCGGGGAAGCCCGACATCCACTCCGCGACCTCGCCCCAGGGGTTGCCGCGGAACCTCCTCGTCACGGCCTCGCCCGTCTCCGCGTCGAGCGCGCAGACGGTGGTGGACCTGAGGTGTACGTCCATTCCGAAGGCGGTAGAATATCTAGGCACGGGAGCCTCCCAACCTCGTTGCGGCGCGGCTGCGCCTCTGGCACTTCAACAACATTGTCGCAGCCCCGACCCGCGGTCACGAGCGGGGGCTCCTGTCGTTTCCGTGCCCCTGGATTGGGTCATAGTGTCTGTCCGTCCTCTACCTGCGGCGTTGTCTTGCTCCGGATGCGGCAGTTAGGGACGTTCCTTTTCTGCCGGCAGTCTGGGACATTCCTTGAGGTAGTCGTTGGGGACGCTCTTGTTTGACCAGTCGTTTAAGAACGTCCCCAATGACTATCTCTCCGCCCCCGTGGGATCGGGGGTCGTCTACCGAATGGTTGATGCGGCGGCCCTGCGGCCATGTCACACTCAGAGGTGGCCTGACCCAACCCGGAAGGAGCCTCCATGAGCCTTGACAACGTAGCCCTGCGCGCCACCACACTTGATGACCTGACCGGCATCGCCGCCATCTACAACCAGCTGTGGTGCAACACGCTGCGCAACCGCGGCGACGTCGAAGCTGCCGATTTCTGCGCGCGCTTTAACATCGCCATGCAGCTGCAGCGCTCCCCCATCGCGCTTGTCGCCGAGGCCGAGGGCCGCATTATCGCCGCCTGCTGCATCGGCATCTTCGAAGACGGCAAGCCGCGTACCAACCCCACGTGGGTACCCTGCTACGACGAGATGTTCGCCCAGGCAACCGAGATGGCGAAGACCGCCGACGCCAAGCTCGAGGGCTCGCTCTTTGGCGACAGCCGCGAGAAGGCCACGGCCGACCGCTTTGCCGCCACGGGCAATGAGTATGCCCAGGGCCAACTCAACCTCATCATCATCGTGCCCGAGTGGCAGGGCAAGGGGCTCGGCCGCGCGCTCATCGACCTTGCGCGCGCCGAGCTCGCCCGGGCAGGCTGCACCAAGTTCTTCCTGATGAGCGACTGCAGCTCCGACTGGCAGTTCTACGAGCACCTCAACATGAAGCGCATCTTGGAAGATCACAGCCAAGACACCGGCGACGGCTTTATCGTCTACATGTACGGAGGCGACACGCAGGATTAGCTTGAGTGCCGCCTCACGGGCTTTCTCCAAGACAGCCCAAAGCAATCAGCCACGCCAAAAGGGACATGCCAAAAAGGGACAGGTTTATTTTGGCAGGTTTTATCTGGGTAAACGCCAACCGCCGCGAGGAAGTTGCCTTCCCTCGCGGCAGTCTTCTAGCAGCCAAAACCAAGTGAGTAGACTTTTTGCAGGAGGCCGAGCACACCCCGAATCGCCACAGCGCTGACCTGCGGTTTTATTGAGCACTTGTCGTGATATGCTCGGCAGATCCAAAAAAGCCTACTCACTTGGTTTTGAGGCGCTCCAGATAGGCGAACAACCGCCGCGAAAGGGATCCGATCCTCTTCGCGGCGGTTGTTCGCGCTGGTTTTGAGGCGGTTTTGCCCGCTTGCTACTCGCTGCAGCGGGCAGCGATGACAGTTCGCACCATGCCGGCGCTCATAAGGCAGGCCCCCGACGACTACAGCAGCACACGCAATAATCTGACAGTATCATTTGCCATAATCTTGCAGTAGTGTTTTCCATAATCTAATAGTGGCCCAGTTCAGAGGCGTTATTGGATAGTGACATATAACCGTTTTAGAACGTCCCCAACGACTGCCCGGGAGCGATAACAGGTATTATCTGGTCAAACACCAAAACCACCACAAAGGTGCCTGTCCCCTTTGTGGTGGTTTGGAGCTCTCCTCGGCGGAATGCTAGACTGGCGGCGTATACATTCGCGCCAAAACACGGGTCGCATGCAAGAAAGGAGATGCCATGGCGCCTATCGCACCGCTCAAGATGCTCGTCGCTCCTGCCGCCAAGACCATCGCCCGCCTGAGCGACTCACTCACCTACGAAGATATCCCCTGCGTCGTCGAATCACGCGAGGATAGCTGCCCGTACCTGGGCCACGTCCCCTACTTTGCGCCCAAGCTCGCTTCCGATTCCGAGCACCGCGAGCAGTAATCCAAGATGCATCAAGCGCCGCGCAACTCGCGGCGCTACTGTTTTAGTGCAAAGTAATCTGACCCCTTTGCACCAACGCCGGGATTGTCGATACTGCGGCCGCGGCGCGATATGAGGCGCGAAGCCTCGCCCAGCAACACGCCGATCACCACACCCATGAGGATCGGCAACTTTGACATCTCGGCGGGCGAGCTGTTAAGCGGCACGATTGTCGCAACAATCGAAAGCACGAGTTCTACCACCGGCACCGCAAGCGCCACCGCAAGCACCTTGCCCTCGAAGGGCGCGCGGAACACACGTGGGCGGTCGTCGTATTTACGCAGGCGCCAAAACGCCGGGAACATCGGAATATAGCTCATGAGCAGAAAGACGACGTTCATCGAGAAGAAGACCCAAAAGACGTCGGAACCTTCGCCCAGCGGAATCTGAAGTAGCAGCACCAAGCTGGCAAAACAACCGTTAATGAGTGCTGAGCCGTTGGGCATGCCGGTCTTCTTGGACACCAGCGCAAAGGGGCGCGGCATGTTGCCGTGGCGCGCGGCATAGCTCGCCACGTTGTTGACGCCAAAACTCCAGCAGATCATGTTGGCGAACAGCGTCACCAAAAAGGCCACGCCCACGACCATCGTCAGCGGGTGAGCGCGCCCCACCATGGCGGCAACCGCGTCCACAATGCCCGAATCGAGTGAAAGCTGCTCGGTGGGAACCGCGGCTCCAATACCGATGCCACAGATAATGTAGATCGCCGCAATGGCAACGCCACCGGCGATAACCGCCTTGGGGATATCGCGCGATGGGTTCTTCATCGTGCTGGCAAAGGTCGCGACCACCTCAAAGCCCATAAAGTTGAATAGGATGATTGAAAGATACGTCAGTGAGTTAGTGTCTCCCAGATCGGGGACAAAGGTCTTAAACGACATATCGTTGGCAAAGCCGTTATTGCAGGCAAACCAGATGCCGACGATTCCCACCACGGTGGTAATGAGCACCTTGATGACGGCGCCGCCATCCATGACCCAATCGGCCTCGGCCACCGGCTGCATTGCCATAACCGTGACGCCCCACACAAAGGCAAGCTCGATGGCAATTCGGACCCCAAGCGAAAATTCGATGCCCCATACCGCATTGATGACACTGGGGAACATGCAGGCGATACTTGCCACCCACAGTGGAAAGTTGACCCAATAGCACCAGGAGCAGCGGGCGCCCCAACGGTCGCCCAAGCCCAGGCGAACCCAATCGTACAGGCCACCCTCGGAATCGAACGCCGTACCGAGCTCGGCCACCACCAGGCCATAGGGAAGCAAAAACGTAATGATGAGGAAGATCCACCAGAAGAACTGCACGTTACCCATGGCAGATGCCGGAGCGGCCGCCTCGATGGTAAAGACAACGCAGATAACCGAGAGGATGACCTCGAACAGGGAGAACTTTTTACCTGCCACGACACGCTCCCCCTACAGCAAAAAGGATGGCATCTGTACCGAAGGCGCAGCCCAAGGTAGGGTTGCAGGCCGCGTCACCGGTGCAGGTGCCATCCCAAAGAGAAGAGAGGATGCAATTGTTGGACCAACGCTCGCGGAACAGGCGCGTGTAGATAACGATACGCTGGTACATAGATACTCCGATCAAAACGGCCGCGTTTGCGACCGGAATCTTTTGGCAATTGAGTACGCGTCTGACCTGGGATATTCAAGCGAACAATTGGCCTAACCCGCAATAAATCCCAGATCAGACGCGTACTCAATCAAAGAGTCGGGCACTCCGAAGTGGAGGCAACGGAGTGCCCAAAGAAAAACCCAGCCGACCAAGACATCGAATAAACCGACCATCAATGCCCCGAGATGGTCACGGTGCGATTCATCGACTGTCCGATTGATCGGCTGGGTTTCCGAGGTGCGGCAGATTGCCCTGAAAGAGGAGGGCATAGACCTTAAGGGTCATGCCCGACGATTGAAGGGCAAGGTGCCGTGCCTCGGGAAGCCAGACAATTACGCGGACGGCTCCTGCTGCGTAATGCAGTGGATGTTGCCGCCGCCGAAGACGACCTGCTCGGACTGGACGCCGACGCACTTGTAGACGCCCTCGCCCCAGACCTCGTCATAGATCTTCTGGAGCGTGTCGACGGCCAGCTGGTCGTTCTCGTCGCCGTACTGCGGGACGATGACGCCGTGGTTGGTGACCAGGTAGTTCATGTAGGACGCGATCAGCGGCTCGTCGGGGACGCGCGGCTCGGCGTTCTCGTCGGCGTCGATGGTGTCGCAGGAGGCCTGGTCCATGAACAGCGGGTTCACGGGCATGCAGAGCTTGTAGACCTTCATCTTGCGGCCCTTGGCGTCAACGGCGTTGGAGAGGGTCTCGTAGGCAGCGTGGCACTGCTCGTAGAACGGATACTCGGGATCGTCGGTCCAGATGCAGGCCATGACGCCCGGAGCGATGAACGTGGCAACGTCGTCGATATGACCGTTGGTCTCCTCGGGGTCGATGCCCTCCTTGACCCAGATGACCTTCTCGACACCCAGGTAATCCTTGAGGTGCTCGTCCATGTAGGCGCGAAGCTCCTCGCTCCAAGGCTCAAACTTCTTGTGGAACTTGGGCCAGATGGACTCGGGATCCTCTTCCTCCTCCAGAACCGCAGAGCAGGTGCGGCCCGGGGAAAGCAGGCACTGGTCGGTCACGACAAGGGTGCCCTCGCCGTCGACGGTGATGGAGCCGCCCTCGAGGATCATGTCGTCGGGACGATAGCGACGGCAGCCGGAGAGCTCAGCCATCTTGAGGGCGATCTGCTCGTCCTTGTCCCACGGAAAGTACAGGCCGTCGACGAGGCCGCCGTAGGCGTTGAAGTGCCAGTGGTTGGCGCGCTTCTCGCCCTTGCCGTTGATGACGTAGGTGGCGGCGGTGTCGCGGAACCAGGCGTCGTCGGTGGTCATCTCGATAACGGTGACGTTCTCGTCGTTCTCGAAGACGGCCTTGCAGTTGGCATAGTCGACCTGGTTGGCGCACATATAGACCGGGGTGAACTCGGAGATGGCGCGGGCGATGGCGGCATACTGCTTCTGAGCCGGCTTGGCGCCGTGGGCCCAGGTGTCGGTGCGGTGGGGCCAGCCCATCCACACGCGATCCTGCGGGGCGAACTCGGCGGGCATAAAGAAGCCGTCGGCCTTGGGGGTGGACTCGGACTCGGTGATCGTACGCATAAGATTTCCTCCAAATCGAACGATCGTTTGCCGCGGGCGGATTACCCGCAGCCTAAAACCAAGAGATAGTGGGCGCCCGTCCCCCGGCAAAGGTCGGGGCGCCCGGTGCCGGTTTTCACGGAGCCGCACCGACGAGCGGCAACGTAACCAAGTGCGTGGAGACAAACGCACGAAGGATACGAGAGAGAGGTTGGGGCGGGCGGTGGTTACCGGAGCTATCGCTCGCACCCGCCCCAGGAATTAGTGAGCAAATTTGTCGCTTTGGGCACGCCCTCGAAGAGGCTAGAGTGCCTGGAGTCGGGAGCGACAAGCCCGACGAAGCGCACGTTGGTACGCGAGGAGGGTTGGAGCCCCAGAACCGGGTGCTCTAGTTCTCCTCGGCCTCGGCGGCCTCCTCAGCGAGACGCTGAGCTGCCAGCTCGGGAGTGAGGCCCTTGTACTCGGTCTCGCGGCCCTTAGCGCTGACGACGCGGACAACCTCGCCGATGAGCAGAAGCACGATGAAGATAACGATCATCGGGAGCTTGTCGCCAATTTCAGCGGCAGAGAACGGCACCAGCGTTGCAACGATGGCCAGGATCAGCTCGATGCAAGGGATGGCCAGCATGACCTTCATCATGGCACCCTTAAACGGGAACGTGAAGATGCGCTCGCGGTCGGGGTCGTTCTTGCGAAGGTTGAGGAACGCCGGGAACATCGGGATGTAGGTCAGCAGCAGGAAGACGACGGAGGTGCCGAAGAGCATCCAGAAGACGCCGTTGGAGATGGCATCGATGGGAACGAGCTGCAGGCACAGCACCAGGGAGGCAACGACGGCGTTGACCAGGTTGGCACCGTTGGGCATGTCGTCATCAGAGATCATCGAGGCGAAGACCTTGGGCATGTTGCCGTGCTCGGCAGCGTAGCGAGCAACGGAGTTAACGCCGAAGGACCAAGCAGCCATGTTGGCGAACAGGGTGATCAGGAAGGCAATGCAGATGACCTTAAAGATCATGGAGTCGCCCACCATGGTCTGGACTGCATAAATCATGCCGTAGTCGGGGTCGATGGAATCGGCCGGCACAGCAGCGCCGATGCCAAAGCCAGCGAACAGGTAGATCACGGCGATGGACAGGCCACCGACGATGATAGCCTTGGGAATATCGCGAGCGGGATCGGCCATGTCATCGGTCATGGTGCAGATGACCTCGAAGCCCATGAAGTTAAAGATGATGATCGACAGGTAACCGAGAGCGTTGGTGTTGGTGAGCTCGGGCAGGAAGGTGGCAGCGGACATGTCGTTCGCAAAACCGTTCTCCATGGCATACCAAATGCCCAAAGCGCCAACGATAACGGCGACGGCGACCTTGATGATGGCGCCACCGTTAAGGACCCACTCGGAGTCAGCCGCCTTGGAGCGGCCCATGAGGTAGACGATCCACACAAAGGCAAGATCGATACCCATCTTGGCGATCAAGTTGAACTCAACGCCAAAGACCATGCCCAAAATGTCGGGGAACATGGTAGCCAGCGAGGCAATCCACAGCGGGTAGTTGACCCAGTAGTAATACGAGATGCGGGCGCCCCATTTGTCGCCCAGGCCATCGCGTACCCAGTCGTAAATGCCGCCCTCGCCGTCATAGGTGGTGCCGAGCTCGGCAACAACCATGCCATAAGGAAGCAGGAAGGTCAGGATCAGGAAGATCCACCAGAAGAACTGCTGGTTGCCAATGGCAGCAGCAGGAGCGGCGGCCTCGCAAACGAAGACGACGCAGATGATGGTCGAAATGACCGTCAAAAAGGAAAGCTTTTTCTTTCCGTCACTCATGATGAGCTCCTTCGCTCAGTCTTGGACAGATCCGAGGCCCAAGGTACTAAGGCAATTGCCTGAGCCTCGGTGAGCGGGCGACAGGAGACGAGCATCCGCCGCCCGCAAACGTGCGTTTAGCAGGCTTAAGGCTTAGAGCTGCTCGAGAGCCTCGAGAGCGGCGTGAAGCTCGGCCTTGGCGGAGTACTCGACACCCTCGTCGTTGAGCGGGGTGCGCTTGCCCAGGGCAGCGAGGAGAGCACGGATGGAGTGCTTGCGGTTCTCGGCCTCGACCCAGCACAGGGAGCGCTCGGGATCGTCCATAACCTCGTCGACGACTTCCTCGTTGCGAGTGGCCGGCAGGCAGTGCATGAACTTGGAGTTGGGGCCGGCGAAGTTCATCATGTCCATGGTGACCTGATACTTGGGGTAGAACACGTCCATGTAGTTCTCGCCCGAGACCTCCTCGTCGTACAGGCCATACCACACGTCGGTGTAGATGAAGTCGGCGCCCTTGATGCACTCGATGTCGTCGGAGATGACGACGGAGCCGCCGGAGACCTTGCAGTTCTCCTCGGCGATGGCCATCATCTGCTTGCCGAACTCGGCGCGCTCCTCAACGGTGCCAACGTGCAGGCCGCCGTCGGGGATCTGGTGGCCCTTGGGTCCAAACTGGACAAACTTCATGCCGACCTTGGAGGCGATGAACATGAGGGAGACGCAGACCTGGGTGGCGTCGCCGATGAAGGCCAGGGTGCAGTCCTCGATCTTCTTGCCCTCGGGGAGGTTCTCGAGCATGGTCATGAGGTCGCCCATCTCCTGCGTGGGATGGTTGAACTCGGACATGCCATTGATGACGGGCACAGCGGAGCCCTCGGCGAGGCCGACGACGTCCTTGTGACGGTCAACGCGAGCCATCATGATGTCGAGCAGCGAGCCCATAACGCGAGCGGTGTCGCCCAGGGACTCGTGACCGCCGAGCTGGATGGTGCCAGGGCCATAGAACTGAGCATGGCCGCCGAGGTCGGTCATAGCGGTCTCGAAGGAAAGACGGGTGCGGGTGGAAACCTGCTGGAAGATCATGCCAAGGCTCTGGTTGCGGAGCAGGTGCGGATAATAACCGTCAACCTTGATGGCCTTCTTCATTGCCAGGCCAAGATCCTCGATAGCCAGGATCTGCTCTTTGGTGAAGTCGTTGGTATCGATGAAATCCTTAGGCAGCGCCATGTCGATTCCTTTCCGCCGGTCGTGCCGACTATTGCTATGAGGCGCTCGAACATCACGCCTCGTGTTGACAAGACCATCATTCACCCGTATGCAATTTTTACCTAGTTTATTCGGGATTAAAGACCGTTCACGGAGTTACACCCCCTCTAAACCAATATAAACCCGCAGGTAGCCAGCTTGCAGGGGGTTTACTATCTAGAACCGCGAACGGTATACGGCTATGCTGTATCTCGGCGCCTAATCCGCAATGGAACGAAGGGTTGAGACGTCTATATCCCACAAGGTATACAGGGCTCGGCCATAGATGAAATGAGATGGGACGGTGGCAGATGAACACCCTGATGTTCTTCTATACCCTAGCGATACTCGTGATCTGTATTGTGACGGCAGTGCTTTCGCTTGCCGCCTATGCCTCGTCTCGTCGACGCTTCTTTATCTATGGCAGCGGCGTTTTTATTTGCTATGCCATCGAGATGACCGAGATCTTCTTTTTTGAATACACGTTGCAAAACCAGAGTTTTCCAGCCAGCGACTATTACTCAATTACCATGCCTGTGTTGCGGACCCTTGTGGCGACCGCTTCACAAGCTTTTATCTGGCTCATTGCCATGGACTTGCTCGACAAACATTCAAAAAAGCAGTTTGTTATTCCCGTCGCAACGTTCTTCCTGAGCGAGCTGCTGGTCATTGTCGCTGTCCCCTACGGCCCCATGCATCAATGGCTCTACTACACGATACGTCAGGCATTCCTTGTATTTGTGGGGCTCTATATCTTTTGGACGGCGCATAAAAGCACGCAGGTCGAGCTTAAGGCGCGCGTCAACAATCAACGAAAGCACCTCATTATCGGCGCCATTCTGGTCGGTTGCATCGTTGCCGAGGATTTCTACAACATCCTTGTTGTTCCCATGAGCCTGGCACCCTCCTGGCTGCAGCTGTACCTATCCGAGCGCAACTTTAGCGAGAACATCTTTGCGTGCTACTTTGCGATTCTGCTGATTATCTATGCCTATCACGTGCTTTCGATTCGCATGCGGGAGGCACCCGAGGAAAAGAACGTCAGCGATCTTGATCGACACATCGAAGAGCAGATGCCCTTCTACCGCAACGCCTACAAGCTCTCCAACCGCGAGACCGAAGTCATGCGCCTGGTTGTGCTGGGCAAATCGAACCAAGAGATCGCCGACGAGCTATTCCTTGCCGTGGGCACCGTCAAGACCCACATCCACAACATCCTGGTCAAAACCGAGCAGCAAAACCGCACGACGCTGATCCTCCACTTCTGGAAGCGATAACCTACCAAAAAGGGACAGGTTTATTTTGGCAGGTTTTATCTGGGCAAACGTGAAGGCCGTCGCGAGGGAACTGCTTTCCCTCGCGACGGCCTTCTAACAGCGAAAACCAAGTGAGTAGGCTTTTTGCAGAAGGCCGAGCACGCCCCAAATCGACACAGCCCTGACCTGCGGTTTTATTGGGCACTTGTCGCGGTGTGCTCGGCAAATCCAAGAAAGTCTACTCACTTGCATCTGAGGCGCACCAGAAAGGCAAAAAACCGCCGCGAAAGGGGTCCGAACCCCGTTCGCGGCGGCTGTTCGCAGTGGCTTTGCGATGGTTTTACCCGTCTGCTACTCGCTGTAGCGGGTGGCGATGGCAGCTTGTACCATGCCGGCGCTCATGAGGTACGTTACCAGGAAGTAGCCACCATAGGCCGCCAGGAAAATCGCGCAGGTGAGGCCCACGGTGCCGGCGATGCTCATATCGCCGAATACGCTCACCAGCTCGATGATCACCTTGAGCGCCACAAAGGAGTGCGCCAAGCCCACTGCCAGCGGGAACAGGAAGAATACCGCTTGCTGCGCCATCACCGAATGACGAATCTGGCGGTCGTCACAGCCGATCTGTGCCAGCACACGATAGCTGCGGCTGCCGTCGGCCACATTGGAGAGCTGCTGGATCGATAGGATTGCCGCGCACGCAACGACCAGTACAAAGCCAATGTAGATGGCCAGATAGCTAATCATGCCGTTCATCTGCGCTGCTTGCGTGTACATCTCGGAACGCGTGATGAAGACTCCCCACGACCCCGGCTCCTTGCCGTCAACGAGCAGATTATCGAGCAAGGTGTATTTAATGCTCTCGTCTGCCTCGGTCGTATCCATACCCTGTTTGTAATTAACGAGCAGATTACTGGAATACGGCTGCAGATTAAGCTGGGACAGCAGTTCATCGGCTACGACCACGGTACCGGGATTGCTGCCCATCGCCGAGTTGGCGATGGCCGCCGTGTCCTCGTCCGACTTATCGGTTGCGGGCTTGAGCTCATGCCCGCCCAAGGTGAGGGTATGGCCGCCGGCCATGTATTTGGTGTACAGGTCGCCCAGCTCACCGCCCATATCACACGTGAGCAAATACTGGTCGCGGCCAATGCTCACCGGCTCCTCGCCCATCATCTGGCGCAGTTTGTTGTACTGGCTCGCCGGCGTCACATACAGACCCATCGCATCGGCGTTGCTTCCCTCGAGCGCCTTGGGAAGCTTTTCGCCCATGGCCTTGCACATCTCGCCCGCCACCACCGAGGGGCCCGAGCCGCCAAGCGGGTAACTCAGATACGAATCGATCTGCACATGCTCACCGGCAACATCGGCGATATTGACCTTTTTGCCGGTCTCGTCGTTGTTGTCCGCCGACTTGCGCTCGCCATGCCATGCAGCGTACAAATCGACCGTTGCATCGGCCAGCACCATGCGATCGGCCTCAGACGGATTGACATACTCTTTGTAGTAATCGAGCGTTTCGGGCGTGTAATAGACATACGTCTGAGACACGTCAACAGGGTTATAGCGCTCCAGGTTTTCATTCATCACGTTGGCAATTGACATACCGCACGTCACCGAGGTGATAGCCAAAAACAGGAGCATCGCGATGACGCCCATCGAAAAGCACACCGTGTTGACCTTGGCCGCAAGCTGGCGCACGGTAAACATGTTGAGGCCGCGCCAATACACGCCGCGCAGGCTCTGCAGCAGCTTGATGAGCATGCCCGAGAGTCCCCAGAACAGGGCAAAGGTGCCCACTGTAACCATAGCGGTCGTAATGCCAAACTGGTTCATAGCCTCTTGCAGCTTGCTGTCCGTCGCGGTTAGCGGGAACCCATCACGTAGCAGACGGTAATAGGCCACGCCCACAAGCACCACGCCCACGGCAAAGATGGCAATCGCGATCCAGGGGTTGCGTGTCTTGATGCTCTCGTTGCGACGCTCGGCACCCATAAGCTCGATGAGTTTGGTACGACGCACGGCGCGAAGGTTCAGCAGTAGCGTGAGCACAAACATCACGAGCATGCAGGCAAGGGTCAGGTTGAACGCATGCGCCGAGAAGAAAAAGTGGAAATTGGCAATCTGCGTCTTAAAGAGCGAGGCCGTAAAGAACGTCATGAGCTGGGAGAGCCCCACGCCCAGCACAATGCCGGCAACAAAGGCCACGACCGATACTATCACGGTCTCGAGCGCCATGATCGTGGCGACGCGCCCGCGCCCCATGCCGAGCACCTGGTACAGGCCAAACTCCTTCTTGCGGCGTTTCATGATGAAGTTATTGGCATACACCATCAAAAAGGCCATGACACCGGCCAAAAAGTACGTCAGGTAGCCGAGCATGCTGCCCATAACCTGCGCCAAGCCCTTTTCATCGATTCCGGCGATGTCAACCTGCATCGAGATGGTGTTAAAGGCATAGAAGACCGTGACGCCCAGGGTGAGCGTCAAAAGGTAGACGAGATAGTCGCGGCCGGCGCGGCGGACGTTGCCCCAAGCGAGTTTACAGAGCATCGGAGCCCTCACCGCCCATCATGGCAACGACCTCCATAATGCGGTCGAAAAACTCTCGGCGGTCGGTGTCGCCGCGGCGCAACTCGGTGAAGATTTTGCCGTCGCGAATAAACAGTACACGACTCGTGTAGCTGGCGGCAAAGCTGTCGTGCGTGACCATGAGCACGGTAGCGCGTAGGCGGCGATTGAGGGCCTCCAGGCTCTCGAGCAGCAGGCGAGCGCTCTTGGAATCGAGGGCGCCGGTGGGCTCGTCGGCCATGATCATGGTGGGATCGGTGACGAGCGCGCGAGCCGCGGCAACGCGCTGCTGCTGACCGCCGGACATCTGATAGGGATACTTGTCGAGCACCTGACTGATGGACAGGCGCGCTGCCACATCCTGCACGCGGGTCGAGATCTCTGCCGAGTTTGTGCGGGCGATGGTGAGCGGCAGGGCGATGTTCTCGCGCGCCGTGAGCGTATCGAGCAGGTTGGAGTCCTGGAAGATAAAGCCCAGTTCCTCGCGGCGGAACTGCGAGAGCTTGGCCTGCTTCATGCGCGTCACGTCCTGGCCGTTGATGCGGATCGTGCCACTTGTGGCGCTATCGATGGTCGACACGCAGTTGAGCAACGTCGACTTGCCCGAGCCCGAAGCGCCCATGATGCCAACAAATTCGCCGCGGTTGACGGTAAAGCTGACGTCGTTGAGCGCGCGGGTCACGTTGCCCAGCGCTCCATATACCTTTTCGAGATGCGCGACCTCCAGTACCGGGGTCGCCATGTGCGTGGTTTGCATACCGAGTCCTTTCTTGCGATTAGTCTACGGCATCTATAGTCGCAAGAAGCCGAGTCGGCTACCATCGATATGACTTACGCTTGCCTTACCGTTGTGTAAGGTACGGGTAGCTAGCCTGTCACGTGTTGATGTTGAGAGAGGACTCCTGTTGAAGACTGTTCATGTTGCCGCCGGGATCATTCGCAAGGAAGGATCCGACGAGCTGCTGGCCGTGCAGCGCGGCTACGGCGACATGCAAGGACTTTGGGAGTTCCCGGGTGGTAAGCTCATGCGCGGCGAGTCGCCCGAGGACGCCGTACGCCGCGAGCTTATGGAAGAGTTGCAGGTAAAAGTCACCAACCTGCGCGATTTCTACACCGTTGAGTATGACTACCCCGATTTTCATCTCTCCATGGAGTGCTACTACTGCTCGCTCGCCGATGAATCCGATGAGCCTCAGAAGCACGACCGCCAGCTCGATATCCGCTGGATTCCGCGCACCTCACTTGCCACGGTGGAATGGATGCCCGCTGACAAGGGGCTCATTGATGCCCTGATTGAGCTGAAGGAAGATCGGCTTGAGGCCAGCAGCACTGCCAACGAGGCCGAGGCCACCATGACCGACGAGCCCGCCACCAAGCCCAGGCGCACATCTAAGCGCCGCAGCAAAAAGCGTCCCAAGCCCGGTCTGCTCGACGGCATCGATACCTCGGACCTCTCCGCTGACGAGCGCGAACTGGTCCGCCGTCGCGCCGCCATCAAAAAGTCCATGAAGGGCAACAAGCGCGCCAACACCAAGCCCGAGCTGCTCGTACGACAGCGCCTGCGCGCAGCGGGCCTTACGGGTTATCGCTTGGAATGGAAGGTTCCCGGCAAGCCGGATATCGCCTTCCCCGGCCGCAAGATCGCCATCTTCGTCAACGGCTGCTTTTGGCATCGCTGCCCCAAGTGCAACCCTAGCCAGCCCAAGCGCAACGTTGAGTTTTGGGAGGCAAAGTTTCGTCGCAACGTCGAGCGCGACCGCGCTGCCGTGGCAGCACTCACTCAAATGGGCTGGACGCCTATAACCATCTGGGAATGCGAACTCAAAAAGGACCGCATCGACGCCACGATGGAAAAGGTCATCGAACAAGTGCGCGCCGCAAAGCCGCAGCGTTAGGAACGAGCCATCCACACGCCCCGCATAGGCGAACCACATCCTCGCCACAAACCTTAGAAAGCCCTTAAGCTCAAAACCTTTCAAGAGTGTTACTCGATAGCTTTGAACTGCGGTTTCATCGCAACGTCAAATCTCATTAAGCCTTTCTTTAGCGCTTCTTTGCAACAGCCGCGGCATAATACTGCCAACGCACGGGACCTAGCAGCACACCCCGGGCGCAATCTTTTGGTGGACATCGAGGAGGCCGCATAAGCATGCATTCTTCCAATGACGCAGCACAGCAGCCATCCCTAAAACATGCAAACCTTTTCTCCTTCCCCCCGACACAGAGAAACGGCCTCCTCGACTCCCCCACCACAAAAACCAAACGCTCAACCGATCAGAGCCTCAACTTACGAGCATCGTTCGAAAAGCTCCAAGCATCCCTAAACAAGGCGTTCCCCGAACAGGCAAGAGCAATCTAAGCCCATCGCGCTTTATACTGATGCCATGCGAAACATGGATCACATAGAATTGCACCGCGGAGGACGCGAGGAAGCGTTTCCCGAGACCGACGATGACTGGCCCTATATTGCCGAACGCGCAGAATTCGCTCGCTATCCGGGCAATTCCGTCCCCTGGCACTGGCATTCCGAAGTTGAGCTTTTCTACATGGAGCAGGGAGCGATTGACTATCGAACGCGCGCGGCTCATGAGCACGTACGCTTTGAGGAAGGGTCCGCCGGCTTTATCAACGGCGGCGTTTTGCACAGCACGCTGCAATCACCCAATTCGGCACCAGCCATTCAAATGTTGCATATCTTTCAGCCGTCGATGCTCGGCGATCCCGCGGGACGCCTTCAAAAGCGCTATATCAATCCTTTACTGCAATGTCGAGGCGTCGATGTGCTCAAATGGTCGCCCACCAACCCCGACGATATGCCCTTTATCGATTTGCTAAAGAGTTCCTTTAACCACGATCTTCAACGGCCGCAGAACGAAATGGCGCTTCGGAATAGCTTGTCAGAGCTCTGGATTCAGATTTACGCCAAGGCCGAACCGCTCTTTTCCTCCGACAACGCCTCTTGGATGACCAACCGCGACGTACAGTTCAAGGCAATCCTGGACTATATCCGCGCGAACTATGCAGCCGCTATAGATGTGCCCCAGATGGCATCTGCAGCCGGCGTAAGCGAAAGAGAGTGTTACCGCATTATCGAAGCTTGCGCAGGAACGACCCCGGCGGCATATCTGCGCGCATACCGCGTAAACCGTGCTTGCGAACTTTTGACACACACCACGCGAACGGTCCAGACAGTCGCGCGCCAATGCGGCTTTGCGACAGCAAGCCATCTTGGCCAGGTATTTAAAGAACAAATGGGATGCACTCCTTCGAGCTATCGAGCAGCGAGGCAGAATCTCGATAGCACCAGGCAGGAATCCCGCTAGCCTTTCTTCTGTCACCGCATCAAACTTGCAGGCAAACAACAGAGAGGAGCAATCATATGAAGCACTTTGACCATATCGTATTTGACGTTGATGGGACATTAGCAGATACAGAAGAAAGCGTTCTATCATCGCTTGTCCAGATTGTCCAAGAAGAGACCGGCAAAACGCTCCCCCGACACGAGCTTGAATTTGCCCTCGGCATACCCGGCAAGGATGCCCTTGAGAAACTTGGAATCTACTCGCAGGCAACGTTGGATCGCTGGTGCCAAGTTGCCGCCAGCTTTAAAAGCACCATCAGCGTGTTTCCAGGTTTGCTTGAAGTCATCGCAACACTCGCCGATAGCGGCTGCAAACTTGGCATCGTCTCCTCACGTGCGCGCGACGAATACACAAAAGAAATTGCACCCCTTGGTTTCGATAAGTATTTTGAGCACATCATCCTTGTCGAAGACACAACCGAACATAAACCCGCACCCGCACCCATGCTCGAATATCTCCGGCGTACGGGCGCGAATCCTGGCAACGTCGTCTACGTTGGCGACACCGTCTACGACGAACAATGCGCAACTTCGGCAGGGGTCAGTTTTGCCAGAGCGGCATGGGGATCACACCAAGACATCCCAAACGCCACCTACAACCTCAAAACCCCCAACGACCTGCTAACCCTAACAACCAAGTAACCCCCGCGCCCCACCCTTTCAGCCCCAACGCCACAAGGGCGATTGAGCAGGACGGCTTGGGCGGGTCCCCGTACTTAGTTTCCAAAATCATTCCGCAGCGCGAAGGCTTCTTATTATTTTCCGCCCTAACGCCACAAGGGCGACGACCTCGAGTAGGTCAACCTGGGAGGGACGAGGGCTTAGTCCCCCAATCTTTCCGCAGGGGGCAAAAAGCCTCGCCGCGCGAAGTGCGCAGCGAGGCTTTTTGCATGCCCGAGGACGATTGGGGGACTAAGCCCTCATCCCTCCCCGGGATATGTAGCGAGTCGGAGTACCCTTGCTGTTACTCTGCTTTGCCCACAGAGTTGAGGTTGGTCATGCGGATCTTAACCAGCTCGGTGATCTCACGCATGCCCTCCTTGGCCGGCTTCTTAGGATCGAAGCAGGCAGGGTTCTCGGCCATGTAGGCCATGAAGCCCTTGGTGTAGGCCTGACGCAGCTCGGTTGCGTAGTTAACCTTGCAGATGCCGTTCTTCACAGCCTCGGCAACCTGCTCATCGGGCACACCGGAAGTGCCGTGCAGAACCAGCGGCACGTCGACGGCGTCGCGGATGGCCTTGACCACCGACTGCTCGATGTGCGGATCGCTCGTGTACACGCCGTGGCTGGTACCAACGCCAATGGCCAGCGAGGTGCAGCCCGTGCGCTCGACGAACTCCTTGGCCTCGGCAGGATCGGTGTAGGGGCTCTCGCCCTCAACCGCAGGGCCGTCGTCCTCCTTGCCGCCAACCTTGCCGAGCTCGGCCTCGACGGGCACGCCCATGGCACGGCCAGCATCGGCGACGGACTTGGTCAGAGCGATGTTGTCCTCGAAGGACTCGTGCGAACCGTCGATCATGACGGAGGTGTAGCCCGTGCGGAAAGCCTGCATGCATCGGTCATAGCCATCGCCGTGATCGAGGTGCAGGGCAACGGGCACGGAAGCGCGCTCGGCGGCAGCCTTGACCATGCCGTAGAAGTAGTCCAGACCAGCGGTCTTGATGGTGCCCGGGGTGGTCTGCATGATGACGGGGGACTTGGTCTCCTCGGCAGCGGCCAGAACGGCCATAACAAACTCGAGGTTCTCGACGTTGAACGCGCCGACGGCGTAGTGGCCGGCCTGAGCGTCCTTGAGCATCTTTTCGGTGGTAACAAGTGCCATGAGCGTTTGCTCCTCTCCCTCGCCCGCATCTGGACATCGGGCGTACGTGTCCGCAAGGCGTTTTACCTTGCGTTTTGCTGGGCCCATTGTATGAAAATCACATCTGTCGCATGTACGAGATATCGCCGGCACGCAGGCCAAAACGCTCGTTTTTGAAAAGCAAACGGAAGGGAATCGGACCAAATCCCCCTATCCGATATCCCAGTTTTCGAGCGAATCACCTTTCTTTTGTAGAAAAGATAAGTAATCGAAAGGCGTTTTCTTGCTAGAAAAGAAAATGAACGAAAATGGTTTCAACATAATTCCTGCAAATTTAGGTTGAGGATGGAGCAGCTATGGCCCACGCAACAACACGAGCTTTCGCCGACGAACGACGTGCCGCCATCATGGAAATGCTCGAGCATAACGCCTCCGTGCAGGTGGCAGAAATCGCCCAGACCTTTGGCGTTTCCTCCGTCACTGCCCGCGCCGACCTGGACGCGCTCGCCGAGTCCGGTAAGCTACGCCGCACGCATGGCGGCGCCGTGTCGCTCCACAAACGCCTAACGGTCTCCACGCAGGATCGGCGCATCAACGTCAACGTCGCCGCCAAGCAGGCCATCGCTCAAAGCGCCATTGAACTCGTCAGCGACGGCGACACGTTGCTCGTCGACTCCGGCACCACGGCACTCGAGTTCGTCCGCCTGCTCGATCAGCGCGACGGCATCACCGTCATTACGGCCGATATCACCATCGCCGATTACATCGACGAGAGCATGCCCTCGGTCGATGTCGTCATGCTGGGCGGGGCACTGCGCAAAGGTCATCGCTATCTGTACGGCCCACTTACCATGCAGGCGCTCCAAATGGTCCACGCCGATCTTGCCGTCATGTGCCCTGGCGCTTTTGTTCCCGGCTGCGGCTTTACCACCGACTTTCCCCAGATGGCCGAAACCAAAACGACCATGATCGGCGCCGCCCGTCAAAGCGTGGCCCTCATGGACGCCAGCAAGGTTAACGGACGTGGCATGTACCGCTTTGCCGAGCTCGTCGATGTCAACGCCATCGTCATGGACCGCGACCCCGACGATGCCGTTGCCACCTCTATCGCCGAAATCGCCGACAACACCCGCCCCAACCTCATCGTCGCCAGCGCGTAAACAAAAACCACCACAAAGGTGTCCCCTTTGTGGTGGTTTGCGCGTCAAAAGTGAAGTATTGCTACTTGGAAAGCTCGTCGGCGAGGGCCTCGATCTGAGCGCGCGAGGCGTCGTTGAGCGAGCCCAGGACGGTCACCTTGTTCTGCGCCAGGGTGATGTCCTTCATGCCCTCGAGCTCCTTGGTCATAACCTTGGCAGCGACGGGCGCCCAGGAGCCGGCCTCGACGAGCGCCACCGTACGGTTCTGGTAGGCGTGCTCGGCAAGCGTGTGGATAAAAGTGCTCATGAACGGGAAGATCTCGCCCTGATAGGTAATGGAGGCGAGCACCAGGCGGTCGTAACGGAACGCGTCCTCAACGGCCTCGGCCATATCGTCGCGAGCCAGGTCAAAGACGGAAACCTTCTGGCCGCGAGCCTCGAGCGCAGATGCGAGCTCCTCAACGGCAGCCTTCAGATGGCCGTACACGCTCGCGTAGGCAATCGTGATGCCCTCGTCCTCGGGCTGATAGCTCGACCAGGTGTTGTAGGTGTCGAGGTAATAGCCCAGGTTCTCGGTCAGCACGGGGCCGTGGAGCGGGCAGATGATCTGGATGTCCAGATTGGCGGCCTTCTTGAGCACGGCCTGCACAAACTTGCCGAACTTGCCGACGATGCCAAAGTAATAACGGCGCGCCTCGCAGGCCCACCCTTCCGGATCCTCGATGTCGTTGGCGCCGAACTTGCCAAAGCCGTCGGCACTAAAGAGCACCTTGTCGGTGGCCTCGTAGGAGAACAGCACCTCGGGCCAGTGCACGTTGGGGGCGCCGACAAAGGTTAGGCTGTGGCCGCCCAAATCGAGCACGTCACCCTCCTTGACAACCATCTTGCGCTCGGGGAAGTCGGTGTCAAAGTAGTTAACCATCATGCGGAAGGCGCCCATGCTTGCCACAATCTGTGCCTGGGGATAGCGCTCCATAAAGGCGGCGATGCCGGCGGAGTGATCGGGCTCCATGTGATGGATGACCAGGTAGTCGGGCGTGCGACCGTCGAGTACAGCCTCGAGGTTACCGAGCCATTCGTCGACAAACCCGCCATCGACTGAATCGGCGACAGCGATCTTTTCGCCCAAGATAACGTAGCTGTTGTATGCCATACCGTTCTCGGACACATCGTACTGGCCCTCGAACAGGTCAATGTCGTGATCGTCGACGCCAACGTAGCGGATATCCTTGGTGATCTCCATCAGGCAAAGCCTCCTAGATAGACAAAAGAGCCCGTCTATCATAGCACTCGGCTGCATCCCAACAGCTATCTGCCGGCATCCTTACCGATTGTTATTAAAATGCGATAAATCGCCGTTTACCAGCACAAACTATGAGCGCGGTATCGCCGTGCTATGTCGAATGATGAGCTGGCCGGGAATACGAATGGCAACGGTTTTGCCCACCGTACCCGCCTCGGGAACCGCATGCTCAAACACCTCGCGCCCACGCTGATGCAAGTCGAATCGAACGGTCGTGAGCTCGTTGTGTGCTACAAAATCATCGAGCGAATCATCGACGCCCACCACGCTCACGTCCTCGGGCACGCGCAAGCCGCTATCGCGCAGCGCGGCGATGGCACCGTTTGCCATTTGGTCGTTTGCCGCGTAAATCGCCGTCATGGTGCGGTCGTGCTCGGCCAGATATCTGCCGGCTTCGTATCCGCTGTTGGCAGACCAATCGCCCTCGAGCGGCGCCTGCGGCTTAATGTGCTTACGCTCGAGTGCATCCTGCCAACCGGCGCGACGAAACTGCTCGTCGACCGAGAACGACGGGCCGCCAATATAGCGAATCTGATCGTGTCCCAGCTCAAACAGGTGATCCATAAGCAATAGCGAGCAGCCGTAATGGTCGGAATCGACTGTGGTCACGCGCGGATGCGCGTACATGGTAACGATGACCGTGCCAATGCCCGGCAACGGATCAAACGTCTCAAAATCGGGTGCCATGCGACTCATGCCGATAATGATGCCGTCCACGGGCAGCGCGGCCATACGACGCGTGGCCTCGGCAAGCGAAAACTCCTCGGTCTTGGACATCTCGACCAGCGTGATGGCGCAATTATGCTCGCGAGCAGCGCTGGCGATGCCGTCGATCATTGAGAGGTTGCCAAACTTGGTGACATCGTTGACGCACAGGCCGACCGAATGGTAACGGCCGTCGCGCAGCGAGCGACCGGCATAACTCGGACGAAAGCCGAGCTCTTGCATAGCGGCCTGCACGCGCTGGCGCGTCTGCTCGTTGACGTTAGGCAAACCGTTGGCGACGCGCGAAACCGTCTGCTGCGAAACGCCAGCAGCGCGGGCGACGTCGGCCATGGAGACCGGACGCGTACCTGTATCGTTGGACGGGCGCCTTGCCACAGGATCACCTTCACCCTTGCGAGATCTGAATAGCGTGAATGCCGGCCTGGGCAGAAACACGCCCTGCACCGAGGCCCGCTATCGTCGGACGCATGTTAACGTACTCTACTTTTTCTATCTGCATCTTTTCTGCTTTATAAGTCCATACGACAGTACCGTTCACGGCTGTATTTCTACCGATTACCAGATTCTCAAAAAGTGACAAGCGATGTGTTATGAGTACGTTAACATAGCCCGTAACGTGCGGTATCGTGGACACTTGGTTCATGCCGCTTCAAGTTGTTAACGTACTCATAACGACGCAAAACTCACCCGTGCGCGCCAAGGAAAGGACTCCCATGACCACCCCCGACGAAAAGACACTCGCCACGCTCACCAAGCTGTTTGAGGAGGAGTTTGGCCCCATCGGCGACCGCCAGGTGCTCTATGTGCACGCGCCCGGCCGCTCCGAGATCAGCGGCAACCACACCGACCACGAGGGTGGCCACGTTATCGCCGGCTCGCTCGATGTCGCTGTCGACGGCATTGCCGTGGCGACCGATTCCAACAAGGTTCGCGTCGCCGACGAGGGTTATCCTACGTTTGAGATCACGCTCGACACGCTGGATATTCAAGAGTCCGAGAAGGGCACGTCCGCAAGCCTCGTGCGCGGTATGGCCCACGAGGTCGCAGGTCTCGGCGTTGAGCCCCAGGGCTTCGACTTTGCCTTTACCTGCTCCGTCCCCTCGGGTGGCGGCCTTTCTAGCTCCGCCGCTGTCGAGGCGGCTTACGGCCGCGCCATGGAGACGCTCTGGGGCGCGCCCGCCATTGAGCCCGTCGCGCTCGCCCAGATGAGCCAGCGCACCGAGAACAACTACTACGGCAAGCCCTGCGGTCTTATGGATCAGGCGGCTGTGTGCCTGGGCGGCCTTGCCTACATGGACTTTGAGGATCAGGCTCAGCCTAAGGCCCAGAAGCTCGAGCTCAACTTTGAGGATCACGGCTATGCGCTCGTGCTCGTTAAGGTTGGCGCCGACCATGTGGCGGCTACCGACGACTACGCCGCCGTTCCGCGCGAGATGCAGGACGTCGCCGCCGAGTTTGGCAAGGCACGCCTGTGCGAGGTCAACGTTGCCGACTTTGACGCCAAGCTCCCCGAGCTGCGCGCCAAGCTGGGCGACCGCGCCTGCCTGCGCGCCGTTCATTACTGGTACGAGAACGGCCTGGTCGATAAGCGCTGGGCGGCCCTCAACGCCGGCGACATTGATCAGTTCCTGGTCCTGACACGTGAGTCCGGTGCCAGTTCTGCCATGTACCTGCAGAATGTCGTCGCCAAGCTGGGCTCCGAGCAACCTTCCATGTACGCGCTTGCTCTTGCCGAGCACGTGCTCGACGGCCGCGGTGCCGTCCGCATCCACGGCGGTGGCTTTGGCGGCACCATCCAGGCCTTCGTGCCGCTCGACCTCGTCGACACCTTCATTGCCAAGATGAACGGCTGGCTGGGCGAAGGCTCTGCCCGCCACTACGCGATTTCTGACAAGGGGGCTTACGCGGCATGGCTGTAATGACTGATGTGCGCGAAGCCGCGCAGAACCTGATCGAGTACGCCATTCATCGATCGATGATCGGCCAGGACGATCGCATCTGGGCATACAACACCATTCTGGAGTGCATCGGCACTACGGGTCCCGCGCTCGATATGGCCTGGGCGCTCCAGGTTGAGAAACTCTCGCTCTTGCACCCCAATACCCTGCCCGACTTTGATCTTGAAGGCACGCTTGCCGCGCTTTCCGAGGCCGCCGTTACCAACGGTGCCGCCGAGGACACGGCGTCGGGCCGCGACCGCATCGCCATGCACATCATGGGCGTGCTCATGCCGAGGTCTTCGGTTGTAAACGAGGAGTTCAACGGACGTATGGGCGTCAACGAGCCCCGCGCCGCAACCGACTGGTTCTACGGCCTGTGCTGCGACGCCGGCTACGTGCGCCGCGCCGCCATCGCGCGCAACATCAAATGGAGCACCCCCACCAACTGGGGCGATCTTGAGATCACCATCAACCTCTCCAAGCCTGAGAAGGACCCACGCGATATCGCCGCGGCTGGTGCCGCAAAGAACACGGGCGAGAAGTATCCCGCCTGCCAGCTCTGCATCGAAAACGAGGGCTATCCCGGACGCTCCGCCGCAGCCGACGGCGGCGCTCACCCCGCTCGCCAGAACCTGCGCATTATCCCCATCCAGCTCAACGCCGAGCGCTGGGGTTTCCAGTACAGCCCGTACGCGTACTTTAACGAGCACTGCATTGCCATGAGCTCCGAGCATCGTCCGATGCACGTCGACCGCAAGGGACTGACCTGCCTGCTCGATTTTGTGGACCTGTTCCCGCATTACTTCATCGGCTCCAACGCCGACCTGCCTATCGTGGGCGGCTCGATTCTGTCGCACGACCACTTCCAGGGCGGCGCGCACGAGTTCCCCATGATGCACGCCGCCGAGGTCTCGCAGTTTAGCGTGCCCGGCTTTGACGGCGTTACGGGCGCCGTGTTGCAGTGGCCGCTTTCGGTGCTGCGCCTGCGCTCGCACGACCGTGCTCAGTTGCTCGACGCCGCCGAGAAGATTATCCTCGCCTGGCGCGAGTGGACCGATGAGTCGGTGGGCGTCATCGCGCACACGGCCGACGGCGTGGCGCACAACACCGTGACGCCGGTCATCCGCCGCGTCGACTCCCGCGGCAATGCCGGCGGTGAGACCTACGAGGCCTACCTGGCGCTTCGCTGCAACATCACAACCGACGAGCATCCGCTGGGCGTGTTCCATCCGCATGCCGAGTATCACCATATTAAGAAGGAGAACATCGGCCTGATCGAGGTCATGGGCTTGGCCATTTTGCCGCCGCGCCTGGTTCCCGAGCTCGGCGCTGTCCGCGAGCACCTGCTGGCGGCCAAGGTCGATGCCAGCTACGACCTTGCCGCAGCGCTCGAGAGCGATGACCTTTGCCGTAGCCACGCCGCATGGGCCGAGGATGTCTTTGCTCGCCGCGCGAACGAGCTTACGGCGGACAACGCCATCGACATCCTGCACGAGGAGGTCGGCGTGGTGTTTGGCCACGTGCTCGACAACGCCGGCGTCTTTAAGTGGGACGAAGCCGGCCGCGCCGCCCAGCAGCGCTTTATCGACTCACTGTAATGATCCCTTGGGGACGGAGGAAAACGGATCATTTCGTCTTCAAGACAACGGCGCCCGCCGGCAACGTCGCCGGCGGGCGCCGTTTTTGAGTGTAGTCATTAGGGACGCTCTTTAGTCATTGGGGACGCTCTTAAACGACCAGTCATTAAAGAGCGTCCCCAATAATTACGTCGATGTTTTGGCAACGACAGCGAAAACCCGCCAGAGCGAGCAAGGTGCCTTGAAA
>CAJJSS010000030.1:0-27491 GCA_905194545.1 Coriobacteriaceae bacterium | reverse complement strand
GGCCGCGCGGACTTTCATGGCCTTCTCGCGCGCAGCCTTCACCTCGGGCGTGATGACGCTCATGGGTTCGGCAGTCGAGACCTGGTAGAAAAAGCCCTTAAAGTCGATCTGCATGTCGGTGATGGCAAGACCAAACAGGTCGTGGGCCTCATTTTCAAACGGGAACACCGCGGGGTAATACGAGCTGATGGACGGAATCTCCTGGTACTGGTCGATGCCCTCGACCACCAGGTTCTCGATCGCATAGCTGCCGTCCTGCGCAATATGCTCCTGAGCAGCACGGACGTTGATAAACGTATAGACCAAGCGATACGAGCCGTCGTCGACGTTGCGCTCGGCATGCATTTGCACAAAGCGCGCGCCGACGCCCTTGAGCGCCTGGACATGCGACAGGAGCTTGTCGATCCCGACGGTGGTATAGATAGCCTTTTGCATTACTCGGCCTCCTTTGCAGCGGCGGGCGTCTCAGCAGGTGCGTCGCCAGCGGCGGGCGCAGCAGGCTTCCCGGCAGGCGCGTCACCGGCACCGTCAGTCCCGGCCCCCGCAGCCACAAACCCGTCCTCGCCCAGCTCAACGCCACCGTCCCAGGTAGCGGCACCGCCCACGGTGAGCGGATCGCCACCGGCGCGCAACACGGTCTCCTTCTGGTCCAGGATGCCGCACGCCTCCACGATGGCATCGATCACCGTCTCGGGGCGAATGGCGCACCCGGGCGCGTACACGTCCACGGGAATCGCGCGGTCCACGCCGCCGATCACGTTGTAGGCATCGCGGAATACGCCGCCCGAGCATGCGCAGATACCGCAGGCCACCACGCACTTGGGCTCGAGCATCTGGTTGTAAATCTGACGCACGACGGGCAGGTTCTGGGCATTGACCGACCCCGTCACCAAAAAGATATCCGCATGCTTGGGGTTGCCGGTGTTGACCACGCCAAAGCGCTCCGCATCGAACAGCGGCGTGAGCGAGGCCAGCACCTCGATATCGCATCCGTTGCAGCTCGAGCCGTCGTAATGAATAACCCACGGCGAGCGCGACATTTTATGATCCATGGATGCCGCCTCCTAAATAAACACGTCGACGAGGATGGGCATAAGGTTGAGCAGGCCAAACACCAGCGCCACGCCCCAGCCGAGCTTAAAGCAGCTGCGCCAGGTGCTGCGTGCGAAGGTGTTGTCGATCAGCACCTCGACAAAATACGTCGCGGCCATCACGACCAGGGCTACGATCCAGCTCACCGGGTTGTCCCAAACAAAGAACATGCCCACCCACATCAAAAACAGCACGGTCTCACACCAGTGCATAAGGGTCATCTTGGCCAGCGTGCCGCCGCTCATCTCGGTGGCGACGCCCTGGACAATCTCCTGATGCGCGTGATGCGAGTACGAAAGGTCGAACGGCGACTTGCGTAGCTTGATGGTGAGCACCGCAAGCAGCGCCAAGAAAATGGGCGCGCTGTACACGATGATGGGCGCCGTCTGTCCGGTCACGGCGATGGAATCAAAACTATCGGTGGCAAGGTACAGGCCCACGCTCATCAGCAGAACGGCGGGCTCGTAGCTCATGACCTGCAGCAACTCGCGGTCGGCACCGACCTGGGCAAACGGGCTTTGCGTCGAGGCGGACGCCAGCACCACAAAGATCGCGGCGAGCGTAACCATAAAAGCGCACAGCAGCGTGTTGGAGCCCGACACAAAGATGCCGCCGCCCACGACGGTAAAGATGAGCGCGCACGCCATATAGGTATCGTCCATGGTGTTTACGCTGGCAGGGGCCTTGCGCAGCAGCTTGGCAACGTCGTAGAAGGGCTGCAGCAGGCGCGGGCCCACGCGGCCCTGCATGCGAGCCGAAAGTTTGCGGTCGATGCCGTCGATCAAGCCGCCCGCAAGCGGCGCCAGCAAGGCAAACGCCACGGTGCCAATAAAGATGCCCACGACGCCCGAACCTTCGAAATACTTGCCGCGCAGCACCGAGGGCGCGCTCATGGCAAGCCGCTCGGGCCCAATCCATGCGCAACACAGCAGCGCAAACAAGATAATGCTGCAGCATACGACGCTACCCGCGGGGCCAATACGCTTCTCGCCAAGGGCGTCCTCCGAGTACCAATTGCGCTTTTCGGCCTTCACCTCGTGTCCCATCGAGCCGCGGAAATGGCGATATTTGTCGGTTCCCACGCCCGAAAGGTACACGTTGACGTGCGGTTTGTTGCTCACGCGGAATGACGTCAGCAGCACCACGGCGATAAAAGCCACGATAACCACCATCAGATACATGGCGTCCTTGCCAATAACGTACGGCACGCGGCCAAACACCATGGCCAAGTAAGGCGACACCAGACCGCTCGAGATAACCGGAAACGCCACGCAGCACAGAATCAGCAGCGCGGCGATGGTGTTGAGGGCCATCCATTCGGTCTTATGGACATTGACCTCAACGTTTTGAGCCGTGGGGTCGACGCCCGAAAGCTTGGCAAGCCACTTGCCCCAGAAGTAAAACGTCGCGGCCGAGCCAAAGGCAAGCACCATGATCATGAGCACGTTGCCGGTCTGCGCAAACGCCACCAGGGCGCCCCACTTGGACACGAGCATGCCAAACGGCGCCACAAACATGCCCATAATGCCCAGCATCATCAGACGCGTCAGGTGCGGCATGCGGCTGAACATGCCGTCCATGTCCTCGATATTGCGGCTGCCGATATGATGCTCGGCCGTGCCCACGCACAGGAACAGCAGCGACTTGGCCACCGTGTGGAACAAGATCAGGAAGATGGCCGCCCATACGGCCTCGGGCGCGCCGACACCCAAGCAGGCACTGATGAGGCCCAAGTTGGAAATGGTGGAGTACGCGAGCACGCGTTTGGCGTTGCTCTGCGAGATGGCCATGAGTGCAGCGAGCAAAAACGTGATGGCACCCACACTCGTGACCATAAAGCCGGTCACGGGGTAGATGGCATAGAGTGGGCTCAGCTTGACCATCAGGAACACGCCGGCTTTGACCATGGTTGACGAGTGCAGCAGGGCGCTCGTGGGAGTGGGTGCAACCATGGCACCCAACAGCCAAGTGTGGAACGGCATCTGTGCGGCCTTGGTGAGCGCGGCGAGCGACAACAGGATGACCGGCATCACCAGCAGCGCGGACTGCGCGGTTCCGGTGCCGGAAAGCTCGATCATGCCCGAGATGGTCAGCGGCATGCCGTTAACGTGCAGATAC
This sequence comes from Coriobacteriaceae bacterium, assembly GCA_905194545.1. Classification (GTDB taxonomy): domain Bacteria; phylum Actinomycetota; class Coriobacteriia; order Coriobacteriales; family Coriobacteriaceae; genus Collinsella. The sequence continues at coordinate 24,281 of CAJJSS010000030.1, read as the reverse complement.
ATAAGTCCGGCCAAAAACGCGATGCCGCCCAGCATGTTGAGGATGATTTGGGTAAAGGCGTTCTTGATGGCCTCGGGCGTACGCGTGTAGCCAATCATAAGGAACGAACACACGGTGGTGATTTCCCAGCCGCAGAACAGCCACTCAAGGTTGTCGCTCGTCACGATGACGAACATGGCCGAGAGGAACAGGAACATGAGCGCCAGGAACTGCGGGCGACGGTCGGGCGCGGTCTGCCCGCGCAGCGCGGCCTCGTGCTCGTCATGGGCCTGGAAGTCCTTCATGTAGCCCAGGGCATACAAGCAGATTAGACTGCCAACGATGCCGACGGCGAGGACCATGATCACGCTCATGTAGTCCAGGTAGAGTGGCGTTGCCGTGACGGCTTCGGCCGCGGGCAGCGTCATGGCTGCAAAGGCGAGCGAGCCCACCAGCTGGACTATGCCGAGCACCGTGGTGAGCGCGTTCCTATATTTGTACGCGTTGTACAGGATGACAGCGCACAGGATGACGTCGATAACGGAACTGATGATCGAGAGCACATGCGAGGTGCCGGGGGCAACCTCAAAGCTCTGCGGACCCGTGCCAAAAAACATGACGGCGACTACAACTGTCACCGCCATAATAATGCCGGAGCCTATGAGCCCCGCCGCATCGCGGGCGCGGTCACCGCGCGCGAGCAGCATGCCCAGCGCCGGTACCAGCGGAAACAGGGTAAGGAAATACAGTAGCGTCATACCATCACTCCCCCATGCTAAAACGCTGCAATTGTTTAACGTTATAGCTCAATTGAGGAGTAGCGGCGGCGGGTTTTCGGTCAACTGGGGAGTTTTAGGCGTACGGGGTAAGGGCACGCCCGCATTGGAGCAGAGGGGCGGCAAGAAAAATGCGCCCCTGTGGGTGCACCATCCCGTTTGCTATTCCGCCTTTTTAACGCGCGGCTTGCGACCGCGCGGCTTATCGACCAGTGCGGACTCACCGCTCTCGCGGTACTGACGGCACCAAGCCTTGACCGAAGACTCGCTAGGAATCTTGTGCTTGATCATGGCCTCGCGAACCGTTAAGCCGTTTTCCAAGCGGTCCTTGACCACGGCGAGCTTAACTTCGTACGAATAGGTGTGATGATGCGAACCGGCGTTGAGAACGGCGTCGGCACCGCCCACGGCATATGCGCGGGCCCACTGACGAGCCGTGGCCTGGGGAATGCCGAGCTCCGCGGCGAGGGCGCGATGACCGACCCCCTCTTGGAGGACCTCGACGGCGCGCTGCCTAACCTCGGGCGCATGCGTGCGAGTCCTTGTTGCTTCCGACATACCTGCCACTTCTTAGCCTTAACCGTTAATCTGCTTTCTTACGTGCATGTTAGATAGTAGCATTTTGCTGTTTGCGCGTAACAGTTAATTGAAAATCGCACGGCGGCATCTGGGCATTTGCCATTAATTTGCAACAGTTCTTTAGGTTTTATTTACGCAGCTAGTTAGCTCGCGGCTCATTGACGGTGTTTTACCAACCAGATTGGTATCTTTTTGTTTGGCTGGTATGGTTTGTGTAATTATTAACCCCTCTTCAGCCCGCACCTACATGTCAACTTTCCACTTACTTTCCAGCTTTCCACCTAGCTTTCCAGCTTTCCACTTAACTTACCACCTAAGGTGGAAAGCTGGAAAGCTAGGTGGGAAGCTGGGGCAGCAGCAGGCCAGGAGAACAAGAAAAGGGGCGGCAACCGGGTGGTTGCCGCCCCCTTTGCGAAGCCAGTTGGCTTCGGAACTAGTGGTCGATGCCGTTGAGGTTCACCCTCGTGAGCGTATAGGTCACATAGTCGGGCGATTGAGGCGTTGCGCTCGCCACGTCACCCTTAACCAGGCTCGCTGTCATCACCAAGCGATAGTTCGCGTAGAACTGCTCACGCTGTTCAACCTGCGTGTTGACCTTAACGGTAAAGGGCAGGCTAAACGTCGTATTACCGTTCTTCGTTTTGAACTTGCCGTTCTCCTTCGAGTCAGTGAAGGTGATCGTGCTACCGGAGGGAGCGACCGCGGCAAGCTTACTCTCCGTCACTGTTACGTAGTTTGAGATATCATCCGTTACGCTCTCATACGTGCCGTCGGTTCCGCGGCGCTGAAGCGAGAGCGTGTACACAACAGAGTCTGCGTTCGCAATTGCCTCGGCGGCGTTGCTGAGTCCACCCAGTTCATACGTGGCACCCAGACCAATCGTGCCATTCGCGATCGGACGCAGGTCGTCCACGTTAATGCCAAGCTGCGACTTATCTGGCGCAGAAAGCGTAATGGTCGTATCACCCGTGTCCATGCGATAGTACCCGACGTTACCGCGCTTCGTCTGCGTCAGGCTCGAGGTATTAAGGCCTTCCTTACGCGTCGAAAGCTTGGCGGTATAGGACATCTTGGTACAGGCGTCCTCGCCAGACTGCTTGGACAGGGAGATAACCTTGTTGCAGCCGTCCGGCGTAAGGCGAATCTCTTCCACTACCGTACGCACGGTAAAGGATCCGCCCGCTGCACGCTTGCGGATTCCGGCAAGGTCATGGTCGAGCGTGAGCCTCAGTGAGTCATCACCCGTATCCGTCACAATCTGTGTAAACGCAGGCGTCGAAGCGTCATACGGCTCCCAATCGCTGCCACTCCACCTGTAGTTCTGATTGCCGATGGCAACATAGAACTTCGCAATTGCCGAAGTTCCGCTCGGGAAACTGCTTACTCCCATTAGGTTGTTGTTGGCGCCATAGCGACACAGCGATGTATCGAGCTGATAGAACAGATGGTCGCTCTCTGTATAGTATTGGCTCGGGCTAAACGTAACCGTATCCATGACATCGAGAGAAAGAACGTAGGCGGCACCGTCCTCCGACTTCGAAACCGGAATGCACGCCCCATCTTTTTTGTCGACTACATTCTGCTCATAATTGGACAAGATGCTGTATGTCGATGCCGTACTGTTTTGAATATCGTCGCTGCCATCGGTGCGTAAAACATGATGCAGATTCCAAGATATGCGGCCACCCGAAGAATTCGAGTCAATAGACGAAGCCGTAAAACCGTTGATACTAGCTTGCGTCACGCCGTCGCCCGACTTGGGCACGTTGACAACTAGGTAGACGCTCTCCGATGCACGCTTCTCTCTGCCGGTATCCTTCTCCTTGGGTACCTTTAGCGTATAGCGACTGTTGCTGGGAACGTCAGCACCCGCAACCTTAAACAGCGTCCACTTGCCATCGAGTTTCGCTTTAGCGGTCGCCTCTGCCTCGTTATCACACACGGTCCATGTGCCGGCGCCATCCTGCGTGGCCGACACACCCAAGATCTCGCTCAGCCATCGCTCCTGATATGGATTGCCCGCAGAATCCTTAAAGCCGTCGTTTCCGCTCAGGGAAACGCTCGTTGCTCCGCCTTCGCCCACCGTATAGTGATACTCTCTGCCACCGGCCTTGCCATCAACGTTCGCATCGATGAGCGTAAGCTGGGTGCCCTGGGGCAACCTTCCGTCGGCACCATTGAAGAGGATACTCTTGCCGAGCCCCTTCATCGAGCCGCCAGCAGCCATATAGCTGTCCCAGCCAAAGTCGACTTCCTTCCCATTGGCAGAATTGTATGTCCAGGTAAGCAGACCCGTCATCGGCTCGCCAAAGCTCGTAAGCACGTGTGCATCTTTTCCAAGGTTAGCGTAGTCTTTTTCTTTAAATTGAGTGCCGTAATCATACGTTGCAGTGAAATCGATCTCGAGCTTGCGCTTAACGATGATCGGCACCTGAACGTTGTAGCTCTGACCCGCCTCGGTAAAGGTAACGGTCAGGAGCGTAAAGCGACCTTTGCCGTTGTCCCAATCGGAGCTTGGGCTAAACGACATATTGTTCTTGCCATTGTTCACTACGCGAAGCGTGGGATTGTTCGACGCGTCACCGTCTTTAACGAACACACCGTCCTTGAGTTGGAAAACCTCTGCTTTGGCCGTCACGTGCGGATTGGTGCCATTCTCGTTATTCAATCTGCAGGCATCGGAGAAGCCGCCGTTCGTGACGATGTTTAGATAGCTCTTGACCGTCGTGTTGTCGTTGCCAGAGATCACCAAAACGGGGAAATCCGCTGTGGCTTGGTTGCTGCTTGTATCATTATTCGAATTGAACTTACTGGCCACGGATGAGGCATCGTAGCTCGACTTATTTTGATAGGCGCCGTTGTCATTAATGCCGCCGATATTCGTGTAGGTGTAGCGATCGGCAACACCGGTGCCTGCCTCGCTCTGGACGGTCGCCGCGGTGTCGATGGTGGCGCCGTCGCCAAACAGGTAGCGATCGGTGGTGTCGTTGTCGGAGGCACGCGCCGCCAGCGTGCTTACGGGGCTCGTGGTCACATACGGGCTCGCTGCCGTGGTGGCGGTATTGTCCGCGCCGTAGAGCGTGATCCCCTTGTCAGGTGCTTCCAGTGTGTCGTTATAGTCACCAAACGCGATATACGACTTCATGTTTACGGCGGCCGCATTGGTCGTGTAAACCATCGGCGGCAGATCACGCGTGGTCTTGCCGTTGCCGAGCTTTACGTTCACGCCCGCTGCGGAGAGGCTATAGCCGTTTGTGTCAACCTCGCCTAAGAGCACGCCCTGCTTAGAGCCCAATTTGTAGGTATTGCTGTCCATGAGCACGTTTACCAGATGGAACTGGCCGCGTCCGTCGCCCGCAATGCCGCCGTTGGAGGTTCCGCCAAACGTTGTGTTAGATACCTTTGTGTTGGTGACGTTGATGACGTCGGCACCGCTGTTAATCGCGCCAAGTAGACCGCCGCTCCACCTGCCCTTGATCGTGGCGCTCTCAATCGCGATATTGTTGCAGGCTATGTTCACATTGCTGAAGTAGTAGCCGATAAGTCCGCCCGAGCATTGGTCGGTGCCGGCAATGTTGATATTCTCGACGCTACAGTCCTCAAACCAGTACGTGTTGGGGCTGCCACTGCTCGTGACCTCGCCAATCAAGCCGCCCGCATTACGGATGCTATTGTTCGTTCCGGTGGCATCGCCGATGATGGCGCTCTTGGCATCGCCTCCGGCATCAATGCGCACGTTGCTTATAGAAATAACGCCTCTATAGGCGCTTCCGACCACACCGCCGGCGCCCATGTACTTATCGGTGTTCGACCCGGTGGCGAGTACATTTACCCCAGAGATGACTGCCGTGCTCGATGCGACGGCTTCCGTGATGCCAATTTTGGTGTTCACCGATACGTTACTGGAGGTATAACCGAACACGCCGCCCACGTAGGGTGTTGTACCCGTGGCGGTTATGGTCGAGTTTTTGCCAATAGTCTTCTCGTATACCCCTGTGGCCGCGGTTGTCCACACGCCGCACGGCGAGGCGATCGCACCCACATAGCCGCCAACGTACTTCTCGCCCGTGACGCTAAGGCCAGTGTATGAGCAGTCACAGAGATTCGCGGGCGCCTGCGTGCCGGAGCCGAAATTGACCATATAGGTCACGTCGTTATCCGTCCTTCGGCTGGTACGGCCCGAGCTGCCAAGAAGCCCTCCTACGCTCTTTGCGCCCAACACGGTGCAGTTCTTCATCTGTACGTTGCGGTAGACGCCACGCGTGTTGCCGTCGTAGTTGGCCGTTGCGCCCGCCAAAAGGCCGGTGCCGATGAGGTCGTTCGATGCCGGTCCCGAGGCAATGCTACCGTTGGCGTCTTTGTACGTGAGCGATACGTTGCAGTTACTAAAGGTGAGGTCTTTGACCTGAGCGCCGTCATTCGCGGTGACGCTCTGCCCCACATTGGTTGAGGTGAACATCACGGTGCTGAATAGGCCGCCCACGCCCGAGACCTTATAGTCGTCATCGGCATATTCGACGACGCCGTAAGTGGCATCTTTGGTGCCCACCGTGATGGTGGCCCCGTTGCCGTCGATCGTTGCCACGTGCGGCGTGATGCGGTCGCGATCGGTGGACGCCTCGTTCGAGCTGCAAGCATTGGAATAGTAACGGCCGCTGAGACCCACGTATCCCGTGCCGTAGCCAGTCATATCATAGGTGGCATTTTCCTTGAACTCCAGGCTCATGCCGATCGATTTCGACGCGCACACGTAGCCCGTTTGGTAGTCGGCAGCGTAGGACGCCACCAGGTAGGGCGAATTTACATCGTCATCATGGTTGAGCGGGCCGTGCCACCCCTGTTTGCCCGGGGCCTTCTGGTCATCGTTTTTGGCGGTTTCGAAATCGCCGGAAGCGCTCGCAGGCTTGCCCACGCAGTCGTAGCTGGCATTTCGCACCTTACCATATTCCTTGTTGCCAAACAGGTAGCCGTTTATCGCCGGGTCCTGCTTATCGCTGCCCCAGTACGCCTTGGAGCCGCGGAACACGCCATAATTAGCGTAGTCAGTATGTGCCGCTCCAGCACCCGCACCCGAGCTAATGATGGCCGAGAGCACCAAAAGGCCCTGGGCGTTTTCCACCGTGGTCACGGGTGCCTCGGCATCAGTGCCGATATACTTGTTGTCGGTGCCCGTGGTAGTGACGCAGGCAGCTCCCTTGTTTGTGAGCTCGTTGATCTTGTAGTTAGCGTTACCGTTTTCGACTTTGCAGCCCTCGCTAAAGGCATAGCCATCAATCACACGACCAACGTAGGGATTGTCGTACTGCCGGAAGTTGCCCGTTCCAAGACCCTGAGACTTGTCGCTGGTTCCAGCGCGCCAAGACGTCCCTGACATATTGCGGAAGATCACACCGCCGCCCGCAATGGCACCAACGTAACCGCCGATGGGAACAAGATGTGGCTTAGTTCCGCCACCAGCAACCGTAAAGCCGGTTGTGGAGTTATCGGGCGTTGTCCCATTCACGGCCACACCGTCGATAATGTTATCGCCGCCAAGGATGCAGCCGATAACGCCACCGAAGAACGACGTCGGAACACCGTCGGCATCCTTGGCAGAATAAGTAATAGTCGCCGACGCGTTCACATAGCGAATATTCAGATCGCGCACCACGCTGCCGTAACTATAGGGAATAAGGCCGCGAAGCGAACCCTCGTTATTCTCTATCTTGATGGTTGCCTTTTTATCACCTTTAGGGTTGCCAACGATGACGCCACGGAACGGGTTGGCTTTGTTGCCAAAACCGCCAAACGATGCGCCGTCGAGGGTGATCGTATTACCCCCGGTAGGTTCAATACTGTAGTACGCGCTTTGGATATAGCGGTGCATCATCTCGTCGGAAAGTGTGGCCGAAGGATCAGTGGTGTCGCCGGTCTTCTTTTCCCACTTCTTCCCAGTGTCTTTCGCCTGCTTATAGACGTACGTAACCTCATTGTCGGTTTTATTGTCGCTGCGGCGAGTACAGAGCGTACTCTGGTTGACGGCAATGGTGACCTCCCAACCGTCGAGCGCAGTTTGGTTGTTGATGTAGTTGGCGATGGCGTTCATCTCAGTCGCGTCCTTAACGGCATACGGATCGCCATATGTGCCGCATCCCTCTACCAGCTTTGGAATGCGCTGGTTGACTTTAATTTCATGATATTGGACGCCGCTCTCGGTGGCCTTTCCCTTATAAACATAAGGAAGATAGCCACCAAACCAAGGCCTGACGTCACCGTCCTTCTTACCATCAACCGTCACATAGCCGCTCACGGCACCATACGTCGCTTCGTCGTAATACCAAAGCTGCTTGCCCGGGTACTCCGTACTCCCATCAATCTCAGATCCGTATGTCACCTTGCCTGCATCGGCATCGGCATCGGCCTTAGTAAAGGTGTAGTCCGCAGAGCCCGTGCTCGTGCTTCCGTAGCCAAAACTCTCCAGCAGGCTCGCATGGGTGAAGATCGTTTTATTCTTTTGGCTGGGCAAGCTGATTTGCTCAAACTTTGCCGTCACCTGATCGGCCTCACTGCCTACACCAAGCTTTCCGAACAGCGACGTAGCCGCCTTGGTGTCACTCGTGTACCCAGTAGTCTTGATATTCTTCGCGTTCAGGCTCACGTACTTCTGCATCTCGTTGATGAGCAGAGGCATATAGGCGTTAGCATCCGTGGCGCTGTTGGCGCCGTCGACAATCAGATTGTTGAGCGTAAGACCATCAATTGAGATCTTTCTAATCTTGGTGCCATTGCCGTCGCTGGACCCATACACGTAGCGGCACACGAGCGCGCCCGAAGAGCTTCCGCTTGCTCCATCAGTGTCTTCAGAGCTCTTTCCGTCATTAATAACGGGCCCAACAGTACCACGCAAAGTGACGTTTTTTACTGTGAGATCGCCGTTTGCCACCGTTCGAAAAAGACCGCAGTGCATGTTCTCGTGCTGGGTAGCATCGGAATTTAGCTTGTTGCCATTCTGCTCGGCCTTGATCTTGGAGTAACAGAAGGTAATGGTCGCATTCTCAACCGTCACCTCTCCGCTCGGCTGAGTTGGATAATAGCTGTAGCCGGCCAAATCGATTGTACCCGTTATGGTTATGGAATCATCGAGCCCTGTCGTGCCATTGGGAACGATTGTCGAACGAATACCTTCGGGAGCATAACGGTAAGCAGACCATAAGAGCAGCTTTTCCGCTGTATCGATTTGACTGCCACTAAAGCCGCCTTCACAATTCTTAGAGGCTATGTCGAGGTTGTAGAAGTAGCGGGTATTGCCGTTCGTATTCTGGCTTCGACCGAAAGACGAGCGATTATGGTAGCTGTTGTCTTTTGTGGAATCGCCGTCCATGTCCAGCTTGTTTTTCTGTGTGTGTAGCGAAACGACCGTGTTCCAGTCGGCGTCCATGAGCTTGCTGCCGTTGTTTGGTTTTACACCGCTGCCAACCCATTCATCGAAGGACGTTACGCCCGACGCAACGATGGCCCCCTCGCCGGTGGGCACCCTATAGGCGGTATCCCAATAAGCCCTGTCCTCCAAGTACAGGCCTAGGTAGCTCTCGACGCCATATGTCGTCTTATCATCCACCTTGCAGCCGCGGCAAACTAGAACGCCGAGCGTCTGAGCGGCGCCCGCATTAATGGTTGTGCCCGAGAGATCGATGGCATAGTTGTTGATAATCCAGTGGCCGCTCGCGGCGTATACAAGACCACCGAGTTCCTTGGAATCATCCGCAGTCGCGGTTATAGAAGCGTTGGTCGTTTTCAGAGCATAAGAGTTTTCATTCTTGTTAATGCTCTCATCTCCGATAGTTACGACCGCGTTGCCCCAGCTATAACCCAAGAAACCACCCGTGCCATTGAGCTTATCGCCGTTCCTGCCGACTTTCATTTCGAATGAATTGAACGAAAGGCCCGAAATGTTCACGTACTTATCAGCTGAGTTGGCTATTGTCCCTGCATTGTAGGTACTCTGTGCGATGCAGCCGATAAGACCACCGACTTGGGCAATCTTGCCGCCGGCGCAATCGCCAGTTTCGATTGATCCGGCGACTTCGAGGCCCGCAACATTGAATGACGAGCCATAATCGCCCGCATAACCAATGGCGCCGCCAATGCGACTATTGCCGTTAAGCGTTTTAGTTGCAGCGATGGTCGCTTGAGCCTTGCTGTTATCCTTAAACGCAACCGTAGAAGCCGCCAGCACGCTGCCCGCAATACCGCCAATGTTCACGTCATTGGCAAACGTATCATCGCACGCGATATTCGTTTTGCACGTTACGCCAGACAATGACAGGTTGCCGACGATGGCACACGCAAGCGACCCGGCATCGATAGCCGAACCGTTATCGAACTTCATGGAGCCAGCGATTGTGACGTTGGAGATGGTTGCACCGTTGACGGCCGCGAACAAGCCCAAGCGGCCGTGGCGGTAGATTTTGCCGTTGCCGTTGCTCGTGTTATTGCCGTCGAGCACGTCTTCACCACGCTTGCCGTACGCCTCGCCGACGGCAAGATTGATTGTGCCGCCACCGTTCAACGTTCCCGAGAAAACTTGCGAGCCGTCTGCACGATCCTGCGTGAAACCCGTCAGGCCCGTGCCCTTGAGATCAATAGTGCCGTTCACCGTAATGGTCGAGGACTGCAAGCCGTTAAGGTTGTTTTCGGTAACGCCGTCAACCATCGAGTAGTAGCCGTTGGTTTGCCAGGTAATCGCAAGCTTGGCGAAATCCTCAGCTGTGGTTAGGGCGTAGGCACCGTTAGCTGCCGTCAGCGAATCCGGCAAGGTCAACTTATGAGTGTCCACATCAAGCTTAATGAAGTCGCCGCCCAGACGAACAACTTCACCGTAGGTCGCGATGTCGTCCGTCTTTGAGGCTGAGTTGCTACGCTTGAAGGTCCAGACCGCAGCGCCCTTGTCTCCCAGATCACCATTAGAGCCATTGCCGGCAGCGAAGATCAGCGCGTTGTGGTTCTCGTATACGAGCTGACCCGTCGTGGCGTTCTCGGCAAAACTTGCGCCCGACAGATCCGTGATGCCGCTGAATTTGATTACAGCATTCCACGCGGATCCCGCAATTCCCGCGGCACGGTTGCTTTGCGCCTTACCGATAGGATTGTCGCTTGTAAGTTTGAAATCTCGCACGTCAAGGACATTGCGCGTATCGACAACGCCCACGGCGCCACCGAACTTTCCGGTACCCGTTCGCGCCGAAGCATCTCCCTTGCACGCAACCGTCACGCCGTTGAAGACAACGGCAACGGGCTGCGAGTTAGGATTTGCGCTATCGCCAACATAGCCAACAACGCCGCCTGCGTCGGACAACTTGCTCGCAAGGTCAAACTCAATTGAGCACGTATTCTTATTATCTGCATCCTTTTCAACAACAAAGGCGCGCAAAGCGCCGTCGTCGTCCGTTTTCGTCGCGAACACCTTGCCGACAAGGCCGCCGTAGCTGCCGTTGACACTAACATCTTCTGGTAAGGCGAGTTTGCTCTTATACGTCCCGCCTTGCACCACGATGTCTCCATTAGAGATATCGGCCATGCCAAAAAGAGCGCCGGCGCGCTGCGACGCACCAAGAGTCACAAGGTCGCCCAGGTCGAACATATTGGACGTAACGGCAAATCCTTGCGCAAAGCTCACGTCGCCGATAACGCCACCAGAGCAAGCGCTGTTCTCGTCGCCAATATTTAGAGGACACCCAATCTGCTTATTATCCGCGCCCAGTGTGAGCACGGTCGCTTTACCAATAAAACCGCCGCTGGCAGTTGTGCCCTTGACGGTGAGCGCGTGTAGGTCGAGAGCTTTCGCGACGTTGACCATGGCACCCGTGCTCGAGCCAACGAGTCCTACAACGCCACCGGCGGAGCCGTTCGTAGACTGGACGGTGGCGGTGGGAACGTTTGCCAGAGTGCCAATGCTCAGGGTCGCACCGTCCTTGACTTCGCCTACGAGCAGGCCAGCGTTGCCAGAGCTCGTTTTGACGGCTCCGCCTGAGGTCAGATCGTTGGGGAACGTGACGGACTCAACCGTCAAGCTCCCGCTCTCGACCGTGTTGGCAATCAAGCCAATGTTGCCCGTCGCATTCGCGTTGAGATTCTTTCGAGAATCGGTGAGGCTATAGGTAACGTTCGCAGCAAGGTCGCCCGTCGTCGCACCCAGGAGGGGTGCCGTCAAGGCGGAAGTCGCATCCTTCACATCAACGTTCACGGGTTCCACGATGTCAACCGACGCGATGAGTGTCTTGCTCTCTTCGCCGTTTTCCGCACCGCTGACCTTCGAAGCGACCATCGGTGCGCTATAGCTAGTCGCGCCTACCCACTTTATCCTGACCGTTTTGTTTTGGTCAGACAGCTTGAGGTTATTAAAAACCGTCCGATCAGTCGTAAGCTCGACGGGACTATCAACGTCCCTATAGATCCTGCCTTCAAACGGACATTCATCACTGCCAAGACCCTGGAAAGACATGCCGTTATTAGCCGACTCGGTGAGCTTCGCATCGCCCGTGATGATAACCTTGATCTGCGCATCATAGTAAAGCGAAGCGTCGGCGTTAGACAGGACAGCGAACGCCTCCGACGACTTGACATCGAGGCTTCGGATTCCGCTCTCGTCGTCTTTGCGCACGATGCTTTCCGCGCCGTTCTTCTCGAGCAGCTCGACGAGCTTATTCAAATCCGTGATCGTCGCACCCGCCTGGGCATCAGCGTCCTCCGAAGTCGCATCATCGGCATCTTGCTCGGCGTCGTCAGCGGCGGCATCGTCAGCGGCATCGTCGCCTTCCGTCTGGTCGCCCGTGGAATCGGAACCAGTGGCGCTATCGGTGGTATCGCCTGCTGCAGCGTCATCCTTCACCGCGTCATCCCCAGCACTGTCGCTGTCGGCGCCGGCATCACTCGACCCAGACCCGATCGTGACATCGCCGTTGGTCTCGCCGCTCTCGGCAGTATCCAACGCCTTCGCAGATGCGGCAGCAATCTCGTTCGAGATGTTCTGCCAGCCTGCCGCCACAGCAGCCACCGTGGGCGAGCATGCTTGGAGCACCATGACCACCGTCATGAACTCTGCGAATATGCGCTTTGCCGTTCTCATCGATTCCGTACCTCTTATCCTAAAACTCCGCTTCCAGAGTTATCGAGTCTCCGTCGCGCCCGTCAGAGTAGTTCCGCTCACGCTAATGTCCAGGTCGCCCCAGCCACCGGGCGTTTTGCCGTCCGCTCGGTAAAAGTTGACGACCATCGAACCCGGCTCCATGGTGAACGTAGCCTTGCGAGCTGCAGCATCCACCGTCGCGCTATGGTTGGTCTCAAAGAACGGGTCGATCTCCACGTTCTCCCCCCACGTGAGCGTGACGTTTGCCAGTGCGCCCGTAACCGTCACGCGGTAGTTGTATGCAGCGTAATCAGCAAACTTGCCAGCCTCATCGACCAGCGCGCCCTCAACCGCAGCGGTCTTGACCTCGGCCCTCTTTGACGGCACGACTTTCGCCGCCAGACAGGCTAGCTCGGTGCCGGGGCTCTTCTCCGATACGACCGTGGCCTTAATCACAAAGTATGCTTGTCCCAACTTAGCCTCGGGGAAGGTCACGGTGTAGTCGTTCTTGGTAGGTTGATTCTCCGGAAGCGTGACGCTGCTACCGGGCTGGGGCGCATAGCTCCACGTGGCGCCATCGAGCCCGTGCCCCTCGACCGTCAAGGTGTATGTCACATTTTTGTCGTTGCAGAAGTTGCTGTTGCCCAGCAAGTGGTTGTAGATGCTAAAGGTAAAGTTGCACTGCCCGTTGTTGGGATACACCGTAACGGAGCGCTGGGCACGGGCGAGCTCGTCGGGGCTAGGCGCACTCATATAGCCCGTGAGCAAATCGCTTGCAAATAGGCTCTGCGCAGTGCCCGTTGCGGCGACGGACTTTAGAAATCCGTTGGCGGTGTAGGCGGAATAGGTAAAGTAGCCACCCGTCACGAGCGCCACGGCGCAAATAAGTGCGATTGCCGCCACAACCAGCTTGTTCTTGACTAGGCTCTTGCTTTTTGCCAGCTGCTCGCGCTCGGCATCCTGCTGTTTCTCTTGCTTCTCCATGTGCGCCCCCTCTCCTACTTGCCGCTCGTGTTGCGCGCGATCAGGTAAATCACGTCGGTCTCTTTGGCGCTCTCGTCCCACGAAAGCTTGATGATAAAGTTAAGCGTGTCATTGCCAGTCGAGTTGTCGAGTGTCTTAGCGTTGAGGTCGCCTTTGCCGAATTTCTTGTATCGGTAGAGCGGGCGCGCGTTGCGCTGGACGTTTTGATAGTCCTTGAATGTAGGGTCGCTTGCGCCCTCGCCCGGCACGGCTGCCAGACCGTCGTTCTCCTTGTTGATATATTCGAAGCTCGTCAGCAGGTTCTCTCCGGTTGCTTTCCAGCTATAAGATTTGCCGTCTGCGGTACCGCTCACGTCGGGCGTCTGGAGCGCAGACGTGTTCTCGGCTCTGTACAGCTCGATAGTGAGACCCGTAATGTTGGTCGTATTCGCAAGCTGCAGCTCAAACCCGTCGCCGCCCGTCTGCACGCAAAACGGGCGCTTGAGCGTCACCGTGCTGCCAGTCTTGGTATCGCCGTATTCGGGGTTGTAGCTCAGGTCGATCTGCTCTGTTGCCGTAGCGTTGGGGCCCAGCACCTTGAGCTCTGCCGGCTCCTTGATCTTGCCGACGGTGGAGCCGCGATTGGCATCGACGAACCATCCGAGCGTCAATCCCAGCAACACGAGAAGCACGGCCACCAGACCCACGATGGCCAGGGATTCGCGACGGTGGTCGCTCACCCAAGCCTTGATGCGCTCGATGCGGCCAGCCGGACGCGCTTCGCCGTGCGAGCCGAACCCGTTGCCGCCGGGGTTTGCCGCTCCTTCGTTGTGTTTGATATCGCCCTGCTCGCGGGCATTAAGCTGCTCGTCCATTTATTTATCCGCCTCCTTGGCGGTGAAGCGCACGCGAATGTACTTGACGTTCTTGCCGATAATCTCGTCGGCGTTGTTGTAGTAGCTGGCGCAGGTTTCCACATCCGCAGAGGACATGCCGGCTCCGACAGGCGGAACCGCGCTAGGCGCCTGACCTGGCACGCTCGTGCTATCGGCGCGGAAATAGCGCGCGTGGTTATTGTTGATGTCGCCGACGAGGGCTGCGTATCCCGCGGCGGGGTCCGTGCTCGCAAAAAGGTTGCCACCGTAGCCGGCGTTGCCCGTGCGAACGTAGCTCTTAAACTGCTCCGACCAAATCCAGTAGAGGGTTTTGGGTACGGTTTTGGTCGTGCTATTTGAGTCCGCAGGGCAAAAGTCCGACGCCGGAATGGTAAAGCTCTGCGTGATGACGGTAACGCTGGCTCCGTCCTGGGTCACCGTGGTTGTCGTGGGGACCAGCGGATTGGAGTAAAAGCCAGAGGTGTCTTTGCCCTGAAAAACCAGGATATGACCGCGCACCAAATCTTTAAGCGAGTTGATGATCTCTTCGTTTTTCGATGCATCCGCAGCGGAGCCCATGCCGACAGCACTCGTCTGGACGGAAATCTCCCAGGTCATCTCCACCGTGATATCGTGCAGGTCGTTGCAGAGCGGCTTGACGTTGAGCTGGAGCTGACCAGCCGACCCCGGAGAGAGACTGCCATCGGCACTCATGTTATTGAGGTTGAAAAGATTGTTCACGGCAAGGCTTGTACTGTCCGACGCGTAGTTGTCCTGGGCGTCGTACTTGCCCGCCGTGCCGCCCTGCGTTCCCGAGAGCACAAACCGCGGACCCTTCGCCCCGATCGTACTCCCCGTGGCACTCACTCGGTTATTCGCGGCAAACCAGGCCAGGCATGCAAAGATGGCAACGATGGCGGCCAGCACAAACAGACCGCTCACCAGGAAATCCTTCCAGAAATCCTTGAGGGTCCGCACGTGCTCGTCGGCAGCTTGGCGGTACTCGGCCGCCGTCTTGTGCTGCTGGAGCTCGCTATGTCGGTCCATGCCACTCATCGCTTGCGTTTGCCCTGCTAGTGGGCGTGCCATCCTTTCCGCTTGGTCGCGATCAATCCGTTGCTCGTAGGCATAGAATTCAGGCAGAATACAACACCATACGATAAGGTAAAAGAATAGCATTGACCTGCGGTTTGCTCCACAGCGCAAGCCTTAATGATGTCTTAAAAGTCAAATCCTTGGTGCAAGGGGGTCAGGTTACTTCGCAGCAACATGGTGCACACAAACCTAACCCCCCTTGCACCAATCCATAGCGCCGGGCGGAGAACACACGGCGTGCCGCCCCTTAACACCCCAACGCGCGCACGGGTATCACGTAGATACCGTCCTCGACCTCGCGGGCGTACTCACCCACCCCCACAATCACGGCCATAAACTCCGGTTCGCGTGTGCGTGAACGAGGATTTCCACAGACCTTCTTGCGAACGCGCTTGAGACTCTCGACGCCGGCGCTCGCTTTATCTTCACTCACCTTAATCTCAAAGGCGGCCCACCGTCCGTCGGCTAGCTGCACGATAGCATCGCACTCAAGGCCCGAATCGTCGCGATAATAGCGCACGGGCGTGCTATCCAGCAGGTCGAGCGAACGTGCGTAGACCGAAAGGTCGCGTATGACCAAATTCTCAAACACCAGACCAAATGTCTGCCAGTCGGCAAGCAGCGCCTGCAAGGACATACCTAGCAAGGCGCAAGCAAGGCTCGGATCTGCCAGATAGCGCTTGGGCTTGACGGTAAAGCGTCGTTTGTCGCGCGCGGCGGGAACCCAACCGGGGACCTCCTCGAGAATGAACATGCCTTTGAGGGCATCCAGGTACCTGCGCACCTTGGTCTCATCGGCAAACGCTGCGGGTTCCTCCTCGGCACCGAACATATCCATAAGAATCGTTTTATACGTGGTTGCCTGTCCCAGATTGCGCGCGATCGATGCAGAGACTCGACGAGCAATATCGGGGTCGAGACCAACCGCCGGGAAGCTGCTCGAAAACGTAATGTTGAGATATTCGCGGGCGATGAGCTGAGCGTCAGCCGAGACCATATCGATCGCCTCGGGCCAGCCGCCGCGGCAGGCGGCTTCGACAAGCCCCGGTGTATCGCCATTGCACCGGCAGGGCTCAAAACGATGCTCAAACAAGCCCGCCAGGCTCACCTTGCCGTTGGACTCACCTGTCTCGGCAAGCGTCATGGGGTGCATGCGGACGTGGCCGATGCGGCCGGCTCCACTATGCGCGGGTGCCTCCGCCTTTGAGCCAAACGCAGACGTGGCGGAACCCGTGAGGATATAGGCGCCGCGCGTGCCCCGGGCACGGTCGACCTCGTGTCTAACGTAGTCCCAAATCTGGGGAACGCGCTGCCACTCATCGATAATATGCGGACGGTCTCCCAGCAACATCATCGCCGGGTCGGCACGCGCGAGGTCGAGATTCTCGTCGACATACGAGACGGACGCCCCGTGCTCGAGCGCGGCCCACGTCTTGCCGCACCACTTGGTGCCTGCAATCTCGACCGCGCCAAAGACACGAAGGTAGCGCTCGATTTGCGCATCCACGATACGTGGGATGTATCCGTCCCGATGTAGCCTCTCGCCCGCCATGAGCCACCCCCGCAGATTTACAGGTCCTGCTTTCTGATTCTTCTATTCCACTGTAGCAAATTCGGATTTTCGGGTGGTTGCGATTCGGATTTTCGTGTTCATATAATTCGGATTTTCAGGTGCTCAAGATTCGGATTTTCTGAACCAGCTGGTCAGGGATACTCTATTGGCAAAAAGGCGGGGAGCACCGATACGGCACTCCCCGCCCACTCAATACGCGATAGCTTTCTTGCTTAGAGCTCGTTGGCCGCGTGATACGCCGTGCGAATGGCGCTCGCGATGTCGGCGGTGCGCTCGCCCGAGCAGTCGCCCACGCAGGTCACGGGCACCGTCACGCCGTCCAGGTCAAACGCGTTGGCCTTGGAGCCCACGGCCATCACCACGTAATCGCAGGCGATCTTCACCGGCTCCTCGGCGCCGTCCTCGGTGGTGCGAACGGCCTCCACGCCCTCATCGGTAATGGCAGTCAGACGGGTCTTAACATGCTGCTCAACGCCATGCTCGGCAAAGTCGCTCATAATCAGCGGCAGGATGGTCTCGGACTCGCCTGCGGCAATCTTGTCGAGCATCTCGACGATCGCCACCTCGCAGCCGTGCTGCAGCAGGTACTCGGCAGTCTCGGTGCCCACCAGGCCGCCGCCGATAACGGCAACGCGACCGCTGAGCTCCGCCTTGCCGGCCAGCACATCCCAGCTCGAGACGACCTTCTCCGAATCGGCACCGGGCACGGGAATGACCACGTCGTGCGCGCCCACGGCCACAATCGCGGCGTCGGCGGCGTTGAGGTCCGCGGGGCTAGCGGTGTGGTTGAGCTCAACCTTCACGCCCAGGCCGGGCAGAATCTTCTCGTAGTACTCGACCGAGCGCATGATCTCGTCCTTGCGCGGAGGCGCAGCCGCCAGCACAATCTGGCCGCCCAGATGGTCGCTCGCCTCGTAGACGGTCACGTCGTAGCCGCGCTTGGCCGCCACACGCGCGGCCTCCAAGCCGGCAATACCGCCGCCCACCACGGCGATCTTCTTGTCACCCTCGCCCGGCTTAATGGCGACGGTCGCCTCGTCGCCGTTCTCGGCATTGAGCACGCACGAGATGTACTGGCGGTTTTGGATCGCATCGACGCAGCCCTTGTTGCAGTTGAGGCACTCGCGGATGGGCTCACCCGTGGCGGCCTTGAGCGCAATGTCGGGGTCGCACATGAGCGAGCGGCCGTACGCGACGATGTCGGCCGAACCGTCTTCCAGGATCTTCTCGCCCGCCTCGACCGAGACAACGCGGCCGACGGTTGCCACCGGCACGGAGACCAGGGCCTTGACGCGCTCGGCCACGGGCAGCGTCCAGTTGTAGGGCATGGCGCCCATGGGCGGAATGGTGTCGCCCATGTTGCCGGTGTGGTTTGCCTGCGCCACCTGGATCATATCGATGCCGGCGCCCTCGAGCAGCTTGGCGAACTCGCAGGCCTCGTCGGGCTGCAGGCCGCCCTTGCCGCGCGGTGTGCCGTCGGGGTTCTCCATGATCACGGGGAGCTTGTACTCCACCATCAGCTGCGGTGCGGCTTCCTTAATGGCGGCGACGACCTCCAGCGCATAACGGACGCGGTTCTCGAACGAGCCGCCGTACTCGTCGGTGCGCTGGTTGAGGATGGCCGAGCACAGCGAACCCACCAGACGGTCGCCGTGGACCTCGATGGCGTCGATGCCAGCCTGCTGCGCGCGGGCGGCCGAGGCGGCGATAGCCTCCTTGATCTGGGTGAGCTGCTCCACGGTGGCCTCGTTCACAAAGTGCTGCATGTCGTGGTGCAGTTTGGCGTAGGCCTGCTTGCGAATCTCGTTGGACTCGGCCATCTTGGCGGCAAAGGTCTCCTCGTCGCCGGCGGCCTTGGCCTCCTGCGCAGCTTTCGCAGCGGCCATGGAACCCATGACCATGCGGCCGACGCCGGGGACGTCGTACTCGGGGTGGAACAGCTGCAGGGCGATCTTGGCGCCGTGCTTGTGGACGGCGTCGGCCAGCGCCTTAAACGTGGGGATCTGAGCGTCGGTCGCCAGCTTGGGCGTGGGGCTTGCGGTCATGACGGGAGCGACGTCGCCGATGACGATGTAGCTCACGCCGCCACGGGCCAGGCGCTCGTAAAAGGCCAGGCTGCGCTCGCCGATGGAACCGTCGCGCTCCTCGTAGCCGGTGGTAAGCGGCGGGAACATAATGCGGTTTTTGAGCTCAAGGGGGCCAACCGTAATGGGCTGAAGCAGCTTAGACGCAGGTGTGGTCATGGACATTCCTCTCTTGTAGGCGCGGCGGCGATGATGCCGCGTAGTTGTCTAGAGGATATGGCATGGGAGCACAGTGGCGCAACGGAAATCGGCGAATATCAGGTGGCGGCGGGTGGATGGGGATGGGCGGGGCGGCCCGTCGGTTTATCTCAATCTGTAACAGTTAGGCCCTATTTTGCCGAGCAACTGTTACAGATTGAGACGAACCAATCTAGCCTGCCGAAAGATCTAGATCTGTAACAGTTACTCAGTAAAAACCGTCCCTCGTGTTACAGATTTAGACAAACGAAGACCGTCCTGCCGAAACATCTCAATCTGTAACACCTAGCCGCCCAAATCGGGTCTAGATGTTACAGATCGAGATTTTGTTTGAGAGGCCGAGAATTGGACCGAAAACACGGTCCCGAAATAACAAAAAAGCTCGCCGGCTAGGCCGACGAGCTGCAAGTTCTTGGTCGCGGGGGCAGGATTTGAACCTACGACCTCCGGGTTATGAGCCCGGCGAGCTACCAGACTGCTCCACCCCGCAATGTCTGGGCGCCTCATGTGCGCAAGAAAGAATATTACGCGGGAGTTCGGTAAACGGCAAGGAAAATCTCGTAGAGCATAATTCCTTCATATTTAAACCCCTCAGCCCCTATCACCGTAAACGAATCGCAGCCGAGCGCCGTCGACGGCACGTATACAATGGTGCGCGTCCTTTTATGCCGACACCGGGAGTAGACATGCTGCTCGCTATCGATATGGGAAACACGCAGACGGCCATGGGCCTGTTTGACGGAGACGAGCTGGTGCAGTCGTGGCGTATGCCCACCGACCGCTCCTATACCGCCGACGAGATCCACGTGCGCCTGATGGGTTTCTTTAAGATGTACGGCCTTTCGCTCGATGCGGTCGACGCAATCGCCTTTGCGGGCGTGGTGCCGCAGCTCTCGCGCGAGTGGCACGCCGTGGCCGACCGCATTGCCGCGGACGCCATCGTCATCGGGCCGCAGACGGCCGCGGTGACCAAGCTGCGCGCGGCGCGCCCCCAGGCCGTAGGTGCCGATCGCGTCGCCAACGCCGTTGCGGCCGAGACTTTCTACGGCGCGCCGGCAATCGTGGTGGACTTTGGCACCGCGACCAATATCGACGTCATCGATGAGGACGGTTATTACATTGGCGGAGCGATCGCGCCAGGCATTCGCATCTCCATGGACGCGCTTGCCGCCCGTGCCGCCAAGCTCGCCAGCGTGCCGCTCGAGGCGCCCGAGCACGCCATCGGCCGCGATACCGAAGAGTGCATCAAGGTCGGCGCCGTGGTGGGCGCTGCCGCCATGGCTGAGGGCCTGGTCGCGCGCATGAAGCGCGAGCTGGGCCGCGAGGATGCCACCGTTATCGCCACGGGCGGTCTCGCCAGCATCGTCGCCGATTCGACCGATGCCTTCGACGTGGTCGACGGACAGCTCACTATCAAAGGCATCTGCGAAATCTACCGCCGCATGCAGAGGCTGGGGTAAGGCGGGGTTTAAGTCGAGCGCGAGCGGCGAACTAGGCAACGCATCGGTCCTA
The DNA here is from genome assembly GCA_905194545.1 of Coriobacteriaceae bacterium. Lineage (GTDB taxonomy): Bacteria > Actinomycetota > Coriobacteriia > Coriobacteriales > Coriobacteriaceae > Collinsella. Next base: position 3,543 of record CAJJSS010000030.1, on the reverse strand, counting down.
TTCCTCAAAATCGAAATTTTTTCGATTTTGAGGAATAGGACCTTTTGCTAAGCCTCGCCGCACAACCACCTCGCCAGGTCCACGATCTGCACCCCATTGCGGTCCGTGGCCTCGTGATGCGTGCGGGCGAGAATCATCTTGGGGTACGCGTCGCCAATGCTCAGCAGTGGTGAAATCTCGCGTTCAAATGTCTTATCCGAGCTGATATCGTCGCTCACCTGAATATAGAGCTTCTCGCTCCGTTTGATTGCTACAAAGTCTATTTCATTTTTATAGAGCACGCCGACGTATACCTCGTATCCGCGGCGCAGCAGCTCGACTGCCACCATGTTCTCGTATACGCGTCCCCAATCCATATCACGTGTACCAAGAAGCGCATAGTTAAACGCATGGTCTGCCAGGTAATACTTCTCGCCGCTCTTAAGGTATTTTTTGCCGCGAATGTCGTACCGACGAACTTTATAGAAGGCAAACGCATCACACAGGTACCCCATGTACGCACCGACCGTTTTGTTCGTTATCTTTAGCCCATCTGCGTTCAAAACATCCGTAATGTTGCGTGCCGACGTTATGTTGGAGACGTTGTCCATCATGTAATCGGCAATGCGCAGCAGTGCCGATTCGTTTCTCACGTTATGCCGCTGCACGATATCCCTCACGATGAGCGTTTTGAAGACATTGGAGAGATATTGGTAGCGCTGCTCCTGCAGTGGATAAGGGTAAGAGCCGGACATACCACCGGTTCTCGCGTACTCATCGAAGTCGCGATCGACCTCGCCCTCGTCACTATAGAAGCGATACTCCTCAAACGAGAATGGGAAAACCTCGATCTCGAACGTGCGCCCCGTAAAGAGCGTCGACAGATCGCTCGACAGCAAAAAAGCGTTCGATCCGGTGATGAAGATGTCGTACTGCTCGGATGCATGGAGGCTGTTGATCGCGCGTTCAAAGCCGTCGCACATCTGAACCTCGTCGATAAGCAGGAAGTTTTGCTTGCCGGACACTCGATGCTCTTTCACACAGGCGAGCAGGGCATGATATTCGAGCAGGCCCTCGAACTCGTCGAGGTTGTAATTGATATGGATGACATTCGAATTGGACAGATTTGCCTCCACGTAATCGCGGAGGGCCTCGAGCAATTTTGACTTACCGCTACGGCGAATGCCCGTTATGACCTTGATGTCCGGTACGCCAATAAGGCTCGTCAACGTGTCCATATATGACGTTCTATTGATGAGTTTCATTGGTGCCTCCCTGCGGTCTTCTATCGCTATTCCTCAAAAACGAAAATAATTCAGTTTTGAGGAATAGACTCTGCAACGAATATACCTCGTTAAAGGCCGAGCTGGCTTAATTCTATTCCTCAAAATCGAAAGATTTTCAGTTTTGAGGAATAGGGTGCTGACAACCCATTCCCCAGACAAGCAAGACCCTCCCCGGCACAGCCGAGAAGGGTCTTGTTGTCATCGTTATCTTTGAGTGCGGGCGCCGCGCGCTACAGCCCGCGAATGCGCACGGCCTCGGGCGGAAACTCTTGCTCGCCGGCGTCAGTCTTAATGGTCGCGCGGCCCCAGATGTCCAGGCCCGCAAACACGCCGACCGCGAGCGGCAGGCCGTTGGGCGACACCGCCGCGACCTGACGACCCAGCAGCGGCACCATATCGAAATACTCGCCCAGCACCGGGGCCAGCGGGCCGGCAGCGCCCTGTGGTGTGTTGGCGGCAACCGCCCAGGCGTCAACGCGAGCGAGCACCGCCGCGGCCAATGCCTCGACCAGTACCTCGTCGCCCATATCCACGCCGAGCTCGCCCAGTGCCGAACGCTCAATATCCACCGTCACCGCGGCAAACATGCCCGCGGCACCGGCACCGCCGTTGACGGCGACGCGCGCGAGCGACGTCTCAAACGCAGGCGCGCCGCACACGATGCCACTCGGCCACTGGATGCCCACCTTGCCGGCAAGCCCCAGGCCCGGCGTTGCGGCCGTGCCCGCGAGCGCGTCCATCATGCCCATTGCGGCCACAAACGGCAGGCCGTGGAAGGCGTGCATGTTCACATCGGGGCGCACGACCAGCGAAAACGTCAGCGATGCATCGCCCGCGCTCCACGCGCACCGGCCCGCGGACATGCCCTCGCGGCCCGCGTCACGCGCCGCGTCGAGCTCGGTACCGGCGACAACAGCATTCATCTCGATCATCTACATACGCCCCAATTCGCCCACGATATGGCCCACGCGATCCTCGGGCTCCTTGACCTCGACGCCGTTGAAGCGGAAGAACCGCGCCGGGTCGTGCATCAGGTCCTCGAGCGGCACCAGCACAAAGTCGCGCTCGCCGATCAGCGGATGCGGCAGGCGCAGCTTTTTGCCGCCGTGAGTCTCGCCATCCATCCACAGCAGGTCCAAGTCGATAGTGCGTGGGCCGTTGACCTTAGCCTTCTTGGAACGGTCGCGGCCCAGCTCGAGCTCGATCTTCTGCAGCTCGTCGAGCAGCACCAGCGGCGCCAGCTCGGTTTTGATCTCGATAACGGCGTTGGCAAACGCGTCCTGGCGCGTCTCGTAGGCCGGCTCGCTCTCGTAGATGCGCGAGGAGTTGGACACGCAGGTGAGCGGGATCTCGGCAATCATGTCGCGGGCGGCGCGGATGTTGTCGCAGCGATGCCCCAGGTTGGAACCCACGGCCACAAACGCGCGACGTGGCTGCGGCTTGGCGACAGCCCAGTAACCGTTCAGGAACTGCGCGAAACCGGTGACGTCGTGCACGCGCACGATGTTGGCACCGGCCTGGATGGCGCCCAGGCACACGCCAAACGTGGCGGCATCGCGCGCGGCGGCCTCGGTCACGCCCGAGACGGCGCCCACAAAACGCTTGCGCGACACGGCGCACATGAGCGGATAGCCCAGCGACGCCATCTTGGCGGTCTCGCGCTGGATGACGATATCCTCGTTGGCCGTCTTGCCAAAGCCCGGACCGGGATCGATGCAGATGCGGTCGCGCGACACGCCGGCATGGATGAGCGTGCGGGCCTGATCGGACAGAAAGCCCATGACGCGGCGCATGATGGGCGCCGAATCGGGCAGGGTAAAGCGGCGGAGCTGCGAGGTGGGCACATAGGCTTCCTCACGGCGGGCACTGCGGCGCATCATGGCGGCCAGGTGGTCGCTGGGCTCTGGTGTGGCTTCGGTAGCTGCGGGCACGGTCTCGGGTGCAGCGGCGGCAGGGGCAGCCTGCTCGGCAGTCGGCGTCTCTGGCTCGTCAACAGGCTCGGGCGCGGGCTCCGATTCGCCAAACGGCAGCGAGGGCTGCACCACGCCACCCGGGAGCTTTGCCTCGGGCTTAGGGTCGCCCAACAACTTGCCGCGACGGCGACGAGCGGGCTTCTCAGCCTCGCGCGCAGCCTCGGCGGCCGCCTCGCGCGCCTTCTCGGCAACAAACGCCGCGGCCGAAGTATCGAGCTGCACCGTCGCGTGCGTACGAGCGGGTGCGGCGACCTCGCCGGCGTGCATTACGATGACGCCGCAGGTGCTCGTCTTAACGAACTCGA
>CAJJSS010000029.1:0-30360 GCA_905194545.1 Coriobacteriaceae bacterium | reverse complement strand
AGGCCGTCCTTACCGGGCAGAAGGTTCACGAAGGCACCGAAGGGCTGGATGGAGACAACGCGACCGGTGTACTCCTCGCCCGGCTCGGGAACCTTGATGATGAGCTTGATGCGCTCGACAGCCTGGTCGACGGACTCGCCGGTGCCGCCGACAAAGACGGTGCCGTCCTCCTGGATGTCGACCGAGGCACCGGTCTCGTCCTGGATGCCGCGGATGACCTTACCACCAGAACCGATAACGTCGCGGATCTTGTCGGTCGGAACCTGGATGGAGACGATGCGCGGAGCGGTGCTGCGCGTGGTGTGGCGCGGCTCGGGGATCACATCGAGCATCTTCTGCAGGATGAAGGCGCGACCCTCCTTGGCCTGCTGCAGGGCGCGGGCCAAGATGTCGAAGGTAAGACCGGTGGCCTTGTTGTCCATCTGCAGGGCGGTGATGCCCTCGGTGGTGCCGGTGACCTTAAAGTCCATGTCGCCCAGGAAGTCCTCGAGACCCTGGATATCGGACAGGACCACGGTCTTGCCCTCCTCCTGGATCAGGCCCATGGCGATACCGGAGACCGGGCGCTTAATAGGCACGCCGCCGTCCATAAGGGCGAGCGTGGAGCCGCAGGTCGAAGCCATCGAAGAGGAGCCGTTGGACTCCATGACCTCGGAGACCACGCGAATAGCGTAGGGGAACTCGTTCTCGTCGGGGAGCACCGGGAGCAGGGCGCGCTCGGCCAGGTTGCCGTGGCCGATCTCGCGGCGCTTGGGGCTGCCCATGCGGCCAGTCTCGCCGGTGCAGAACGGCGGGAAGTTGTAGTGGTGCATATAGCGCTTGCCCTCGGTGGGCTCGATGGTATCCAGACGCTGACCCTCGTTGAGCATACCGAGCGACAGGACGGAAAGCACCTGGGTCTGGCCACGCTGGAACAGACCGGAGCCGTGAACGAGCGGCAGGTAGTTATCCTTCACCATGATGGGGCGAATCTCATCGGCGGCACGGCCGTCGACGCGCTCGCCGGTCTCGACGACCATGGTGCGCATAGCCTTCTTCTCGAGCTTCTTGAGCGCCACGGGGATCTCGCGCTCCCAAGCGGCCTGCTCCTCCTCGGTGAACTCGGCACGGATGGACTCCTTCAGAGCCTCGACCTTACCGATACGGGAGAGCTTGTCGGCATCGCGAAGGGCGGCGGCCATCTCGTCGTAGTGGGCGAAGATGCGCTCCTGGACCCCCTCGACGGGCTGGTCGAGCGGGTACTCCTTCTTGACGATGGCGCCATTGACCTGCTCCCACTCGGCAACGAACTCGTCTTGGGCCTGGCAGAAGGCAGCGAGGGCCTCCTGGCCAAACTTCATAGCGGCGAGCATGTCGTCCTCGGAGATCTCCTCGGCGCCGGCCTCGACCATCGAGATGAAGTCGGCGGATCCGCCCAGCTCCAGGTCCAGATCGGAGTTCTCGCGCTCCTCATAGGTGGGGTTGACGATAAACTCGCCGGTCTCCACGTTACGGCCGATGCGCACGCAGGCAAGCGGGCCCTCGAAGGGCACGCCGCCGAGCGTCATGGCCAGGGATGCACCCATGACGTTGATGACATCGAAGGGGTTGACCTGGTCGGCGACGAGCGAGGTGGCGACGATGTGTACCTCGTTACGGAAGCCGTCCGGGAAGCTCGGGCGAATCGGACGGTCGATCATGCGGGCCGTGAGCGTGGCCTTCTCGCTGGGACGGCCCTCACGCTTGAGGTAGCCACCCGGGATGCGGCCTGCGGCGTACATCTTCTCGTTGAAGTCGACGGTCAGCGGGAAGAAGTCGTAGTTCTTGCGCTCCTTGGAGACGACCACGGTGTCGAGCATCGTGGTGTCGCCCTGCTTGACAAGACAGGCGCCGGTGGCCTGCTTGGCAAGCTCGCCCGACTCGAAGGTGTAGGTCTTGCCGTACAGCTCAAAGGTCTTGGATACGAGTGTCATTGTTCTCCTTTACCCCACAGGCCCCTTGCCTGCGGGCTTCTCATGTAACGCGGGCCCCCTGCCCCCGCCACGCTTCAGAGCGTGATTGTTCGCGCCCTTACACAAAAAGAGCGCCCCGCTGCGCAGGACGCTCTTAGCATGTACAAATCCTACTGGATGTTGTCGCGGATGCCCAGAGCCTTGATGAGCTCACGGTACTCGACGATGTCGTTCTTCTTGATGTAGGAGAGAAGACGACGACGACGGCCGACGAGCATGAGCAGGCCACGACGGGTGTGGAAGTCCTTCTGGTGGGACTTCATGTGCTCGGTCAGCTCCTTGATGCGCTCGGACAGGATGGCGACCTGAACCTTGGGGTTGCCGGTGTCGACCGGGGTGTTACCGAACTGGGCAGTCAGCTCCGCCTTGCGCTCTTTGGAAACAGTCATTGTTTCACCTTTCGTTTTGCGTCGCCATCGGGCGACTCCATTCGCCTCGGACTGGGAAGCCGCCGGTGGAGCGAACATCCAAGGTCGAGGTACCAACAGGTCGGTATGTTACCACAAGCGGCGCGCGCCTGCGCATCATCACCGACCCAACATGAATTCCATCGCACGGAGCCGCTGATCGGTGTGCGTGGCGGCCCAAACATGCGAAAGCCCCAGCAAAAACGTAGCCGTATGCGGATCGATCAGCTCGTCCATAAGGGCATCGAATGTCATGGACATCAGAGCGCGCAGCCATGCGACCTCGCCGACCGATACCAACTCGGCGCCAGGCACGCTCGAGGCGCACGACCCGCACAGAAGCCCGCCGGCCTGGGCCGAGAAATGCGAGAGCATGGGATCGCCGCACGAGACGCATGCCGAGAAATCGGGGCGGTAACCAACGTGCGACAGCAGTTTAAAGACAAAGGCTGCCACGAGCAGGTCCATATGTGCCGAGTCGAGCCCGCAGCCGACAAGCGTGAGCGCCCGCTGCGTGATGGCAAAGGTAAATGGATCCTCGGCATCCTCGAAAGAGCACACGCGCGCAACCTCGGCAATCGCGCTGGCGGCACAGATCGTCTCGTAGTCAGGAGCGGCACCGAGTGGCGCCTCCATAAGCTCCGCCTGAGAAACCACGTCAAGCGAGCGACCACGCGCGAGCAGCATATCGACGGTACAGAAAAGCTCACAGCGGGCCGCAAGGCGACCGCCGGGCTTACGCGCGCCCTTAGCCACGGCACGCACCTGCCGTCCCCGTTCGTCGAGCATGGTCAAGATCAGGTCGGTTTCCTTGAGCTTCGTCTTGTCGAGGACGAGCACCTTTGTGCGATATGTGCGAGAGCCTGCCATGAACGCCGAGGCTTAATCTTCGGCATTGTAGCCAAAGCGGCGGATCTGTGCCTCGTCATCGCGCCAGCCGGCCTTGACCTTCACGTCGAGCTCCAAAAAGACCTGCGTGCCAAAGATACGCTCAAGGTCGCGACGGGCATCGATGCCGATATGCTTAATCATCTCGCCGCCCTTGCCGATGATGATGCCCTTCTGCCCCTCGCGCTCGACGTAAATCGTGGCGTGCACGCGCAGCACCTTCTTAGTCTGCTCGAGCGCGTCACAGATGACGCCCACGGAGTGGGGGATCTCGTCGCGGGTGCGACGCAGAACCTTCTCGCGTACAAACTCGGCCACGAGGGTCTCGTCGGACGCGTCGGTGCCCATGTCCTCAGGGAACCAGCGCGGGCCCTCGGGCAAAAAGTGAGCGACGGTCTCGATAAACGCATCGACGTTGAAGTTCTTGACCGACGACGTCACGATCTCGTCGTCATATTCCATGAGCTCGTGAGCGGCCTTGAGCTGTTCCATAACCTGGGCGGGATCGGCCTCGTCGGCCTTCGTAAGCACCAGGACCTTTTTGGAACGGGCGCTCTTGACACGCTCGGCAACCCAGGCGTCTCCCCTGCCGATGGGTTTGGTGGCGTCGATCAGAAACGCGACGACGTCTACGTCATTGAGCTCAAACAGGGCGCTCTTGTTGAGCTCGGATCCCAGGCCGTCCTTGGGCTTGTGGATACCCGGAGTGTCAACGAAGACCAGCTGGTAACCGGGGCGGTTGACCACGGCGCGCATACGGCGGCGGGTCGTCTGGGCCACCGGAGAGGTGATGGCGACCTTCTTGCCGTAACAGGCATTGAGCAGCGTGGACTTGCCGGCGTTGGGGCGACCGACCAGGGCCACAAAGCCGCTGCGGAAACCGGGTTCCACGTCGCCAAAGCCCACGAGGCTCTCATCCTCGTCGCACAGGGCATCGAGTTCCTCGTCGCTCATACCCTCAAACGGATCGAACTCCTCGACCTCGTCAAACAAATCGGCACCTTCAGCCTCGTCCAGGACCTCGTCATCCAAAACTCCATCGGTAGGCTGCATATTGTCGGACATGGGAATCCCTTTCTAAATAAAGTCGAGCGCGTGGGCAAAGACAAGCAAGCCAACGATCGCGGCTGTAATGGAAAGAACGTATACAGAGGCAGCGGCGATATCCTTCGCGCGCTTGGCCAGCGGATGCAGCTCCTGGGTCGCCAGGTCCACAATCGCCTCCATGGCGGTATTGCACAACTCGCCGTGAATCACCAGGCCACAGCAGATGATGACCGTAGCCCACTCGGCAATATCGAGCCCCACGATGCAGCCGGCAATGACGGTGCACACGCCCGCCACGAGCATGACCTTAATGTTGCGCTCGGTCTTGACGGCAGTGACGAAGCCCTCCATCGCGTATGAGAACGACTTTAAAAAGGACGGATGGTCCTTGTTCGATCCGGGAATCATAGACGGCTCCTAGTCGTGGGCATGATTGGTTATGGGGCCGACGTGGACGAGTTTGGGGTCCTCGCCGCGCTCAAGCGCCAGGTCGCGCAGGATGGCATCCTCGCGGGCCTCCATGACCTCGGCCTCATCGTCCTCGATGTGGTCGTAACCCAGCAGGTGCAGCATTCCGTGCACGAGCATCAGTCGGCACTCATCGGCGGGGCTGTTGCCAAAGCCGGGGGCCTGGCGGGCAATAACCTGCGGGGCCAGGATAATATCGCCGAGCTCGAGCGTCTCGTCGGCGGGAATGTCCTCGTCAAAGGCCGAGTCACATTCAAACGAGAGCACGTCGGTCGTGCGATCGATGCCGCGCCACTCGTGGTTGAGCTCGTGCATCTCGTCCTCATCGACATACGAAAGGGAAATCTCGACCTCACGCTCAACACCCTCGGCGGCAAGCACAACTGAGCAGATGTGCTCCACCTCCTGGGCATCGAGCAGCGTATCGAGCTCGGCATCGTTGCTGATCAATACACTCAACGGGACTCCTTTCGATCGTGTGCGCGCTGCTCACGCGCATCGTCGTATGCATCATAGGCCTCAACAATACGGCCCACCAGGGCATGGCGCACCACATCGGCGCGCTCCAGGTGAGAAAACGCCACATCGTCGACGCGACCCAGAATCCTTTCGGCATCGGCAAGACCGCCGCGACGACCCACCAGGTCACGCTGGCTCAGGTCGCCGGTAATCACAAACTTGGAATTAAAACCTAGACGCGTCAGGAACATCTTCATCTGCTCGGGCGTCGTGTTTTGCGCCTCATCGAGCACCACAAAGGCATCACTCAGCGTTCGACCGCGCATGTAGGCGAGCGGCGCGATCTCGATCACGCCACGCTCCATAAGCTCATCGGTGCGTTCGCGATCCATCATGTCAAAGAGGGCATCATAGAGCGGGCGCATATACGGGTCGATCTTTTCCTCGAGGGTACCGGGCAAAAAGCCCAGGTTCTCCCCCGCCTCGACAACCGGGCGCGTCAGGATCAGGCGGCCCACCTCATGGCGCTTGAGCGCGGCAACGGCGAGCGCCATGGCCAGATAGGTTTTACCGGTACCGGCGGGACCGAGGCCAAACGTGATGGTGGAAGAGCGGATGGCATCCACATAGCGCTTTTGACCGAGCGTCTTGGGGCGGATAACGCGACCGCGGTACGATAGCAGCACATCATCGCGAAGCGATGTGGCCTCATGCTCGCCGTCGCGCAAGACGGCCAGGCAACGCGAGACATCGTCGGAAGAAAGGGTACGGCCGGCCGCCGCCTCGCGAAAAGCATGTTCGAAAAAGCGCGTCACGAGCTCGACCTCGTCCGGGTCACCGCTCACGGCGATGCTATCGCCACGGGCGACCACATGGGCGCGAACCAAGCTCTCGAGCGCACGAAGGACGCCGTCGCCGGCGCCCAAAACGCGCGAGGGATCAATCCCCTCGGGAACGGTAAGTCTAATCTTCGAGGCTTCCATGAACCTCCCTGCGTGCATGGACCAAGCCGGAATCATCGACTCCGATGATAGCAACATCGAGCAGGCACGGGGCTGTGAGTCCACAGGTATCATCAAGACGGGCATGATGGAACGAGCCAAGCGTCAAATTATCACCGTACTCAAGCACGGCGCGCTCGACGGTACCCACGCGACGGCGGGCATCGGCAACCGCGAGCTCCTGAGCCGCCGCGCGCATGCGACGGCTGCGCTCGGCCATGACCTCAGGCGGTACCTGGTCGGGCATGTCGGCGGCGAGGGTGCCGGGGCGCTTGCTATAGCGAAACACGTGCATGCGCGAAAAGCCCACGCGACGGCACAGCGCCAGCGACTCCTCGAACTCCTCGTCCGTCTCGCCAGGAAAACCGACGATAACGTCGCACGAAAGTGCGGCCTGTGGCAGGTTCGCACGGATCATGCGCACCGTATCCTCAAAGGCCTCGGCACTATAGGGACGACCCATGCGATGCAGGGTCGCCGTGCAGCCAGACTGCACGGGCAGGTGCAAAAACGGGGCGATACGCTGCGGATAGCGCGCCATAACCTTAAGCAGGCGCTCAGAGATATCCATGGGCTCGACCGAGGAAATGCGCACATGCGCAATAGTCGTGCGCTCCATAATGGCCTCGAGCAGCTCATCGATTTCGACATGCTCGTCGGTCGCGCTCTTGCCGTCATAGGCACCCAGATTCACGCCGGTCAACACGACCTCGGGCACGCCGGCCTCCTGGGCCTCGCGAACTTGCTCGAGCACGGACTCGACGGGCACGGAGCGCTCGGGGCCGCGTGCCTTCCACACAATGCAATAGGTGCAGCGATGGTTGCAGCCGTCCTGAATCTTCACGCCCAGGCGAGAGCGACCGAGCGCATCGACAACCTCGCCATCACTGCAGGCGGGAACGCTATCGGACTCAACGCCCAACACCTCGCAGACACGTTCGGCGACATCGATCTTGGACGGCTCGGCGATCACGCGGTCGGATAGCTCCAGCAGCTCCTCGGGATGCAGGTTGACCACGCAGCCGGTCACGACCACATAGGGCTCGTTTTGATGGGCCAGCGCATGGCGGACGGCCTTACGGGTCTTGGCCTCGGCCTCGCCCGTAACGGCACAGGTGTTAATGACGATCAAGTCGGCATCCTGGGGCTCCACAATAGCAAAGCCCAGGCGCATAAGATCGGCAGTGATACGGTCAGACTCAACCCGGTTGACACGGCAGCCGAGGTTGACGACGGAAATATGGGGTGCGAGCACGCGGGCTCCTTAATCGAGGATATCGTCGAGGGCACTCTTGATACGGTCGGTCACCGACTTCTTACCGGAAGCGACGTCATCGCCCATCTCATCGGCAAAAGCACGGAGCAGCTCGCGCTGCTTATTGGAAAGATTGGTGGGAACGACCACGCGCAGTTGCACGATCAGGCGGCCACGCGAACCGCCACCGCCAATGCGCGGCATGCCGTAATTATTGACGCTCACGGTGTCGCCGTACTGGGCGCCGGCGGGAACCGTCACCTTAACGACCTCGTCGGGCATAATGCCCTCGACCTCGATCTCGCAGCCGAGCGCAGCCTGTGCAATCGAGATATCGCTCACCAGGTACAAGTCGTCACCGTTGCGCTTAAAGCGCTCATGGTCGGCAACGCGCACGTTGACAATCAAGTCGCCCGAAGGCTCGCCGCGAAGGCCGGCCTCGCCAAAGCCGCTCACACGCAGCTGTCGACCGGTCGAAACGCCGGCGGGAATATCGATGTCGATCTTTTCATGCGAAGGCGTGCGACCCTGACCGTCGCAGGTCTCGCAGGGATGGTCGATAACCGTACCCTCGCCATGGCAGTCGGGGCAAGGCGAGGAAGACTGAACCTGGCCCAGGAACGAACGCTGAACCGTCGTGACGTAGCCCGTACCGTGGCAGCGGCCGCACTGCTTTTCCTGTGCGCCCTCTGCCCTACCGGTGCCATTGCAGTCCTCGCAAGGAGCAAGGCGGTCATAGCTGATAGTCTTTTTGCAGCCGAGCGCCGCCTCCTCGAGCGTCACCGAAAGCGAGATGGCCATGTCACGACCGCGACGACGCTCGCGACGGCCGCGGGCACCACCGCCGGCGCCGCCGCCAAAGAACGACGAGAAAAGGTCGTCCATGCCCATGCCGCCAAAGATGTCGTTAATGTCGACATAGCCAGAGCCACCGGGGCCGTCAGGAGAGCCAAAGCGATCGTAGTTTGCACGCTTCTGCTCATCGGAAAGAACGGAATATGCCTCGTTGAGCTCTTTGAACTTGGCCTCGGCCTCGGGGTCGTCCGAAACGTCCGGGTGTACGGTACGGGCCTTCTTTAGAAACGCGCGCTTAATCGTCCGCGCGTCGGCATCCTTTTCGACGCCAAGTACCTCGTAGTAATCCCTATTTTCCGACACGACCGAATCCTTCCGACTTTCATTATTGTCACAGTGCGTCCTATACCCAAGCTGGGGCGGCCGCAAACAGAGGGTTTGATGTTAGTACATTCCGTACGGCGAAAGCATGGCACGCTGCGAGCAGCTCGCAAACCAAACCGACACGAGTGCAAACATAAATCCATTGGCAAAACCGTTGGCAAACTGCATCGCGCCGCGTTTCCACCACAGCAGGCTGCGATGAAGCACGCCGTCCGAGAGCACCATGAACAGGCCCATGGCAAACGGAATAAAGCACATCATGGCAAAGGCCGAGAACACGCCCGAGATGGCCGACAGCACCAAAAACGGCGCCACGATGCCCATCAGGTAAAAACCGGTACGGGCCTTGCCTTCCAGGCGCTCGGCCTCGACATGGGCACGGCCGACCAGGTCGCCGCCCGCGGCACCGTTGGTGCCGGCGTGACCCATGCCGCCAATACGAACCTCGTCGCCATCGTGCGTGCCGGCAGGAAACTCAATCGTCTGCTCGGAGGTCACGCGGGTTCGACCGCTGCCACCGCAATCGGGACAGGGGTCGGCGACGACCTTACCGGAACCGCCGCACTCGGGGCAGACCGACTGGAACGTGCCGGCGCCAAACAGGAAGGACAGGTCGACATCGATGTGGCCGCGACCGCCGCAGCTCGGGCAGGTATGCGCATGCTCGGACGAGACGGAGCCCGAGCCGCCACAGTGACCACAGGTATCAAAACGCGTATAGCGGACGGTCTTACGGGCACCGCCCTTGGCCTCCTTGGCGTCGAGCTTGATGTCGACGACCACGTTGGCGCCGTTCTCGGGATTGTAGGCAGCCTGCCCACGACGCTGCTGGCCCCAGGCGCCACCAAAGGGGAAGCCGCCCTCAAAGGGATTGCCATAACCCGTGCTGCCGGCGTAGCCGCCACCATAGGGCGAAGCCGTAGGAGCACCGGCAAAGGGATTGCCCGAGCGCATGGCGTCATAGCGAGCACGCTTCTGCTCGTCCGAAAGCACGGCGTAGGCCTCGGAAACCTCTTTGAACTTTTCCTCGGCATCCGGCTCTTTATTGACGTCCGGATGGAGCTTGCGGGCCTTTTGCTGGAAAGCCTTTTGTATATCACGCGAGGTGGCGTCCTTGGAGACGCCCAGGATCTCGTAGTAATCTTTTTCGTTCATCGTCGCCATGCGCGGCAACCTCCTGCTCACAGCAGCGTATATAATGCGGTCATTCTACCCGAGCGGCCTAAGCTAGACCCCAAAACAGCTCGAACAGCACATTTCCATCGAGCCAACCCAGGTGTGTCGGTGCTAAACGAGCTCGAACATGGCCCGCGACGACATCTGCCGAAGTAAAGGGTCCCTCATGGACCCCGAGCGTCTCGGGCACCCAAGTGGCAAGACCCAATTCGAGCGCGCGATCACAAGCGGCTGTCAGCTCATCGGCCGGGATGACACGAGCCGCGCGAACCAACAGGTCGGACGCAATACCGCGCGTCATGCGACAAGCGAGCATCAGGTCTTCGGCCGCAGCCTCTCGCTGCGACAGGTATTCGGCCTCAAACGACGTCGCGTCATCGTCGCGCTGAACCAAACGCACACGGTACGCGTCGCCTCGAGCAGACACGCCGGGGAACAAACCTGCAAGACGGTCGAAATCCTCGTCGTCGAGCATGCCCGCGGCAGAACGACCCAGGCCCAGGTAGCCCTGTCCGGTCCAGTAGGCAATGTTATGGGCGCACTCATGGCCGTCGAGCGCGTAGCTCGCCACCTCATACGGATGATAGCCGGCCGCACCCAGGCGCTCACGCGCCGCGTCCATGCACGAAGCCTGAAAATCCTCATCGGGCTCGAGCGACTCGTCACGGCACGCCATGCGATAAAGGGGCGTCCCCTCCTCAAGCGTGAGCGGGTAGATCGACACATGATGCGGCGCCGCCGCCAGCACGCCATCGAGCGTGCTCCGCCAGCTTGCGGCCGTCTGCCCGGGAAGGCCGCACATCAGGTCGCACGACACATCGAGGCCAACTTCCTTCACCGTCGCGATAGCCGCAAGTGCCCGATTAGCATCGTGAATGCGGCCAATAGCAGCCAGCTCGGTATTGTCGAGGGTTTGCACGCCCAGAGAGATGCGCGTGACACCCGCCTCGGCAAGCGCGGTGGCGAGCTCGACGGTCAGCGACTCAGGATTGGCTTCGCAAGTAAATTCAACGGGCTTGCACCACATGGAGATACGACGGGCAAGTTTCACCAGGCGCTCCCCAGCCAGTGAGGGCGTGCCGCCGCCAATATAGACCGTGCGGACCTGCGCAAGCGCCCCGGCGTCGCCAAAGGAATCGAGGCGCGCATACAGCTGCTCAAAATAGGAATCGAGCGCAGCATCCAAATCACACAGAGCAAAGCTGCGCGAGTCAAAGTCGCAATAGCGGCATTTTTGAGCGCAAAACGGCACGTGCACGTACAGCGCGGTAACGGCCACCCTTAAGCCTCCAGCGGATGAGCGGGCACCGACTCACCGGCGGCAAGCGCGGCCTCGCAGGCCACCACATCGCGCTCGATATCATCGACCAGCGACATGAACTCCTCGTACGTAGAGCAACGCACCACCTGAGCGCGCCAGGCGGCGGCATGGGGCATGCCTTTTAAGTACCAGCTTGCGTACGTGCGGGCGCGCGACATGAGAGGCAAGAGCTCATGCGTCAGCGTTAGGTGCTCACGCAGAGCGTCCAAGCGCTCGACCGAGGAGCGAGAAGGAACCGGCATGCCATCGAGCGCAAGGGCGCGAGCATCGCCGAACACCCACGGATTGCCGTAGATGCCGCGCGCGATAAACACCGCGCTGGCACCCGAGCCGTGCAGATGCTCAGCAGCGTCCTCGGCCGAGAACACATCGCCCGAACCAATCACGGGAATCTCGACAGCGTCGGCAACCTCATCGACGACCGACCAATCGGCCTGGCCCGTGTAGAGCTGCGTGGCGCAACGACCATGCACGGCGACTGCGGCAGCCCCTGCGCCCTCAAGCATCTGGGCAAATGTCGCGGCATTGCGGTCCTCGGCATAAAAGCCCTTGCGAATCTTGACGGTCACGGGCACGTGCGCCGCGCCCACCGTGGCCTCGACGATCTTCTCGGCCAGGTCGGGCGTGCGCATGAGCGCCGAACCCTCGCCCTTGGTAACGACCTTGCGGGCGGGACATGCCATATTGATATCGATGAGCGACAGGCGATCGCCAACGCGCTCCTCGACGGCGGCGGCGGAGCTCGCAAACTGATCGGGCTTGGAGCCAAAGAGCTGCACGCAAATCTGCTGCTCCTCGTCGGCCGGTAGCACCAGGCGCCACGTCTTATTACTGGCATAGGCAAGGCCTGCCACGCTCACCATCTCGCTGTAGGCAAGGTTGGCACCGCGGCGGCGACACATGATGCGATAGGCAGGGTCGGTCACGCCCGCCATGGGAGCCATAAGGAACGGCTGCTCGGCATAGGCGCCCAGCAGCCGCAGACTATATTCGGAAAGAGCCATAGACCTACTCGTCCACCTTGAGGATCGCCATAAAGGCCTCCTGCGGGACCTCGACCGATCCGATGGCCTTCATACGCTTCTTGCCCTCTTTCTGCTTCTCGAGCAGCTTGCGCTTACGCGAGATATCGCCGCCGTAGCACTTGGCAAGAACGTCCTTGCGACGCGCCTTGACGGTGGAACGGGCGATGATCTTGTTGCCGATAGCACCCTGGATGGGCACCTCGAACAGCTGACGCGGGATGATCTCCTTGAGCTTGTCGCACAGGCCACGGGCCAGGCCATATGCCTTGTCCTTATGGACGATAAACGACAGCGCGTCCACCTCGTCGCCCGAAAGCAGGATGTCGAGCTTGACGAGCTCGGAGGGACGATACTCGTTGAACTCGTAATCGAGCGAAGCATAGCCCTTGGTACGGCTCTTGAGCTGGTCAAAGAAGTCCAAGATGAGCTCGGCGAGCGGCATATCGAAGCGCATCTCGACCGATTTGCTCGTCAGGTGGATCATGTCGGTTGTGACGCCGCGGTGCTCGATGGCGAGCTGCATGACGGCACCCGTGTACTCAGGCGGACAGATGATCTTTGCCTTGAGGTAGGGTTCCTCGATACGTTCGATGCGCGTGGCCTCGGGAAGGTCCTGCGGACTGCGGACATCAATCATTTCGCCGTCGGTCTTGTAGACGTGATAGTCGACCGAGGGACTCGTGGCAATGAGGTCCAGGTTGAACTCGCGCTCCAGGCGTTCCTTGACGACTTCCATATGCAGCAGGCCCAGGAAGCCCACGCGGAAGCCGAAACCGAGCGCCACCGACGTCTCGGGCTCCCACACCAACGACGGATCGTTGACGTGCAGCTTATCGAGCGCGTCGCGCAGGTTCTCGTAGTCCTTGTTGTCGATCGGGAACAGGCCCGTGTAGACCATGGGCTTGGCCTCGCGGTAGCCCGGCAGAGGCTCGGGACAGGGGTTGGAAGCCCACGTAAGGGTATCGCCCACGCGAACGGCCTCGGGATCCTTCAAGCCCGTGACCACATATCCGACCTCGCCGACCGTCAGCGCGTCGACCGGGGTCTCGGCAGGACGCTTGACGCCCACGCCGTCGACCAAGAAGTCGCCCTTGGCCTGCATCATGCGCAGGGTATCGCCCTTTTTGATGGAACCATCAAAGACGCGCACCGTGGCGACGACGCCGCGGTACTCGTCGAAGTACGAATCCAGAATAAGTGCCTTGAGAGGGGCATTTGCATCGCCCTTGGGAGGCGAGATCAAAAAGACAATGGACTCCAGCAGATCGTGGATGCCCTCGCCGGTCTTGCCCGAGACACACACGGCATCATCGGCAGGGATCGCCAAGTCATCCTCGATCTCGATCTTGACCTCATCGGGATGGGCCGAGGGCAGGTCGATCTTGTTGATGGCCGGCACAATGTCCAAATTGGCGTTCATGGCGAGCGTCGCATTGGAGACGGTCTGGGCCTCGACACCCTGGGTGGCATCGACGACGAGCACCGCGCCCTCGCAGGCGGCCAGCGAACGCGAGACCTCGTAGGTAAAGTCAACGTGGCCCGGCGTATCGATCAGGTTGAACTGATACGTCTCGCCATCATCGGCGTCATAGGACACGCGAACGGCATTGGACTTGATCGTGATGCCGCGCTCGCGCTCGATATCCATAGTGTCGAGCAGCTGCGACTCCATGTCGCGCTCGTCAACGGTATGGGTGAGCTCGAGGATGCGGTCACTGATCGTGGACTTGCCATGGTCGATGTGCGCAACAATTGAGAAGTTGCGGATGTGGGAAATGTCAATTGAAGTATTCATGCGGACTATCTTACCCGAGCGATACAAAAAATGGAGCCTGCTCCATAAAACAGGCTCCATTTATGCGCGTAATCTGTGTGGTGTGAAATTTACAACTTAGGCGTTGATGCTGTTCACGAGCTTAGCAAGACCGGACTTGCGGTTGGAAGCCTGGTTCTTGTGGATAACATGCTTGGCGGCAGCCATGTCGAGACGCTTGGTGACGGTCTTGAGGGCAGCCTGGGCCTTCTCGGCGTCGCCCTCGGCGACGGCGGACTGGACGTGCTTGGTCAGCGTCTTGAGCTCGGACTTGACAGCCTTGTTACGCATGCGAGCTGCCTCATTGGTGCGGATACGCTTCTTCTGAGACTTGATGTTTGCCACTTCTGGAGTTCCTTTCGAGTTCCTTGCAAAAAATGTATGACACCTCTGAGACACGGTGAGGTCATGCAAGCGCCTACTATAGCACGCTCCCCCTCAAAGGGATAGAACGAATTTGCCAAATAGGCAGGTATCATCACGATTTTCTCAAGATGTTCGTAATCCAGAGCAAAAGCGCGGTCTGAGAATCGGCCGAACCCTTCAGCGCGAGCTCCACATCGACCGCGCCCTCGAGCGCGGCAACGAGCTCTGCCATCGAAAAGCGACGTGCCCAGGTCAGGTGATTCTTGACCTGCCAGGACTGGAGCTTAAGTGTTGCGGCCAGCTCACGACCCTGTCCGCGCGCATCGAGCGCCTTGGCAACGATAAGCTCGCGGATGCGGCCGCACAGCAATGTGTAAGTCCACACGTAGCTCTTGGCGGGCAGTAGATTGAAGAGCTCGAGCGATCGCCGCATATCGCGAGCCGAGATGGCGTTGAGGAAGTCCCAGGGTTGAACCTCGGCCGTACGGACAATCCAGCGCTCAACATCGGCAAGTTCAATCTGAGGCGACTCGACCATCTGGGCAAGCTTAGCCAAGTCGTTATCGAGCATGCGCGTGTTTTCGCCCGAACGCGAGACGAGCTCCTCGGCGGCCGCCGTCGAAATCGACTTACCGCGCTGCGTCGCCATCTGCTGAACACGGCGCGGCAGTTCCCAGCGCTTGGTACCCGAGCAATCGACGATAGCCTTCTTGTCGATCTTGGCGATTGCCTTATACAGGCGCGTATTCTTGACAAGTGAGTCGGCGATGATGAGGCAGACCGTAGTGGGGCTGGGACTCGCCAGATACCCAACGAGCGGCTCCGAGACCGCCTTGGCGAGCTTTGAGCAGCCATCGAGGATTACCAGACGAAACTCGCTGCCCATCGGAAAGGTGTTAAGCGATCCGATAATGGACTCGATATCGGGGTCCTTGGTCATGTCTCGCTCGTCGAGGTTGAACTCGACCATACCCGACTTTTCCAGACGCGCTTTCATACGCGAGACGGCGTGATCGCGCTTAACTCCGTCGGTACCGACGATCAGATATGCCGGCAGCAAACCGGTTTCGGACATTGCGCTCCCCTCCCGCAGGCCTTCGCATTCGTTCCGTGCCATTCTAGCCCAGGGGCCCACCACACGCCAACGACGTCGTCACGGTCGCTGGCATCGCATCACAAAGCCATTCGCAGTCGGTGCGACGGTAATGTCGCCGTGTTCGATAGTGCACGCGAACACACCACCCGCTTCCTTAACGGCATCGATGCAGGCATCGGACGGATGGCCGTATCGATTCCCCTCACCGGCGCTTGCGAGGGAAAGCTCGGGCTTCAGGACGTCCAGCAACTCACCATCGACTGAAACCTTGGAGCCGTGATGCCCAAGTTTAAGTACATCGATATCCCCCACCTCCTGCACGAATTCCCGTTCTTGGTCGAGCTCGGCATCACCGGTGAGAAGTATTCGCAGGCCCTTACCTTCCTGAACATAAGAGAGCAGCAGGACAAGCGAGTCCTCATTTCCCTCGCCATCCACGGACTCGAATGGCCACATCACGCGGGCGCAAAATGAGCCGATGTCGACCGTATCCCCACGGCGCACCTGCCGATACTCCACGCCAGGTCGGTTCAATACCTCGGCAGGAGCATCCTCCAGCGCATCCGCCGCCACGGCAATCGTTCCGACCGAAAACTGTTCGAGCACGGCAGGCAAACCACCCCAGTGGTCCTCATCCCAATGCGTCACAAAGACGGCATCGATATGGTACACGTTATTGCGAACCAACGCCGCCACCACGCGCTCGTCGAGCCCGCAGTCGACGAGAGCTACTGCGCCGCCTTGGCGGATAAGAATCGCATCGGCCTGGCCCACATCGAGCACCGTCACCGAAGGCGGAGCGAATCGATCCCAATAGACGTACGGAATCGCAGCCAAGAGCATCAGGCATGCAAGCCCCGCCGCCATAGGACGTGCACGGGGACGCGGCCACCAGACCAGCAGAACCGCCAGAAAACACGGCAATAGGTAAATCCACATGCTATCGGGCGGCACGCTCACGTATGCACCCGGCACGGCGGCAAACAGCTGCTCGAAGAACAGCGCGCAACGGGCGGCAATCATGGGCACAACGAGCGCCCAAGTCCGCAACGGTCCCACGAGCGAAAAGGGAACCAGCACGATCGACACAGCGAGCAGAACGCTCACCACCGGACCGATGACCGCATTTGACAACGGAGCAATGAGCGAGAATGTACCGAAGGCAGGAATGGTAATGGGAAGTGTCGCCAGTTGCGAGCACAGCGTGACGGAAAACACGCTGGTAACGCCCGATGGCACACCCAGCTCACCCAAAGCATAGGTCGCATAGGGGCAAAAGCACAGAATGGCTAAGACGCTGGCACATGATAGCTGAAAGCCCATCTCGAACAGCACCGTCGGCCGCAGTAGCACAAAGATGGACATGGTTACGAAGAGTGCCGATGCGCCGTGCCGACGACGCCCCGCGCCGTTTACGACAAGCGTCACGAACACCATGCAGCACGCACGCACGGCCGAGGGAGACGCGCCCGTAAAGGCAGCATAGCCCACAAGCGTTATCGCCAATATCGCCCGCTGAAGACCACGTGAGCACCGAGTCTTTTGCAATACACCCTCGATTACAAACCCCACGATAGCCAAATGGCTGCCCGAGACGGCGATAAGATGTGCCGTTCCCGTCACAGAAAACCAGTCGCCCGCCGGCTGGGCGCGCAGCTCGGCCGAACGACCGCAGACGACACCGGCTATGAGCGCACGCGCCGGGTCGGTCGCAGGCGCGATGGACGCAAGCAGCCCATTTCGCAGCCGAAGCAGCGGCCCCGGAGAACCCTCATCGACCGATAAAATCCGAACGGCTTTAACCTTGCGCACCTCGCCTCGGAGCACGCGCGATCGTCCATATGCGTCGTTCTCAAAACGCGAAACGCGACCGATAACACGCATGTGCGCCCCGACCTTGAGCTCACGATCACACGATAGGCGAACCGTTGCCAAGTTCTTACCGTCCGCGCGTGCCTCGCAGGTATAGGAATACACGCCGTCGTTTATGGATGGATCACCCTGCACGACAAACTCGAGGCCGCTTGCCGCTCGACCGTCGAGCGCCCTCGAGGCGCTTAGCGCACCCACAGCCCACCACGCCGAGACGACCGCTCCCGCCACGAGACCGACGGACGCGGCATACAGCCACCGCTTCAAAGGGGCAAGCCTCGCACAAGAGTGAGCCAGCACAACGAAAACCGCTGCCGCAACGGGAATGGCCCATAGCGGCCCGACCGCCGTCGCCCGCTCCCTCAGCAGCGCATCAGCGGCTATGCTGAGCACCAAGGCGCAGCTCACGCACATGCCGGCACACAGGGCCATCGTCCACGGAATCAGGGGCCGCGGAGGCATCACGTGCTCTCGCTCGGTCGCATTCATACGCAGATGCAATCTTTGATTTTGGCAAGCTTCTTTTCGCCGATTCCCGACACGCGCATCAGATCGTCAACCGAAGCAAAAGCACCGTTCTTTGTCCGCTCATCGATAATCGACTGTGCCATTGAGGGACCGATTCCCGAGAGCGTCTGCAGCTCTGCCGAGCTTGCCGTATTAATGTTTACTAGGCCTGTTGCGCCACCGACGCCTGATGATGCGGAAGTCCCACCATCAACACCAGCTTCCGCAATGGACGCCTGCTGCTCCCCTACCGTTGGAACGTGAATCTTCTGTCCATCGACGACCTTAGATGCACGATTAAGCCCCGTAACGTCTGCTTCGGGCGCCAGCCCGCCGGCGGCATCAATCGCCTGAGCCACCCGCGCCCCGTCTTTGAGGCGATATACACCGGGTGACACCACGGCGCCATCAACATCGACATAGACCTCTGCCGCGGCAGACGCCTTAGGCGAAGAGCCTTCGGATGTCTTTCCGCTCGAGGCATCGCCGGATCCCGGCTCCACTAACGAGCCCGAACCATCAGTACGCTCAAACGACACGCCGCCGGCACCGCCGCCAAGGTTCGCCATTGCCAGTCCACTCGACATCGCAATGACGACCAGTATCGCCATCACCACTGCCTTATGACCGAGCAGTTTTCCCGCCCAGCGGTCCATCTTTTTGACTCGTTCGTGTTGTTCGCGCTGCGCCATAGCAAAACCTCCCAACACCATCGTGTCAGGAAAGGAGCTCCGCAACAGCCACGCCCCAAAACCGGTTTTCGAGGTCAAACCAAAAGCTGACCAAAACCTTGCGAAATAATGTCCATTTATTCAGACATACGTCAGCAAATGAACACTTAGCCGCAAAATACCCAGATACCAAAAGACCGACGATACAGGCGCATCGTCGGTCTATACACAAATTTACTCGTGATCTTGGTAAATCTCACGCGGAGCAAGCTCCGAATGTTTGCGTTTTAAGGTCTTAGGGGCCTTATACGTGTTGCTCTCGAAGTCGATGTACTCGGTCTGCTTGAGCAGGCGCTCGATCATCTCCTCATGATCGAACAACTCCCAGGCCTCATGTACGGCATCGAGTTTAGCGTGCGTCTCGGGACGGCGCGGCATAAACAACGTGCAGCAGTCGGGAGCGGCCTCAGTCGAGATATCGAACGTACCGATCTCCTCGGCACGCGCGATGATCTCCTGCTTGTCCGAACCGATGAGAGGACGGAACACGGGAATCTTCACGGCCTCGTTGACGGCCATGATGTTCTCAAGCGTTTGGGAGGCAACCTGCCCAAGCGATTCGCCCGTAACGATGGCCTTGGCGCCCTCGATGTGCGCAATGCGCTCGGCAACCGAATACATAATGCGACGATACATGATCACACGCAGGTTGCTGGGGCAGGTGACCGAAATCTCACGCTGGCAGTCGCCAAACGGAACCACGTACAGACGACCGATCTGGACACCCGGCTCAAGCGCACGGATGATGTCCTGCACCAAATACTCACTCGTATCGGGCGTCTGCGGACGACCGGAGAAATGTACCGGCACGCAAACCGCGCCGCGACGCGCGAGCATCCAGGTCGCCACCGGAGAATCGATACCCGACGACAGCAGCGTCACGACCTTGCCGGCAGAACCCACCGGCAGACCGCCCACGCCGCGCTCGGAGCGCGCATACACGTAGACGCTACCCTGGACCACCAATACGTGCACCATAGCGTCAGGATCGTGCATCTGGACCTTTTTATCAGGAAACGCCTCACACAGCACCTCGCCCACCTGACGATTGATATCGATCGAGGTGAGCTCATAGTCAGTATTGGAGCGCTTGGCGTGCACCTTAAACGAATCGAAGGAACCAAACTCGCGCAGCGCCTTCACGGCGGCGGCGCAGTACTCCTGCGGGTCGCGGTTGGTGTGATACGCCAAAGACACACGAGCAACGCCGGGGACGGTGCGGATGACACGCGCCGCCTCGTCGGCCTGATGCTCGTTAAAGGTCACGAGGATATAACCGGAAATTCGAGACACGGCGTTCACGGAAAAGGCGGCCAAGGCCGCCTTAATGTTATCCATGAGGATATGCTCAAAATGTGCGCGGTTCTTGCCCTTCAGTCCAACCTCGTGATAGTGGACTAGGCAGACGCGAGCCGCCATTTAGGCTTCAGCAACCTTGTGGCCGAGCGCCTTCTCGTAACGGGCCTCGTCGTAAGAGATGTCGCCGTCGACAATCTCGTCCATAGCCATCGAGATGGTATCGGCACCGGAAAGCCCGATGGTGATGTCATCGACATCCTGGACGGCAAGCACGCGGTTGTGCTGGCCACGCAGCATGCTATTGATGTCGCAGGCGCGCTTGGAGGCAAGCGAAGCGAGCAGGAAGCGGTTGTGATCGGTCTTCTCCAGAAGATCGTCAATGCAAGGCTTTACAACGGACACGGACCTCAGATCCTTTCATGCATATCGAGAACGCGAACGAGCTCATCGGTCGCGCGGTCGAGATCGTCATTCACCACGACGTCGTCGTAGCGGTCGGCAAGGGCAAGCTCATCGGCGGCGTTTGCCATACGCAGCTCAATCGTCTCGGGCGTCTCGGTACCGCGACCGACTAGACGCTCGCGGAGCACCTCAAGCGAAGGCGGCTTGATAAAGATCAGCACGGCCTCGGGGAAACGCTCCTTCACCTGCAGGGCGCCCTGGACATCGATCTCCAAAATCAGAGACGAGCCCGAGGCGAGCTTGGATGTGACCTCGCTCACCAACGTGCCGTAGCAGTTACCGTGGACCTCGGCCCACTCAACAAACTCACCGTTTGCCACGCGGCGGTCGAACTCCTCACGCGTCAGAAAAAAGTAGTTGACGCCGTCGACCTCACCTTTGCGTGGTGCTCGCGTGGTAGCCGAAACCGTCAGACCCAGGTTCGAGCGGCGCTCGCGCACACGAGTGACGAGCGTACCCTTGCCTGCGCCTGACGGTCCAGAAATCACAAAGAGCTTGGAATCCTGAGCGCTCACTTATTTGGTCAGCTGCTCGAGGAGCTGCTCGCGCTGACGGACACCGAGGCCCTGGACGCGACGAGTAGCGGAGATACCGAGCTCCTCCATGATCTTGGCGGCCTTGGCCTTGCCATAACCGGGGAGAGACTCGATGAGGGTGGAAACCTTCATGCGGGAAGCGATGGGGTCATCGGAGTTGAGCACGGACTCGAGGGACTTCTCGCCCTTCTTGATCTGCTCGCGAAGCTCAGCGCGGGCGTGACGTGCGGCAGCAGCCTTCTCAAGAGCCTGCTTGCGCTGCTCGTCGGTAAGCTGAGGGAGTGCCATTCGTACCTCCAAATAGTTGGGTTATATCTGATTCAATAATTGGCATTTTAGCACGTAGAACGTACAAAATGCCTAATCGCGGCTCCATAGGTTAGACGATACCCGCAAAAAGTGCAATATACTGCGCCCAAAGTTAAGCCCCTGACCTGCGATTCCACACAAAGGATGGGAAAGTTTACGCAGGCACAGGGGCTATTTTGTGCTAATGAGACCCAAAAGTGGTGACTTAGGGGAATCTTTTACGCGACGTTTTCGACCAGCTCGGCGACGATGGCGTCAAAGGCGGCAACCGGATCGTCGGCACCGGTGATGGGACGGCCCACCACAATGTGGCTTGCGCCACGCTCGATAGCCTGGGAAGGCGTCGCCACTCGGGACTGGTCACCAAGGGCGGCACCCACCGGACGCACACCCGGAGTTACGATCAGGGCATCAGGACCCAGCAGCTCACGCATGTCATGAGCCTCCATCGGTGAGCACACGATGCCATCGATGCCGTTGGCCTGAGCAAGCTTTGCCAAGCGGGCGGCCTCCTCGGCCACGGGCGACTCGACGCCGATCTCGCTCAAGGCATCCTGATTCATGCTCGTGAGCACGGTGATGGCGACGAGCTTGGCGCGGTCCTCACGCGCCTCCTCGGCACCCTCGCGGCAGGCAGCGAGCATAGCACCCGAGCCCAGGCCGTGGACCGAAAGCAGGTCGGCACCGGCAAGCGAGGCCGAGCGGGCAGCGCCGCGCACCTGATGCGGAATGTCATGGAACTTAAGGTCGAGGAAGACCTTAAAGCCAAGGTCCTTAAAGGTCTTGACGATCTGGGGACCCTCAGCGTAATAGAGCGTCATGCCGACCTTGAGCCAGGCGGCATGGCCCGAAAGCTCGTGGGCGAGCTCGAGCGCGCGCTCACGGTCGCAGTCGAGGGCGACGATAACACGGTCGCGGGCATCATTCTCTAGCATTCGAAAGCACCCACCAGCTCGTTGATGTCCTTTACGCCCTGGGACTCGGCCCAGGCCTCGAGCTCATGCGCGATCTTAAGCGAAGCACACGGATCGACGAAGTTGGCCATGCCGACCGACACGCAGGTGGCGCCGGCCAGGATAAACTCAGCCGCATCCTCGCCAGTCATGGCACCGCCGACACCGTTGATGGGGATATCGACGGCCTGGGCAACCTCCCAGACCATGCGCACGGCGATGTGGTGGCAAAGCGGGCCAGAAAGGCCGCCCTTGGGCTTGGCCACGCGGGACTTGCGGGTATGAACATCGATGGCCATGCCTTGGATGGAGTTAATGACCGAAAGGCCGTCGGCTCCCGCGGCCTCGAGAGCCTTGGCAATCTCGGCGACGTTAACCGGAGCCATCTTGACGAACAGCGGCTTATCGGTCACCTTACGGCAGGCGGCCATGACGGAAGAGGCGCCCTCGGGCGTAGAGCCCATGGCGGCACCGCCGGCGGCGATGTTGGGGCAGCTCACGTTGATCTCGTAGCCGGCAGCCCAGGGGCATAGCTCGACATACATCTCGAGCGCGCGCACAAACTCATCAACGGAGTGCCCGGCAACCTGGCAAATGACCTGGCAACCGTCCTTGGACAGCTGCTCGAGCCACGGGCCGGACTCACGGGCAAAGGCGGCCACGCCGGGGTTCTGAAGACCCACGGAGTTGATCATACCGCCGGGAATTTCGGCCATGCGGGGCGCGGGATTGCCGGGCCAGGGCTCGGCAGCGCAACCCTTGGTGGTGATGGCGCCCAGCTGGGAAACATCAAAGAAGTTCTGGAACTGCCAACCGTAGCCAAAGGTACCGGCTGCGGTGTTAATGGGGTTCTGCATCTTGACGCCGCCGAAATCGACGGCCATGTTAACGGTACCCACTAGAAGACCACCACCTTGGAAGCATCGAACACGGGGCCGCACATGCAAGCACCCTTCATACCGTCGACCGTCTCGACATTGCAGGTGTTGCAGGCGCCAAAGCCACAGCTCATCATGCGCTCAAGCGACACCTCGCAGTACGCACCGGCCTCGGCGGCAGCGGCGGCGACTTTCTTCATCATGACGGCGGGGCCGCAGCTGGCGACGTAGTCGTAGCCGCCCTCGCCAAGCAGCTCGGCTGCCGGATCGGTGCAAAAACCGTGCGTGCCGAGCGAACCGTCGTCGGTGCACACGTTAACCGTGGCGCCCAGCGCACGGAACTCATCGACACCCACGACTTTGGAAGCGGTGCCAAAGCCCAGGCACACGTCCACATCAACACCCTGCTCGGCAAGCATGCCGGCAAGACACAGCACAGGCGGAACGCCGATGCCACCGGCGACGAGCAGTGCCTTCCTGGTGCCCTCGGGTACCATCCAGCCACGGCCACCGGGGCCCAACAGGTTAGAGGTGGAGCCAGGGCCCATCTGGGACAAACGGCGGGTATCGTCGCCCACGACGGCGTACCACAGCTCGACGGTGCCGGCCTCGGCGTCGGCGCGATAGAAGCTCAGGGGCACGCGAAGCAGCGAGGAGGCATCGCCGGGCACGGCAATGTTCACAAACTGACCGGGCTTGAGCGCACTTGCAAGCTTGGGGGCCGAGATTACGAGCGAGAAGATGCCCTCGGCGATCTCCTTGTTCGAGACGACCTCGAAGTCGTGCATGCGTGCAGTGGAAGGTGTGGGCATAGACGCTCCAATCCCCCATGCGGTTGCATGGTTCAGGCGAACAGAAAGCGCGGCACCGCAAGGGCGCCGCGCACAAAAGCGATAAGGCTATGCTAGCAGATGCAGCCGTCGGCGAGCGTCTGCTTGCCGCCGACAAACACATCGGTGGCACGACCGGTGAGCGTGCGGCCGGCAAAACCGGAATTCTCGGCACGCGACTCGTAGCCGTCCTCGCCGACCGTCCAGGTGGCGGACGCGTCGAACACGGTCAGGTCGGCAACAGAGCCCGCCTTGACCTGAACCTGGTCAAGGCCCAGGATCTCACGAGGCTTGATGGCCATGAGCTCGACCATGCGGCCCATGCTCATCTTGCCCGTGTTGACCAGCTCGGTGAGCACGAGCGACAGCGAGGTCTCGAGGCCGATCATGCCGAAGGGCGCAAGCTCGAACTCGCGCGCCTTCTCCCACGGAGTGTGGGGAGCGTGATCGGTGACGATAGCGTCGACGGTGCCGTCGATGACGCCCTGGCGGATGGCCTCGGCGTCCGCCTCGGTACGCAGCGGCGGGTTGACCTTGAGCGAGGTGTTGTAGGTCTCGTCCAGGTCGTTCTCGGTCAGGAACATGTGATGCGGCGTGGCCTCGCAGGTAACCTGAACGCCAGCGGCCTTGCCGGCACGCACGAGCTCCAGGCCATGGGCGGTGGAGATGTGCTGGATGTGCAGCTTGGCGCCGGTCAGCTTGGCAATCTCGATGTCGCGGGCGATCTGGAGCTCCTCGCCGACAGCCGGCCAGCCCTCGAGAGCCAGACGGGTCGAGACCTTGCCCTCATTGATCTGGCCGTGACCGACCAGGTCCTCGTCCTGGCAGTGGCTCATAAAGACCTTGCCGAACATCTTGCCGTAGTCCATGCAGCGACGGAGCATGCCCGCGCCCTGCACGCCGCGACCGTCGTCGGTGAAGGCGACGGCGCCGTGGGCGACCATATCGCCCATCTCGGACATGGCCTCACCCTTAAGACCGCGGGTCATGGCGCCCGACGGATAGACGCGGCAGTGACCGACCTCGGCAGCACGGGACTTGACAAACTCCACGACGGTGCCGTTATCGGTGACCGGATCGGTGTTGGGCATGGAGCACACGCCGGTAAAGCCGCCCTTGGCAGCTGCGCGGGTGCCGCTCTCGATGTCCTCTTTGACCTCGTAGCCGGGCTCGCGAAGGTGAACGTGCATATCCACCAGGCCGGGTACGAGGTACTTGCCGGAAAGGTCGCGGACCTCGGCTCCCTCGACGGCGAGATTCTCGCCGACCTCGGCGATCTTGTCGCCGTCAATCAGGACGTCAACGACACCGTCAAGCTCGACGGACGGGTCGACGACGTGGGCATTCTTAAGAAGCAAGGCCATTATCGGCACCTCCAAGCAGCAGATACAGGATAGCCATACGCACGCAGATACCGGCGTAGACCTGCTCCAGGATGACGGAGCGTTGCGGGTGGTCGGCCATATAGGAGTCGAACTCGACGCCGCGGTTGATGGGGCCCGGGTGGCAGATGATCGCATCGGGCTTCATGAGCTTCTCGCGGTCCTTGGTCAGGCCGAAGAGCTTGTGGTACTCGCGAATGGTCGGGAACGGGGCACCCTCGAGGCGCTCCTGCTGCACGCGCAGCATGTAGACGACGTCCAGCTCGGGCAGGACGGAATCGAGGTCGCTCGTCACGTGGTCGCAGCCCAGGACCTCGGGCGCCGGCGGCAGCAGCGTGCCGGGGGCGACGGCGTAGGTCTCGCAGCCCATAATCTTAAGGGCGGGGATCAGCGAGCCGCAGACGCGGGAGTGCGCGATATCGCCGACGACGGCGACCTTCAAACCGTGGAAGTCACCCTTGTGCTCCCAGATGGTGTACAGGTCGAGCAGGGCCTGCGTGGGATGGTTGTGCTTGCCGTCGCCGGCGCAGATGACGCTCGCGGGCGAGTTCTGCGTGACGATGTAGGGAGCGCCGGCGTGCTTATCGCGCACGACAATGCAGTCGATCTTATAGGCGTTGAGGGTCTCGACGGTATCGACGAGGCTCTCGCCCTTGACCGTGGAGGTCGAAGAGCCGCCAAAGTTGAGGCTGTCGGCCGAAAGACGCTTCTCGGCAAGCTCGAAGGAGCTACGGGTGCGCGTCGAGGGCTCGTTGAACATGTTGACGATGGTCTTGCCCTTGAGCGTGGGGACCTTCTTGATCGCACGCTCGTTGACCTCGGAGAACGCCTTGGCGGTCTCGAGGATGAGCTTGATGTCCTCTTCGGAGTACTCAGTAATGTCAATCAGGTGCTTATGGTTGAACGCCACGGTACTACTCACCTCCCAGCGGCGCGGAGCCCACGTGGGAACCCGGCGCGACGTCGTTGATCTCGACAGCGGTACGGCCGTCGACTTCCTTCATATATAGGTGCACGTTCTCTTCATGCGACGAGGGAACGTTCTTGCCGACAAAATCCGGCGAGATGGGAAGCTCGCGGTGACCGCGGTCAACGAGAACTGCCAGCTCAATGCGGCTCGGACGGCCCAGGTCCATGACGGCATCCAGAGCGGCGCGAATGGTACGACCCGTATACAGGATGTCGTCCACCAGCACGACGCGCTTGCCGTCGACGCTGAAGGGAATGTTGGTGGCGTGGATCGCGGGAGCGAAATTGGTCGCATAGTCATCGCGGTAGAAGCTGATGTCGAGGCTGCCGAGCGGAACTTCGACGCCCTCGATCTCCTTGATCTCCTCGGCAAGCTTCTTTGCCAGAAGGTCGCCGCGCGTGACGATGCCGACCAGAGCGAGGTCTTCACAGCCCTCGTTGCGCTCGAGAATCTCGTGCGCGATGCGGGTCATCGCTCGATTGACGGCGGTCTCGTCCATGATGACCGCCTTGGGGGAAGTCGTGCCCATCGATCTCCTTCCTCACATGTCTTGACTGCTGACACAGTCAAAAAAATAGATGCCCGACCGCTCAAAGCGGACCAGACACCCACAGGAAGGGCTGCTCTTTGGCAGCAATGTAATTCCATGTGGGCATCTCGTACCCCTTTAATGGTCAAGGGATAGTGTAGCCAACCTCGAGCTTAATTGCGAGCATAAATACAGAGCAATCCGTAAACGGGCGCAGGCGCTCAATAAACCTATATATATTTGTGGGACGAGCTTGAAAACGCACGCACGAGCTGGCATAATCCCCTCTGCTGCACGCAAATCGGATCTACGTCCAGGGCCGTAGCGTGAGCACTATCGCCAAAAGAGGAATATCTCTGTGTAGATTACGCACAGGGAGCTGCTTCTGTGCTATAGTTCAGGCTTGTTTGTTAACGCGACATGTTCGTTTGTCGCCCAAGGAGGGTCAGTTATGTCCAAAGTTTGCGAAGTTTGCGGTAAGCACCCCGTTGCCGGTCGCTCCATCAGCCACTCTCACCGCGTCACCAACCGTAAGTTCCGCCCCAACATCCAGCGCGTCTACGTCGTTGTCGATGGTCACCGTCGCAAGATGAACGTTTGCTCCACCTGCCTCAAGTCTGGCAAGGTTGCGCGCTCCTAAATAAGGTCTTACCAACAAGTACCTCGGACTCTCCGGGTCAAAGACCTCGCGTTCACATAGAACTTACCAAAGGCGTTCTCACCTACGGAGGGCGCCTTTTTTTGCGCTCATTGGGGACAGACTTACATGAGTGTTTGCACTTTTCAAAGGGATCATAGCCCCACTCATTGGGGACACACTTAGATGAGTGTTTTCACGCATTGGGGACAGACATGACGCACGCATGCGGCGTCCCGATCGGCTCCGGCCCCTATCTCACGCTGCATCCTTCCAGCCTGCAGTAGCCTTGGTCACGCTTGTGGCGCCGATACCGGTGATACGGGCAATTTGCTTGACCGTGAGATGTGCCCGCCTGAGCCTCAGCAGGCAGGCATCGCGTTCGGGGCGTGGCAGGGCCTTGAGCAACGCAGGATCTATGCTCGTCAGGACTTCGCGCGCAACGAAAAGGGCCTCCTCATCGGGGATCCGGCGGCGCGGAAGAACCTCCACTGACCAGATGCGCCCGGCAACTTTCTTGAGATGCTCGCAATAGCGACGGGAGCCTCCGACAACATCAAGCATAGGGGCCGCATCACAGATGTCAAAGGGATCATAGCCCAGCTGATACGCCTTATAGCTTGACCAGCGGTACGCCTCGAGCGAGTCAAGCGCACCCTTCACGGGATTGAGATGAATATAGTCGAGCAGCTGCACTGCCTGCGTGTCCGACTCAACCGCGACCCGCGAATAGCGATTGTCAAATAGATGGCCCGTTCTTCCCGTTTTCCCATTGAAATACTTGGCATACGCCGTCAGCGCGCACTGCATTGCCTTTGAAAGGTTGTCATATGGGTCATCAACCATCAAATGGAAGTGGTTGTCCATAAGACACCAGGCCAACACCGCCACGTCATGGCACGCAAACCTGTCCGATATGTCCGATAGGAAACGATAGCGGTCGGAATCATCTTCAAAAATGATCTGTTTGGAGTTACCGCGGTCAAAGACGTGGTAATAGCCGGTGAGCGAAATTTCGCGGGCGCATCGGGGCATGGTCTCTCCTTTCAAAGCCGTACAGGCAACACCTAAAAGGAGAGAAGGAACGCGAAATGCTGAGCCTGTGACCTATTTATATCCAATCAGCAACAAAAACAGGCCCAAAACGACAAAATCGCAAATCGATGTCTGTCCCAAATGAGTGAAACCACTCATGTAAGTCTGTCCCCAATGAGCGGGGCGATGCACTGGCAGATAGTTTTAGTTAAAACGCTTCAGTTTATTGAAGCGTTTTAGTATGCCTTTTACGGGAATCTTGCCGTTCGCCGAATAATTTCTTGCTATCATGCAAGTCGTAGGGTAAATCTCCGATCGCAAGGAGACACAAATGGTGAAAAAGTCACCGGAAAACACTACTCCCGCAATTGTGGACAACGTAGAGGCGCTTGAGGCTAAGCTCGCTCAGATGCGAGAGGCCCAGGCGCTTTTTGCTACGTACACGCAGGAGCAGGTCGACAAGATCTTCTATGAGGCCGCCATGGCCGCCAACAAGGCTCGTATCCCGTTGGCGAAGATGGCCATCGAGGAGACCGGCCGCGGCGTTCTTGAGGACAAGGTCATCAAGAACCACTACGCCGCAGAGTACATCTACAACGCTTACAAGAACACCAAGACCTGTGGCGTTCTGGAGCGCGACGAGGCTTACGGCATCACCAAGATCGCCGAGCCCATCGGCATCGTGGGCGCCGTCATCCCGACGACCAACCCCACCTCCACCGCGATCTTCAAGACGCTGATCAGCCTGAAGACCCGCAACGGCATCATCATCTCCCCGCACCCGGCAGCCGCCAAGTGCACCATCGCCGCCGCCAAGCTCGTGCTTGACGCCGCCGTCAAGGCCGGCGCCCCCGAGGGCATCATCGGCTGGGTCGATGTCCCCTCCATCGAGCTGACCAACATGGTCATGCGCGACGTCGACATCATCCTCGCCACCGGTGGCCCGGGCATGGTCAAGGCCGCCTACTCCTCGGGCAAGCCCGCCCTGGGCGTTGGCGCCGGTAACACCCCGGTCATCATCGACGACACCGCCGACGTGCTGCTCGCCGTCAACTCCATCATCCACTCCAAGACCTTCGACAACGGCATGATCTGCGCTTCCGAGCAGTCCGTGACCGTCATCGACACCATCTATGACCAGGTCAAAGCCGAGTTCCAGAAGCGCGGCTGCTACTTCGTCAAGCAGGGTGCCGAGATGGAGGCCCTGCGTGCCGCCATGTTCAAGAACGGCGCTCTCGATCACCGCATTCCCGGCATGGCTGCCGCCAAGATCGCCGAGCTCGCCGGCATCGAGGTTCCTGCCAAGACCAAGATCCTGATCGCCGAGGTCACCTCCACCGACCCCGCCAAGGAGGAGTTCTCCCACGAGAAGCTCTCCCCGGTCCTGGCCATGTATCACGCCAAGGACTTCCAGGAGGCCGTCGACAAGGCCGAGCACCTGGTGCTCGCCGGTGGCCCGGGCCACACCGCCTCTCTGTACGTGCACCCCGCCCAGGCCGAGAAGATCAGCCTGTTCGAGCACGTCATGAAGGCCTGCCGTATCGTCATCAACACCCCGTCCTCGCACGGCGGCATCGGTGATCTGTACAACTTTGGCATGAAGCCGTCTCTGACCCTGGGCTGCGGCTCCTGGGGCGGCAACTCCGTCTCCGAGAACGTTGGGGTGAAGCACTTGATCAACGTTAAGACTGTGGCCGAGCGCCGTGAGAACATGCTGTGGTTCCGCGCTCCCGAGAAGGTCTACTTCAAGAAGGGTTCCACGCCCGTCGCCCTCGACGAGCTTGGCAACGTCATGGGCAAGAAGCGCGCCTTCATCGTCACCGACCAGTTCCTCTTCAAGAATGGCAACACCCGCGCCATCGAGGCCAAGCTCGACGAGATGGGCATCGCCCACGACTGCTTCTACGACGTCGAGCCCGATCCGTCGCTGCAGTGCGC
>CAJJSS010000028.1:0-32145 GCA_905194545.1 Coriobacteriaceae bacterium | reverse complement strand
GGACATGTGCCGCGACAGCTGGAATTGGCAGAGCCATAACCCCAACGGCTTCGCCGACGCCGAGTAGCCACTCCCCCGTGCTAGGTTTTGTGGCATGCCTCAAAACCTAGCACGCGACATGCTCGGCACATGCCGCTTCCTGCATGGGTAGATTTCTAGACATGTCCCAAAAATCTACTGGCCCCGGCCTCCAATGTGAGGTCGGGGCTTTTTAGGAACTCGTTCTCGAGCTCGAGCTCGCGCATGCACTTGCGACCGGGTGGTTGGTCAGCTCCTTCTTCCTGACCGTCACCCATCTTCCCAGGGTCTTCTCGTTGATGCCGAGGTCGACTGCCACTTGGGCGATGGGCTTCCCCGACGCGGCGGCGAAGTCTGCGGCCTCGGCGCGGTACCCCGCTGTGTAGGAGGGCCCGTCTGCCATGACTGACACTCCTTTCTTTTTGGCGCTGAAACGATTATCGCCGCTCAACGCCATTCCTCTAAGTCAAGTGTCCTTGAATACGATACAGTTCAAATGGACGAGGAGAATCTGGCGCTCCTCTCGATGAGCCCGGAGAGGTCCCTGGTCGTCACCTTCCCCCGCGCGAACGCGAAGCGGACGGCGGCGAGCCATGTCCTCACCGCGCGTTCCATTTAGGGAGTCCTCGAGAAGTCGATCTCTCTGTGCGATAATCGAGCTATTGAGTCTCGCGAGTTTAGAGCTGGTGATATGCATTGAAAATCAAGATGAAAAACATCGGCAGGGTCGCTGAGGCCGATATCGAGATTAATGGTATTGCCGTGATCGCCGGGGAGAACGGGACGGGGAAAAGCACGGTTGGAAAAGCGCTTTATGCGGCCTTCAACAGCATGTCCGATTCGGAGAACAAAATCGACCGCATGAGGCGCAATAGTGTTGAGCGCGCCATCAGGAAGGCATATGTGGGAAGCCCTCTCGACTCCACGTCTCGCCACAGGCGAACTGCTGGAAGAATGAATAGTTTCATCGACAGGGTTTTTTCGGGCGAGTGCACGAGGGACGAGCTTATTGATGAGATAAAGGAGTATTACGGGGAGGAGATCTCCCGTGAGATCGAATCCGATTTCACGAATGGCGTAGCAGGAGTTGCCGATCAGATTATCGAGATCATGGATATCTCCGATGATGAGGTATTTCGTGCGATTGCGACAAACAGGTTCCGAAGCGAGTTCAACGGCCAGATCAATTCGGTTTTCGGCGAAGAGCCCGGGAAGGTCGAACTCCAGATAAAGGACGCATCTACGGTTTTCTCGGTTGCAAGTGACGAGGTGGCGGAGGTGCACGATAGGAGGGTTTTGCGATTCAGGGCGCATTATCTGGACGACCCGTTCCTGATCGATTCTCTCGGAGGACCCTACGGCCCCGCTTTTCGGTTCAAGCCCCTCCTTGGACACCAGGAGGAGCTGCGGCAAGATTTGATTCAGGCGACCATCCGTAACGATGACAGCGAGTCCTCGCTGTTCGAAGAGATCGCGAAGGAGCGACACCTGAAGGTTCTCATGGACAAGGTTTCCTCCTTATGTCCGGGGCATTTCGAGAGGAGCGAAAGTCGCGGTCACCTTACGTATCTCGAAGAGGGCTTCGCTCGGGGGTTGGAGCCTGGGAACCTTTCTGCTGGCTTGAAGACGTTCGCCATCATGAAGGTGCTCTTGAAGTCCGGCGCGCTAGATGCCGGAGGGACTATTATCCTCGATGAACCCGAGATTCATCTTCATCCTGCATGGCAGCTGGCCTTCGCCGAGATAATCGTGCTGCTCCAGGAAGAGCTCGGGATGCACGTCTTAATGAGCACCCATAGTCCATATTTCCTGAATGCGATCGAAGTGTATTCTAAGAAGCACGCTGTTGATGGATTGTGCTCATATTATCTTGCGGAGACCTGCACTGATGGACGCTCTCGCTTTGCCGATATAACCGGCTCGACTGAGGTCGCCTACGAGAAGCTGGCGGCTCCTTTTGATACGCTTGAGAGGGAGGAGTACGGCCTTGAGTAGCGACCTGTGCGCCTCCTGCCCTCATCCGAACTCTCCCGCGGTGCCAGATGGCAGCGATGGTTGCTCCCGTTGCAGGACCTGTATCCTAAGGGACTGCACGTCGACCATCTCCAAAACATCCAGAGACGGGAGCGTCTCTCTTGTGGATGACGATTTGCCTGTTGTCAATTTTGACTCTGTTAAAGAATGCTACTGCAAGAAGGTCAATAGGTGGATGCAACTCCCGCGCTCCGCCGATGCGCTGTATTGCGATCGGGAAACGTTATATCTAGTCGAATTTAAAAACGGCAGTCTGAAGGAGACGCTGGGGAAGAGGCTCAATCCCAAGGATGACGAAGAGCTTGGTATCAATCTTGGCCAAAGGGACGCCCTCATCGAGAAGTGCAAGGACAGCGTTTTGATCTGCTCGGACCTGTGGGGAAAGAGGACGAGATGGTTTCGCGAGCACTGCGTCTTTGTTTTGGTATACAACGAGGACAAGAACAAGACCGCGTTGAAGCGGGTTGCCAGCTCGATTAGGAAAAAAGCGCGTTTTGGGCTTCCTGACAAATTGAAAGGTTTTTGCGTGAAGGATGTCTTGACGCTAACCGAAAAGGAGTTTTCGACATCGCTCCTTTCAACTTGGCGAGACGCAGAAGAAATCGCGGAGGTCGACGCGTAGGAGACCGAAAAGCATCCGGTGGCTATTTGCTCCCGATATCGATCGTTCGTCTGCAGTCGGTTTTCTTTCCGCTGCGCCCGCCAGTTTGCGATGAGTCGCGCACCGTGTGAAGCTCAACACGGATGAAATACAAATATAATCCCCCCCCCCCTTGCACTGTGTTGATAAATATTGCTCGTCGAACTCATCTGAACTGGGCTTTCTTGCATAGAACTGCCTGAACCTGAGCGTTTTCGGGTATCGCATTGCCCGATCGAGCACCATCGCGACCTTCTCAAGCTTGTCCTCGGGCGGACTCATAGCCACAGCCCCGCATGTCGTCCCGGTTGGAGCCGGGATGAGCCCTCAGGAAGCACTGCATGAAGTAGCGCATCCGGTTCACGGGCCCCAGCGGGTTCTGGCCGTCGGGAACGCCCTTGAGCAGCTTCGCGTTGTAGTGCTGGCTCTTCAGTGACAGATTGTTGACGGGAGCCGTGTGGCGCCCGGCTCCATGTCGTGGATGAGCGTGGAGCCGGGCGCCACACGGCTCCCGAACGTCGCCAAGGTCTTCGCCCTGCTTGTCTTGCCAAGGCCCTCCCGGATGAAGATTGAATTGCCTGGCTCATCGCAGCCGAGCGCGACACGGCCTCTACCCGAGACCATCATCTCTACACATAGCCCATCATTCGACAAGAACGCGCAGTTTGTCCTGCATAGGCGCATGGTGTCCCCCTCCGCCGCAAGAGGTGAGCAAAAGAGAGGCTCCCCTCGCCACCACCGGACAAAGGGACCTCTCTGGGGAAACACGCTATAAAACCTTCTTGCCGGGCGGTCGAGTACAGCACCGACGGCGTACCCGTGGAGACCTACCCAGAGCCCACGCCATTTCAAGTTTCTTGGTCTTCAACGCCACAATCCGATAATCATCCAGCCGTCGAAATGACCTCGTCACAGGCGGCAAGCATCTCCTCGTCATGAGTGACAACGATTACAATATGGTCTCTCTTAATTTCATGAAGCAATTTGATCAGCGCGCCTCGACTCTTCGCATCAAGTGCTGAGGTCGGTTCATCAAAAAGCATAACGTCCGGCGATTTCAACAGCTGTCTCACAATTGCAATCTTTTGCTTCTCGCCGCCGGACACCCCTCCTTTCCCGCCGTCAAGCATCGCCGTTGCCCCGTTCTCCACAGAAGCAACCATTTCGTCTAGCCCCAATATGACAAGCATCCGATTCAGCTTATCCATCTCGTAATCATCAGAAAGCAGCGTAAGATTATCGAGAATCGTCCCCTCAACGATAGGGGGTTCTTGCTCCGTAATGCTGACTCGACACCGCCGCAATGCATATCGATCGATGCAACGCTGTGACACCCCGTTGTAGCGAACGGCCCCTTCTGTGTCATCTGGATATAGCCCCAATATCACTGACAGCAGCGAGCTCTTCCCCGAACCATTCGGCCCCGAGATTCCATATAGCCGACCCCTGGAAAACGCGAGCCCCTCAATGCTTAACGCGACCCTTTCCGCCCCTGGATAACGTAGCTTGATGTTCTCTAGACGGATTTCCTCAATCGGACCAAGCGCCAATTTGCCATTCGCTTCCACCGGGACATCCCAAATTCTTTTCAGCCGCTCATAGCATACGCGATTAGTCTGGTAATCCCTTCCCCAGCCCAACAAATACTGTACCGCTGAGCTTAAGTTCGAATAATATCCAACAGCAGTCACGAGAAAACCAGGCAACAGTCTCCCGCCCATCACTTCAACCGCGCCCACAGCAAGAAGACATCCTTGAGCGGCGGAAGCGACCAACGCGTTGCCAAAGGTAAATCTAGACCCTACTTCCTGATTTGCTCTCATCGTTGGATAGAGCCCATTAAAAGCTTCGACCAGTACAGCGCGGGACCTATCGAACAAAGCATGTTTGCGGATGAAATCAACTTTCTCCAACTGATCTTGTAGACAGGAAAAAAACCTCGCGCTCTGCTCTTGTACGTCAAAACTTCTCTCAAACAGCCTTGCGCGTGAAACCGCATAAAAAGCGGCACTCGCTGCCGCAAGAACAAGGCAGACCACACTCAACTTGATATTCAGGCTACCGAGAACAAACAGGGCGGACAAAAGGGTGATAACGTTGCTTGAAACCCCCACAACCGAGTTGATTACGAAGATGACAAGGTCATTAGCGTCGTGATTGATTTGCTGGTTATAATACGACGCGTTGAAGCCCTCGAAGAATGCCTGGGGAAGGTGCTTCACGTGCTCAAGCGTATCCGCATTTAAGCCGAACCCCGCATGCGACTGAAGGTTGATGTACAGCATCTCTGAGCAATACACTAGTCCCGCTCGAACCGCTTGGACCGCAACCAAAATAAGGCAACAAACGAGAACGGCGGCAAGATCGGCGCTGGCCGGCATCGCCAATCGGTTTACCACTATGCCGGTAAGAAAGGGACCCGCAAGCGCAAGCAGCCCGACCAAAACTGTTACGACAAGATAGGCGTAGAATCGACCGCCCAGTATATATTTTCTACAGAGATTAAGCATCAGCCTCATTTTGCCCCGCACCCCGTTTTGCCGTATTCATCATCTGGGAGAGCAGCATTTTTTGCTCGGCATCATACCGGAAGGAAACGCAACGTTTCCCCTCACCGTTTAAGGCGTGGTTGGGGCACCCTCCCATGCACATGGGAAAAGCAAAGCACTCTTGGCATTCCGGGTCATCCGGCTCATATGCCATCCAGTTAATCATGTTCTTGCTCAACATTGGCGGCTCGAAAATAGTTCCGACCCTCCGCTCCTTCATTCCAATGTCATCCCAGCACTTATACAAATCTCCGACGGGATCAACCACGTACGAGTTGATTCCAACGGCGCAACATATCCCGAAATTCGTCCCACCAAAAGGTTGAACTTTGAAGCCCCGCGCAATTGCCCTTTTATAAAACTCAGTCTCCTCATACGAGAACTCTTTTACAGTAAAGCAGTGGCTGTCGTTCGCACATACCTGATTGATATCGTCAACAGGGGCTAAATAGAAGTGAACCTTATTCATCAGGCCATTTAGCTCGAGATAATCCAATAGCTCTTGAGCGGCCTCGATGTTGGTCTTGTCGACGTTGCTCCTTATCGAAATATCGATGATGTCGGCACACTCTTTGACGTTCTTGAGAATACGTTCGTATGTAGGGCTTCCGTCGTGAAGAATCCTTCTCGAATCGTGATCCGACTTCGATCCATCTATAGTCACTTGCGCGCTCGTCACACCACATGCCGCGAGCCTCCTTGCAACATCAGGCGTCAGCAGATAGCCATTTGTCACTATCGATGCGGAATATTCACACGTTGGCCCCACGACATCTTTCAGATCCGACGTAATCCGTTCGATCATCTTCATTCCGAGCAGAGGCTCGCCGCCGTACCATCCAACTGAGAGACTTGCGATACCAGGATAGTAATCTTTCACGAACTTGGAGAGCTGTGTCAAAACCTCCTCGCCCATCGTCGTGTACGCCTGTCCCTTTTCATAGCAGTAGGGACAGCAAAAGTTGCAAGCCATCGTTGGCGCAATGGTAAGGGACAGAGCAGTATTCGCAAAGCGCGCGGCGCGACTTTGCAACCTGATCTCCCCAAGCTCGTCCCTCTCCTCATTGACTAGGATGCCTCCCCTTATCAGCTCCGCGACAAGATCATCGGCATCCCGAACGTCCCCTTCTTGAATCCTTTTGAATTTCTGCGCGTATTCCGGATTTAACGACAGGATGCCGCCGGTTCGCGCATTCATGATAAGAAGACTTCCGTTATGTTCATGCACCACATTAAATTGCGACAGTTTCACTTCGCACCATCTCCATTTCCAACCAAATCCATATCGACCCTCAGACGCTGCGCATACGCCAGCGCACTACCTTCTTCGATAAAAACTGCACGAAAGCAGCAATAGACATGCGAGCGACACGATGACCGCATGGCCGCATGCAGCCATCAGGACCGTCCCGCCGGCAGCCCCGCACGCCCTCATCCAATAAGCCATGTGAACCGGGGGTAAAACGGTTGGGAAACTCATCGCGATAACAAGGCCCGCGAACGTTGCGACCAGCAAGGCTCCCGACACAAGAGATCTGATCCTGAACACCTCATATGCAACCGCAACCATCAGCGTATAAGCGGCGTCTATAACGATATTCGACAGGAGTGCCGAGGTCACATTACCAACCGTAAGGCTGTCTAGACCGCTTCCGGAGCACACGGCAAAGACCGCAGCGACACCGAGAGTAAACACGATGTAGGGGCACAGCGTATACACTTCGCAAGCCAATGTCTTTGCCGCAAACAGCTGCCAGCTGCGGAAGCCCCGAGCAATCGAAACTCCCCTTGCCGACACGCTCGTCGCATCACCGAATAGCGTCCCCGCCACAACAACAGAGACGATTGGGAAGAACACCGTATGCGCCATGGAGACGACACTTAGCCAGGAAGAGATACCCGTTGGCCCAACCCCTATCGAGAAAAGATAGCCCGGATCGGCGGAAAAGCCAAAGAACTGGCCCTCTCCCCCTGCGGAGACCCATGCGCCGGACCCGGCAAACACATAAATCCCCGCGATGCCCAAATACATCAGCGCTATTATCACGGCGAGTTTCATTCTCCTTGCGCGGAACAGTTCCGCCCTGACCGACATCCCAAGATTCATCGAACCGCCGTCCTTACAAATAGCGAGACGAGCGCAACTCCAA
Source organism: Coriobacteriaceae bacterium (assembly GCA_905194545.1). Taxonomy (GTDB): domain Bacteria; phylum Actinomycetota; class Coriobacteriia; order Coriobacteriales; family Coriobacteriaceae; genus Collinsella. Next base: position 24,754 of record CAJJSS010000028.1, on the reverse strand, counting down.
CCGACACAAGCACAGTGCCGCCCGCATACAGCAAAACCTGAATTACACCAACATTCTGCATACTCAGGGAACACAGGTTCATCAGGTAATACACGGGCGAGAGCATGAGCAGCAAGCTGGGCTGACCGCTTCCGTATGTACTTGGGAACCACACCATCACAAATGTCGAAACCGCTATTGCAACGACGCTGCTCGCCACCACACTCCTCGTGAGCAAATACAGGGCGAAGGTAGCGGCGTACATCGAAATGAGCAGCAGCGCGATCATCAGCGCAATCGATACAAATTGGGCAAACCCTGAGCACGAGGCCCCAACGTCCCATTGGGCCATCTTGGTTAAATACAGCGCAGTCGTAGAAAGAAGATACACGGCACCGACCAGAGTGCAGTTCACCAACAGCTTCGTGATCACAATCGCCGCCTGCGACACCCCTCGCGATCTCGATACGGCGTAAGCCACGGATTCAAAGTCTCTCGACGTAGCGTAAACCGCGTAGAGAATCGTCACCGGAATCCAGACCACTGTAGACGCAAAAGACGTCCGGGCAACAGAGCCCAAAACGTCCCCTGCATCCACTAGGTTTCCAATAAAACCTATAGCCCCTCCAAGCGTATACGGGTCATCACCGGCGACCATGATCAGCACCTCAGACGAAGTCGCAGCCGCAACCACATACAGCACAGCCGCAAGCGCAATCATCAGAGCGGTCGCCGGGTGCCTGGCGAGCAACCATACCTCGCTCCGAAAAGCTGAGATGAACTCGCGTTTCATCACAGCTCGCTCTCTCGACCGATGAGCTCCGAATAAAACTCCTCAAGGCTCTTCCTATGAGAATACGCCTCCGCAACCCTCACACCTGCGGTCGAGAGCGCTTCGATTGCAATGCCCCGCCCTTCCTTTTTCTCCTCATAGCGCATAAGGACGCTGCCGTCCGGCAGAAAAGAATGTGAGGTCTCATCTCCGAGAACCGATCTCGTTCGCTCCAGATCGTCCACATGCAACACGAAACCACCGCGGCATGACTTTTCCAGCTGAGGTGCGGTCATCCTTCGAATGAGGCGACCATGACTTATGAAGAGGTAATCAGTTGCCAGCTTGTGCATCTCCTCAAGATTGTGGCTGGATACGAGAATCGTTTTACCTTGATCTTTGTTAAGATGCGTAAGGATTTTTCTTACTTCGACTATCCCCATCGGATCCAGGCCGTTTGTCGGCTCGTCCAGGATCAACAGCTCCGGATCGCCCAGCAACGCTATGGCCAGATCGAGACGCCTCCTCATTCCCATTGAGAAGTTCTTCACTTTCTTCCCGCCGGCCTCCCCCAAACCGACGGTTGATAACACACCGTCGATGGAACGATCGGTGGGAAGCCCCCACTCAATACAGCGAACGACCAAGTTGTCTCGCGCGGTCAGATTAGGATACGAAGCATTGAGGTCGGGCATATAACCCAGCCTTTCCCTGCAGCTCCGTATTTCACGTCTCCCGGTTTGCCCAAACATCGAGATCGTTCCTGACGATGGCTCCGAAAGCCCCGTGATCAATCGAATTAACGTGCTCTTGCCGGCACCATTCTCCCCAATGAGTGCACACAGCTCGCCTTCCATTAAAGAGAACGAGACTGATTTAACCGCTTCAAACCCGCCATATCTCTTGGATATGGCACGCAATTCAACTGGGACTTCCCGCATGGACGACATCCTCCCCGTCAATAAAAAGGGACGACATGGCAATTGTGCGGGGTTATAGGTAACGTCGGTTCGCCCCCCATATTGCAATGCCACATCGCCCCTCAGGCGCTGCTGGCCAAAATATCTTTGAACAGTCTGTGCACGCCGTACGGCGTGCACTATCCGCTAAAAGCGGATAGTGCACTCCTGTGAAGAACACTTGGTGCTGCAGCTGCCGTGCGCGTAAAAGAAGCAATTGCTGCACATGGGCTCAGCCCCGGCTGACGGCTCGGTAATCCATTCCATTTCATTCCCCTCCTTTCGCGGTAGAAAGCCAGTTCATCTCTGCCCCCTAGAAACGGAACGTGCAGGACTGATTGGGGCACCTCTTCGTGCATCCCCCGTGCGCGTAGAAGAAGCAGTTGCCGCACGCGGGTGCAACGCCTTCCTCCGGCTCGTTAATCCAATCCATCTCTCTCCTTTCCTTGCATACCGAATTGATAATGTTATTCTAATTCGATATGTATCATATTTCAATATAAGCTTATTTATATATTACACAAGGTAAGCACCCCCCTGCATCCAGCACAGGAAATGACTCTCTCGTTCCCCAGTGACGCGGCGAGAAATACAGGCCACTGCAGGACGTTGAATGAACAGCCCGTGAAAACCGTTGTTTTCACGGGCTGCACCTGCTCAATACTTTTTTATTCTCCAGCCTCAGTCGTCTCTAAGATCGACCACGTAAACATGATCTGACTCCAGGACCGGGTCATCACCCGTCGCGGTCGCCCTGCTCAGCGCGTTGCGGGCGCGCCGCGTCGCCAGTTCCTCAAGTTCTCTTTCGTTGACGCGCTTAATAAGATCGCCAGGCTGGCAATCAAGCTCTACGCAAATATCCAGCAATGTCTTTAACCTAATTGCCTTCACCTTGCCATTTCGTATTTTTGAGATACTTGCCGGTGTGTGCCCGGTCGCCCGAATGATATCCGTACTCGTCTTTCCGCGTCGAAGCAATAAGCTTTCAAGCTCAATAATCAGATAGTCCATGCCGCCCCTCACACCAAATCCTCGGTCTGGTCTTGAAGCAGAGCTCCGTAGCGCCATATCGCAGAAATCGAGAAGCAGCAAACGGCCCCCAGCACAGCACCAATATCTATGGGCAGGGCCAGGTTTTCAAACATCGAATAGGCGTTCCCCAGCAAGTCGAAGGGGCCAATCACTATCGAAAGAAACCCCGGAGAAAACAAGAGGTCACCTATTGCCGCTGCAACAAACAGCCACCCGATAATCGAGATTCTTCGAGCATGCGAAAGGGTAAAGGGCGATTCGCCATGAGCCATGTCCATGCTGATTCCCCGCAGGGTCCATGTGGCCCCTCCGGAAATCAGAAGATACATCAAAGGAACCACTACGGAAACCGTCTTTGATGGATCATATAGGTTTCCTTGAGCAGCCATAAGCCCAATGGAAATAACCACCACCACCGAACAGCAACACACCGCTATAAACAGCGCCGTAAACAGAATCCCAAGCCTTCTTCCGAGAGTCATCATCTTCTGGATGGACTTATCGATCTTCTGGGCGCTATTCACCACAGCTCCTCCTAAAGCAATCAGAGGTCTTCTTACTTACTGTTTTTCCTACATTGTAACGAACTCGATAAGAAGAGGGTCGCTTCACGCCGCGCAATCCCGAACTCCAAGCGTTTCTCATCAGCATTGCCCATCTTTCGAGTCGAAATTCAAATCCAGTTTCTTATCGCATGCTGAAATCAACCCGAACTGGATGTGACTGGAAAACAGCGCGCTGCGTCGGTCGCGCTTTCCCGAGCGACTCTGGCACAACAGACGATATGAGTTGAACATTGGGGCCTCTCCCCTTGCAGATCTCTCGTGGGTCGGGCGACAATGGTCGTACCATCAACCGCGGCCGCGCGCTGCGGGCCCTCGGCCTCGGCTGCGTCGTCGGGGCGGTCCCGAAGATGCACCGGCCCGCGGCTGACCGCGGCCGCAAGAACGACCGCCGCGACGCCGAGTGGCTGGCACGCATGCTGGCGCGCCGCAACGTCGTCGAGGTGTGGGTCCCCGACGAGCGCCCTCGAGGACGCGCGCGACGACCTGCAACACGCCAAGCAGCGGATGTCGAAGTTCCTGCTGCGCCACGGCCTCGTCTTCGACGAGACGACGCCGGCCGGCAGGCGCAGGGGCGCCTGGACGGGGGCCTACTGGGACTGGACGGAGTCCCTCTCCTTCGACGAGCCCGACGACGCCGCGGCCTACGAGCACTACATGGACGGAAATGACCTGGTAGAGAACCCTCGCACCGTCTACGTCGCAGGGGACGTAGACGAACTCGTCGAGCACGAGCAGCCTCGCGGGCGACACGTCGTTCAACAGTTTCGACAGCGTTCCCTTGCGCTTCGCGTTGCCGAGCTCGAGAACCAGCTGCGCGGTCTGCCAGAACCTGACCGACATGTCCGCGGCGACCGCGCGCATCGTGAGGGCGACTGCCATGCGCGTCTTGCCGCGCCTGGACTTACCGAAGAAGACGAGGTCTTCGCGCGATTGTTTGTGTCAACGGCCAACTGAATGTGAACCCTTCTTGCATTGTTGCAACCTGGCTGGCAGCCGGTCTTTAATGACGACGACCATTGTCGCCCGACCCACAAAAGAGCCGCAAGGGGAGGAGCTCCCAATGTTCAACTCATATCGTCTATGGCGCACTACCATTCACCGAAAGTCGGCAACTTTTTCATTCTCTCTATACATGTTTAAACAACATGTTCTACAATAGGGACAATAGCAATGGAAACTCGGGACGAGCCGTCTATCCATCTACGGCGCAGCCCCTTATTCAAAAGGACGGTGAGTGCATCCATGGAGCGTGCAAGCGGCGTTCTGATGCCCGTTTCGTCATTGCCCGGACCTTACGGTATCGGCGGCTTTGGCTGGAACGCCTATGACTTTGTCGATTTCCTCGCCTCGTGCAAACAACATTACTGGCAGATTCTCCCCCTTACGACAACGAGCTATGGCGACTCGCCCTATCAGTCGTTCTCGGCCCGTGCGGGCAACCCCAATTTCATCGACTTTGCCGAGCTTATCGAGGCCGGCTATCTGGAGCAGTGCGATATCGACGGCGTGTACCTGGGCTCCGACCCCAGCAATGTCGACTATGGTGCCATCTTTGGTGGCCGTCGTCAGATTCTCGACCGCGCCGCCGAGCGCTTTGCCGCCGACAAGCCGGCCGACTTCGACGACTTTGTCCAAGCAAACGAAGACTGGCTCATCCCCTACTGCGAGTTCATGACCGTCAAGGAGGAGTGCGGTCTCAAGGCCTTTTGGGAGTGGCCCGCAGAGCTCCGTACCCGCGGCGAGGCTTCTGCCAAGGTCTGCGCCGCCCATCCCGCGCGCATGCTCTACCACCAGATGACGCAGTACTTCTTCAATCGTCAGTGGAGCCGCCTCAAGGCCTATGCCAACGAGCGCGATATCCTCATCATCGGCGACCTGCCCATCTATGTCTCGCGCGACTCCGTCGAGATGTGGGCCACGCCCGAGCTCTTTAAGATCGACGCCGCCGGTAATCCTGTGAGTGTCGCCGGCACGCCGCCCGACCAGTTCTCGGCCACCGGCCAGTACTGGGGCAATCCCATCTACGACTGGGACGCCATGGAAGCCGACGGTTTCTCCTGGTGGGAGGGCCGTATCCGCGCCGCCCTCGACATGTACGATGTCATCCGCCTGGATCACTTCCGCGGCTTCGAGGCCTATTGGGAGGTGCCGTTCTCCTCACCCGATTCGTCCTACGGTTCGTGGACGCAGGGCCCCGGCCTCAAGTTCTTCAAGACGCTCGAGGAAAAGCTCGGCACGCTGCCCATCATCGCCGAAGACCTGGGCTTCCTCACCCCCGGCGTCATCGACATGCGCGACAACTCGGGCTTCCCCGGCATGAAGATCTTGCAGTTCGCCTTTGAGGGCACCAACTCGTACTACCTGCCGCACAACTACATTGCCAACACCGTCGCCTATGTGGGCACACACGACAACGAGACGGCGCGCGGTTGGTTTGAGGGAACGGCCACCCCGCGTCAGCGCGAGCAGGCGGCCCTGTACACCCACCAGCAGGCAGGCGAGCCCATGGCCGATGCACTCAACCGCGCCATCGCCGCCAGCGTAAGCGATACCTGCATCTACACCATGCAGGACCTGCTCAACCTGGGCAACGAGGCGCGCATCAACACTCCCGCCACCATGGGCGGCAACTGGACCTGGCGCATGCTCGATGGCGCCATCACCCGCGAGCTCGAGCACAAGCTCACCGGCTGGACCGAGACCTACTTCCGCATCCCGTCGGAAGACGAAATTGAGCTTCCCCAATAGGAGCCACCGCGCCCGACCCCACCCCATCGTGCGGACGCGTCCGTTTTCCCCGCGCGAGGCCACTCCAATCCCTCGCGCGGGCTTCTTTTGAATTTCTGACATGTAATCAACCCATCACAGGAGGAAACATGCCCCGTATCAATCTTGCGGATCTTGCCGAGCAGTCCTTTGGCACCTCGCTCGAGCAGCTCGATGACCGTCGTATTTATAAGCTGCTGGCCAAGCTCGTGCAGGAGCGCTCTGCCGCCTGTCCTCTCAACAACGGCAAGAAAAAGCTCTACTACATCTCTGCCGAGTTTTTGATCGGCAAGCTGCTCATCAACAATATGATCGACCTTGGCATCTATGACGAGGTTAAGGACCAGCTCACCGCCGCGGGCCACGACCTCAACAAGATCGAGGAGTTCGAGGTCGAACCGTCGCTCGGCAACGGCGGCCTGGGCCGTCTGGCCGCATGCTTCCTGGATTCCATCGCCACGCTGGGCTTGACCGGCGATGGCGTGGGCCTCAACTACCATTACGGCCTGTTCCGCCAGCGCTTTGTCGACAACCAGCAGAAGGCCGTCCCCGACGAGTGGCTCGGTGAGCAGGACATCCTAGTCGACGACGACCGCTCCTACACCGTCGAGTTCGGTGATTTTGCCGTTACTTCCAAGCTCGTCAACATCGATGTACCCGGTTATGGCCAGCCCACCAAGAACCGCCTACGCCTGTTCGACCTGGCAAGTGTCGACGACGGCCTGGTCCCCGGCAGCTCCATCGACTTCGACAAGACCGAGATCGCCAAGAACCTCACCTTGTTCCTCTATCCGGATGATTCCGACGAGCAGGGCCGCCTGCTTCGCATCTACCAGGAATACTTCATGGTGAGCAACGCCGCCCAGCTCCTAATCGACGAGGCCATCGAGCGCGGCAGCAACCTGCACGATCTGGCCGACTACGCCGTGGTCCAAATTAACGACACGCACCCCACCATGGTCATCCCCGAGCTCATTCGCTTGCTCACCACCGAGCATGGCATCGAGTTTGACGAGGCCGTGACCATCGTACGCTCCATGGTCGCCTACACTAACCACACGATTCTTGCCGAGGCGCTCGAGAAGTGGCCGCTCGTCAGCCTGCAGAAGGTCTCCCCTGCCATCGCCGACATTATCGTCAAGCTCGATGAGATCGCGAAGGCCGAGCACGATGACCCGCGCGTCGCCGTCATCGACGAATACGACACCGTCCACATGGCCCACATGGACATCCACTTTGGCTTCTCCATCAATGGCGTAGCCGCCCTCCACACCAAGATCCTGGAGGACACCGAGCTTCATCCGTTCTACGAGATCTATCCCGAGAAGTTCTCCAACAAGACCAACGGCATCACCTTCCGCCGCTGGATCCATGGAGCCAACCCCGCGCTCGCCAGCCTGCTCGACGATGTAATCGGCACCGACTGGCGCAGCACCGGCGATCTGAGCAAACTCGCCAAGTTCGCCGACGACAAGGACGTTCTTGAGCGCCTGGCCGCCACCAAGGTCGAGGCCAAGGCCATCATGCGCCAGTTCATGGCGCTCGAGCAGGGCGTGACCATTCCCTCCAACGCCATCATCGACGTCCAGGTCAAGCGCATCCACGAGTACAAGCGTCAGCAGATGCTCGCGCTCTACATCATCTGGAAGTACATCGATATCAAGAACGGCAACAGGCCTAAGCACCCCGTCACCATCATCTTTGGCGGCAAGGCGGCGCCTGCCTACACTATCGCGCAGGACATCATCCATCTGATCCTGACGCTGTCGCAGTGGATTGCAAACGACCCCGACGTGGCTCCCTACCTGCAGGTTGTCATGATCGAGAACTACAACGTCACCGCCGCCGAGCGCGTGATCCCCGCCGCTGACATCTCCGAGCAGATCAGCCTGGCCTCCAAGGAGGCGAGCGGCACCTCCAACATGAAGTTCATGCTCAACGGCGCCCTAACCCTGTGCACGCTCGACGGTGCCAACGTGGAGATTGCCGAGCTCGTGGGCGACGAGAACATCTATACCTTTGGTGCCTCGTCCAAACAGGTCGAGCAGCTCTACGCCGACGGCAGCTATAACGCCAGCGCACTCTACCGCAAGCCCGGTATCAAGCTGCTGGTGGACTTTATCACCAACCCCGCCTTTATGGCGACCGGCAATGCCGAGCGCCTGCAGCGGCTGCACGACGACATTAAGGGCAAGGACTGGTTTATGGCCCTGCTCGACATTGAGGAGTACATCCAGACCAAGGAGCGCGTACTGGCCGACTACGAGGACCAGGACGCCTGGATGCGCAAGGCGCTCATCAATATCGCCAACGCTGGCACCTTCTCGTCCGACCGCACGATCTCCCAGTACAACGACGAGATCTGGCACCTGAGCTAATTCGGTTTCATCGCCCATCCTCTTGAAAACGGAGCCACGGCAACGCGGCTCCGTTTTTTGTGCTCGCACGTTACCCTGTGATCCGACTCGGCCAAACAATCTCGATCCATAACAACTACTCAACCAAAACGGTCCCAGCTGTTACAGATTGAGACATACCGGCCCCTCCCCTTGGGTTTATCTCAATCTGTAACATCTAGCAGGTGAAATTCGCCTTTGGTGTTACAGATTTAGATGAAATGGTTAGCTCAGCGGAACCGTCTCGATCTGTAACATCTAACGTCCGAAATCGGCCCTATCCGTTACAGATCGAGACAAACGACCGGTCAGGCAGTCCCAACACAAAGAAAGGCTCCCCTCTCGCCCAGTGGACGGGAGGGGAGCCTTATATGTGACCGCGGCAAAAGGATGGCAATACCGCAGTCGCCCAAAGGAAGGGCCTGGTTGCACCGGGCCTAGATAAGGTTCTTGCCAGAGACCTTATCGAAGAGGTGGGTCGCGTTCTTCTCAAACTTGAACCAGATGGGGTCGCCCGCCTTGAGCGCACCCTTGGCCTCGAGGTCGACAACGGGAATGATCAGGACGAACTGGCCATCGGGAGCGGTCACGTGGACATGCTCGGTCGAACCCATGAGCTCGGTCACCTCGACGGTACCCTGGAGCGCGCCCTCCTCGTCCTTGTCGGCAAGCAGAATCTGCTCGGGACGCACGCCGGCCGTGATCTCCTTCACGTCGCCGCCGTCCCAGTTGAGAGCAAGCTGAGCGCAGGTCTCGGGGGCGAGCGCCACGTTCATATCCTCGGTCTTGACGGTAAAGCCGTTGCCCGAGCGCACCAGCTGGGCATCGAAGAAGTTCATCTGCGGCACGCCGATAAAGCCGGCGACGAAGATGTTCGCGGGATGGTTGAAGACCTCCTGCGGGGTGGCGATCTGCTGGACGACGCCGTCCTTCATGACCACGATACGGTCACCGAGGGTCATAGCCTCAGTCTGGTCGTGAGTAACATAAATGAACGTGCCCTTGATCTCGTGGCGCAGCTTAATGAGCTCGGCACGCATCTGGTTACGAAGCTTGGCGTCCAGGTTGGACAGCGGCTCGTCCATCAGGAAGACCTTGGGGTCTCGCACGATGGCGCGGCCGATGGCGACGCGCTGGCGCTGGCCACCCGAAAGCGCCTTAGGCTTACGGTCGAGATACTCGGTAATGCCCAGGATCTCGGCAGCAGAGCGAACCTTGCGGTCGATCTCGTCCTTGGGGACCTTCTTGAGCTCGAGCGTAAATGCCATGTTCTCGTACACCGTCATATTGGGGTACAGAGCGTAGCTCTGGAACACCATGGCGATGTCGCGGTCCTTGGGCGCCACGTCGTTGACGCGCTTGCCGTCGATGAGCACGTCGCCGGAGGTGATGTCCTCTAGGCCGGCGACCATGCGCATCGTCGTGGACTTACCGCAGCCAGAGGGGCCAACGAGGACGATGAACTCCTGGTCGTGAACGGTGAGGTTGAAGTCCTCTACAGCGAGCACACCGTCCTCGGTAACCTTGAGGTTGTGCTTCTTCTCCTCGGTCTTCTTCTTTTTGCCAAAGAAGCCCTTCTTTTTTGACTCGTTGTTGGGATACACCTTCTGAACATGTTTGAGAACGATCTCGGCCATGTCTCTACCTTTCGATACGCGGCGCCGCGCTGAGGGGCGCCGCCAAAACTTGCAAAACAGTTACGGCATCAGCCCTTGACGGCACCTGCCACCACACCGTCGATGATGTACTTCTGGCAGAAGATGTACATGATGACGATGGGGACAACGACCATCATGATGCAGGCCATCATGGGGCCGAGCTCGACGTGGCCATAGCCGCCACGGAAGTACTGGATCAAGATAGGAATGGTCTTGTACTTGGTGGAGTCGAGCGTAAGGTAGGGCAGCAGGTAGTCGTTCCAGACCCACATGGTCTCAAGGATGCCGACCGAAAGATAGGTGGGCTTCATGATGGGAAGGACGATCTTAAAGAACACCTGAACCGGGTTGCAGCCGTCAATCATGGCCGCCTCCTCGATCTCGAGCGGGATGTTCTTTACAAAGCCGGCGAACATAAAGACCGCGAGGCCCGCGCCAAAGCCCAGATAGATAAAGCAGATGTTGAACGGCGTGTTGAAGCCGATGCGGTCCGCGAGGTTGGACAGCGTGAACATGAGCATCTGGAACGGTACGACCATCGAGAAGACGAACAGGTAATAGAAGAAGTTCGAGATCTTGCTGTTGACGCGCACCACGTACCAAGCGCACATGGAGCAGCACACCAAGATCAGCACGACCGACGTGACCGTGATAATAAGCGAGTACATAAATGCCGAGGCAAAGCCCTGCTCGTTAAGAGCGTGCACGTAGTTTGCGAGGCCGTTGAACGTCTCGGGCGTGAGCAGATCGAACGCCGTGGTGGTGCTGATTGCGGTCGCTTTCTTAAAGGAATTGAGCGCAATCATGAACACGGGGTAGATCCATGCGAGCGACAGAATCGTAAAGAAGATCGAGAGCGCGCGGTTGATAGCCTTATCGCGTTTCATTACTGCTGCACCTCCTTGGACCTCGTGGCCTTAAGCTGGATCATAGAAATAGCGACAACCAGGATGCAGAAGATAACTGCCTTGGCCTGACCGATGCCCTGCCATGCGATGCCAGCACGCGAATAGAACGTGTTGTAGATGTTCAGGGCGAGCATCTCGGTGGAGTGCGCCGGGGCGCCACCGGTAAGGGCGAGGTTCTGGTCGAACAGCTTAAAGCCGTTGGTGATGGACAGGAACAGGCAGATGGTGATCGTCGGCATCAGGTTAGGGATCTTAACCTTCCAAAACGTCTGCCATGCCGTGGCGCCGTCGACCTTGGCGGCCTCGATGTAGTCGGACGGAATGGACTGCAGACCAGCGATGTAGATGATCATCATGTAGCCGACCTGCTGCCACAGGGTCAGGATGATAAGGCCCCAGAAGCCAGCGGCGGAGTTGAGGGCGATAAGCTGGGCACCCACGTTGGAGAGCAGGCAGTTGATCAGAATCTGCCAAATGTAGCCCAACACGATGCCGCCGATCAGGTTAGGCATAAAGAAGATCGTACGGAAGATGTTGGTGCCCTTGAGCGCCTTGCGGGTGAGCGCCTGCGCGATGGCCAGCGCGATCACGTTGATAAGCACCGTCGACAGGAAGGCAAACGCCACGGTAAAGAAGAACGACGTGGAGAACTGCGGGTCGGTCAGTGCGCGCACGTAGTTCTCGATACCGACAAAGTGCGCGTTATTGATGGTAATAAACTGGCAGAACGAGAGATAGAAACCCTGGATAAAGGGAATCACGAACCCGATCATAAACGCCAGGCACGTGGGCAGCATAAAGAGCGGCCACCAGCGTTTGAGTGCTTTGCCCATAGAAGGGTCCTTTCAATATGCAGGGGGCGGGCAAACCAACGTCTGCCCGCCCCCTGTCGCTAATCAGATAGCTTGGGCAGCAACTGCTTACTCGGAAGCAGCCTTCTCGGTCTTCCAGCCATCGACGAAGGCGTTCTTGACGCCGTCCCACTTGGTGTTGTCGGCAGCATAAGCGATGAGAGCCTGCTTGAGGTTCTTCTTCCACTCCTCAGAGGGGATGTAAACGAAGTCCCAAGCAACGGTCTTCTTGCCGTCCTTGGCCATGGCAACGGCCTGCTGCGAGAAGACGTTGGTGGTCTCCTTAGCGCTCTTGAACGGGGCGGTCAGACCCATCTTGTCAGCGATGATGCTGGTGGCGGTGTCAGAAGTGACGCACCAATACATGAAGTCCTCGGTGGCCTTCTGGGCATCCTCGGAAGCCTGGGAGCTGACGCACCAGTAGTTCTCGCCGCCGGAGCACAGGCCCTGGTTCTCCTCGCCGTCGACGCCGATGTAGATCGGCAGCATGCCGAGCTGGTCGTCGGTCATACCGGCCTTGGTGAGGTCGGCGTAGGCCCAAGAGCCGTTCTGGTAGAAGACGGCCTTGCCGGTTGCGAACTCGTTGGTGGCGTCGTCACCGGTCTTGGAGGCGAGCTGCGAAGGATCGCAGGTGGAGTCGGTGATGTACAGGTCGAAGATCTGCTTAAAGTTGTCGAGATACTCGCCCTTGATCTCGTCGTCCTCCTGGTTGTGCTCCTTCTCGAACTCGTAGTAGAGCGGGAGGTTGGCGAGGTGGGTGGTGTAGCGCCAGCTGGAGGAGTCATCCATACCGGCGGAAGTGAAGGCACCGTCAACGCCGAGCTCGTCCTTGCGGGCCTGGATGTCATCGGCGCAAGCCTTCAGCTTGTCGAAGGAGTTGATGTCCTCGGCCTTGTAGCCGGCCTTCTCGAGGAGCTCCTTGTTGTAAATGATGCCGTAGCTCTCCTGAACCCAGTCGATACCCAGATCCTTGCCGTCGGACTGCAGCGCCAGGGAGTCGTCGATGAGCTCGCCGCGGAGCTTGGTGTCGGAAAGATCGGCGCAGTAGTCCTTCCAGTTCTTAAGGCCGGTGGGGCCGTTGACCTGGAACAGCGTCGGAGCGGAGCTCTTGGACATCTCGGACTTGAGCTTCTCCTCGTAGGTGTTGGAGGCGGCGGTCACGATCTTGACCTCGACGCCCTTCTCCTTCTTGTACGCCTTGGCGATCTCCTTCCACTCCTTGTCGACCTCGGGCTTGAACTGGAGGAAGTAAACCTCGGCAGCGTCACCAGAAGCAGAGGAGCCAGAGCCGGCAGAACCACCGCAGCCCACGAGGCCCAGACCAAGAACCGCAGCCGCGGAACCAGCAAAGCCCAGGAACTGCCTTCTGCTCATTTCGTTCTTCATTACAATCCACCCTTTCACACCGTGGCGGCACCCTTTGCCGCCGCCTTCGGAGATTGGCTCGGGGACTTTGCCCCTTTTGCTGACTTGTACAATACGCTATTTGGCTAGTTGTTTGAACAAGTATTACTAGAGCGGTAGAAAAACTTCGGTGAACGGTAATTTCAACTTGATACTTGACAAGTTTTGTATAAACAATTATTTGTTATCGAATGCAGAGAAAACGCCCGGTCAAGCCGATGCATCGTCGGTTTGACCGGGCGTTTTCTCTTTGAGGGCATGAGTCTCGTCAGGCTGCGAGCTAGCCGGCTATCGCTTGGAGTTGACGCGGTAGTGGAAGATCTCGGGATGCGTGCGGGCATGCGTGACCTCGAACAAGATGCCGTCCGAAGTGTACGACTGGCTCTCCATGACGGCGACACAGTTGTACTTGCCAAGGTCCAAGTAGCTGCAGTCCTCATCGTTGGCGAGCTCGACACTCACCGTACGGCGGCTCGCCATCACTTTGATGCCGCGCTTGTGCTCCAGATAGCCGTAGATAGAATCCGCCGCGATCTCGGGGGTCAGGCCCTTGGCGATCGACGCCAAAAAGTAGCCGTGGTCCACCTGGCGCGCGCTGCCGTTGAGGCTTCGGACACGCACGACGCGAATCAGCTCCTCGCCCACCTTAAAGCCCAGGCGACGAGAGAGTTGCTCAGTGCAAATCAAATGTTCAAAAGACTTGACCTCGGTCGATGCGACGGCATTGTTGCGTTTTGCGAACTCGCCAAACGACTCAACCTCTTCGAGTGCGCCCAGCATATCGGTTTCGCCCTTAAGCCAAATAACGCGCACGCCCTTGCCGTGTATAGGCTGCACAAACATCTGGTCGGCCAGCATGCTCAAGGCGCGTCGAACGGTATTGCGCGTGCAGCCAAACTCCGCGGTCAGCTCGGCTTCGGTTGGCAGCATCTCCTGAAACGCATAGGTCCCGTTGATGATGCGCGAACGGATCTCGCGGTAGATTCCTTCGTAAATCGCTTTTGGCATGATTTCACCTCTAATGAATATGTATGGCTAGGCACGATAGCATTTCTTAAAGTTGTTTAAACCGATTATCGGTAAAGCACGGATTATTTACCGTCGACGGTTCCCCCGAAACCCAAATCGGACCGAATCAAAACCGTCAATGCGGCAAGCAGCCAGTCCTCTACAATGAGTTCATTGTTTAAACGTTCTTGCTCGCACAGCATGTTGCATCCGAAAGGCATATTATGCTGCAGAAAATCCAACGTTTTGGCGGAGCCATGTTCGCGCCCGCCATGCTGTTTTCTATATCAGGCCTCATGGTCGGCATCTCCGCCCTCGCAACGACCGTGGATATCGTCGGCGACCTCGCCGTATACGGAACCCCCTGGTACGTTTTCTGGACTATCATTCAGCGCGGCTCGTGGACGGTCTTTAAGCGCCTTCCACTCCTTTTTGCCGTAGCGCTGCCCATCGGCCTTGCCCAAAAGCAACCGGCACGCTGCTGCCTCGAGGCGCTCGTAGCCTATTTTGCCTACTGTTTCTTTTTGAGCGAGATCATTAAGCTGAGCGGCGACAACCTTGGACTTAAGTACCCGTCGTCTTTAACCCCCGCCAGCGGCATCACCGTCATCGACGGCATCAAGACGCTCGACACCGGCATTATCGGCCCGCTGGCGGTGTCGGCAACCGTCGTTGCCATCCATGACCGCTTCTACGATGCCAAGGTTCCCGATTGGCTCGGCACGTTCTCGGGTTCCTCGCTCGTCTACCTCATCAGCTTTTTTGCCGTGTTTGCCCTTGCCGCCATCTCGGCCGCCATCGTGCCCTTCGCATACGCTGTGACCGAAACGCTGCGCCACGCACTTGCGGGCGTCGGCCCCTTCGGCGTGGGCATCTTTGTGTTTTTGGAGCGAGCGCTCGAGCCCATGGGGCTGCACCATCTGCTCTATATGCCCATCTATTACGACAATCTGGTCATTCACGACGGTATTTACGCCACGTGGACCAACCTGCTCCCCATTCTCTCCCATAGCACGCGCCCTTTAAATGAACTTGCGCCCTGGGCAGGTTTTACCGCCACCGGCTGGGGCAAGCTCTTTGGCCTTCCCGCCATCGCGGCAGCATTCTATTTCACCGCCAAACCCGAACGCCGCGCCGGCCTTAAGGTCATCCTTTTGCCCGCCATCGTCGCCTCGGTGGTCTGCGGCGTCACCGAGCCGCTCGAGTTTCTCTTTATGTTCACCTATCCCGGACTCTTTTTGCTCTACGCCGTCCTGTCCTCCTGCCTTGCCATGACCATGAACTTCTTTGGCATCGTCGGCATCTTCTCGGGCGGTCTCATGGAAATGACGGCCTTCAACTTCATCCCACTCATGCGAATGCATGCCGGCTCCTACCTTTTGGCGCTCGGTATCGGTCTTGCCTTTAGCCTCATCTTTTTTGTTAGTTTTCGAGCACTCATCTTGGTCTATGACCTTAAGACGCCGGGCCGCGAGGATCATGTCTCCAATCGCGCGGCAATCGATCGTTTAACGGGAAGCGGCTTTGCCAAAGAGCAATCTCCCAATGGCGAGGTCAGTATTCAATCCGATCAAGATCACGTCCTCGCTGAGCGGGTAATTCAGCTTTTAGGTGGCGTTGGCAATATCGTGGGCGCAACCAACTGCGCCACGCGCCTGCGCGTCGAGGTCGCAGACCCTTCCATCGTTGCAGATAATGCGTCGTTTGTCGCGGTGGGCGCCAAGGGCCTCATCATTACGGGCAAGACCGCCCAGGTGATTATTGGCATCTCCGTTCCCCGCGTTAAAGAGCATTTTGACCAGATCATGGGCCTCGAGCCGGGATTTGTGTCCACCACCTCGGCCTCCCCTGCCGCCAGCGCAGCCCATAAGCGCGGCGATATCTGCTTCTTCGATATCGACGGAACACTCGCCTGGCAAGACCCTCGAGTGGCACAAGAGCTTCCCGAGAGCGAGCGAGACCTCTCCCCCTATCCCAATGAAGCGGTCTCGCAAGCCATCCGTGATTTTGTCGCCAAGGGCAATATGGCGTTTATCTGCACAGGGCGCACGCTGAGCTGCATCCATCCAAAGCTGCTCGAGCTGCCCTGGACCGGCATCGTCTGCCTCGCGGGTGGCTATGTCGAACTTGAGGGACACGTGATTCGCGATTTGGCGATGACGCCCGGCATGCTGCAGCGCCTTGCTCCCATTCTTGAGCAATCGGACGAAGTGATTCGTTTTGAGGGACTCAATGGCGTCGTTCGCATGAGTGCCGATGCGCCCGACGCTCCGGGATACGCCCGCACCGTGGGCGATGCAATTACGCAGCTGCAACATTACAGCGCCTACAAGATCTTAATGTCCACGTCGCTTGCCAACCGCATCGCTCAGGATCAAGCGTTTGAGCCGCTGCTCTGCTTTAACGAGCTCGAGCTCGAAGTGACCGAGATTTCGCCTCGCGAATGCACCAAGCGCGAGGGTATCCAGTCCGTACTCGACGCCCTCGATCCCCACCACGGAACCGTATACGGCATCGGCGACGCCAGCAATGACGTCTCGCTGATGAACGCCGTCGATGTCGGTATCGCCATGGGCAATGCGCCGGACTTCCTCAAGGAAAAGGCCGACTATGTCACCGACAGCATCGACCACGACGGCGTCGTCACCGCGCTCGAACACTTTGGGCTTATCTAGCCAAGCCCCTACCGCACTTGCGGCCGCATGGACCAATCGTCTTCAACCGCCGCGCTCGACGCCCTAATGTGGCAATATGTTGTCTGCATAATGCAACGATGCAACCTATCAAAGAATGCGAGAACCCGTGTCCAGTCCGTTTACCAGCTTTTTAGCCCAGCACTTTGACCAGATTAACGACTATCTGGCCACGTTCTTTGACGGACAGGCGACTTCCGCCGATATCGAGCGCTACCTGTATACCCCGCTCTCGGCATTTACGGCAAACGCTGGCAAGCGCCACCGCCCGCTCATCTGCATGCTCGCCGCCACTGCGGTAGGCGGCAGCTTTGAGAGCGCCCGCAGCGCAGCGGCGGCCATCGAGCACTTTCAGTCGGGCGCACTCATCCACGACGACATCGCCGACAACGGGCAGATTCGTCGCGGCAAGCCCTGCATGCACCTTACCGAGGGCACCGGTCTTGCCATCAACTGCGGTGACCTGGCGCTCACCATGGTCACCAAGACGGTTCTCGACGACCCCACACTCAACGCAGACGTGAAGCTTCACGTGCTCCACGAGCTTACCGAGATGATCGTCCGTACCATCGAGGGCCAAGCGCTCGACCTGGGCTGGGTCCGCGACGAGCGCTTTGACATTTCGGTCGACGATTATCTGGACATGGCGACGCACAAGACCGCGTACTACAGCGGAGCGACGCCACTTGCCGCCGGAGCCATTATCGGCGGCGGCAGCGAAGAGCAGATTGAGGCACTGCGCGCCTTTGGGCTGCACACGGGCCTTGCCTTCCAGATTCAAGACGACCTGCTCAACTTGATCGGCACCAAGGAGGCCGCCAACAAGGACTTCCGCACCGATATCACCGAGGGCAAGCGCACCCTCGTTGCCGTGCATGCCCTGTCAGACGAGCGCTATCACGACGAGATCGAGGCAATCCTTTCCTCGGGCACCGAGGACCCTGCGCAGCTCGCACGCGCCGTGGAGATCTTCCAGGAGACCGGCTCCATCGATTACGCCCACACCTATGCGCTCGACCTGACCGCTAAGGCCAAGGCCGCTATCGAAGGCGTCGAGCTCGACCCGCATGCGCGCGAGCTCTTCCTCTCAATGGCAGATTTCTTTGTGGAGCGTCTTAACTAGCGGGGGTCATAAAACCTGTGGGCAGCGAGTTTGGGTACAAGTTGCTACACTATTGAGTGCATGTTTATAAATTGTCTCGCGTTGTCTATCCGACACACGCTCAAAATAGTACGAATGGTACGCCGAAAGGGGTTCGTTCATGGAACCTATTACCACGGGCATGCAGGGAGCAGCCGTCGAGGATGTTCAGTCCCGCCTTCTGCAGCTCGGCTATACAATCGATGACGCCGAGGTTGTCGACAAGCGCTTTGGCACCACCACCGAGCAGGCCGTCAGCACCTTCAGGCTCGACAGCGGCCTTGCTGCCGGTCACGCCGTCGATATCCCCTGTTGGAGCGCCCTGGTCGACGCCTCGTATAAGCTGGGCGACCGCACCCTGTATCTGCGCATGCCCAATTTCCATGGCGCCGATGTGCAGGCCCTGCAGCGCGCTCTCAACGTTTTGGGCTTTGCCTGTGGCGAAGACGACGGCTACTTTGGTCCGCATACCGAGGCCGCCCTGCAGCAGTTCCAGGAAAATGTCGGCCTGTTTGCCGACGGCATGGCCTTCCAGGACACCTACGCCTACATCAACCGCCTGCACCATGTGTGGGAGGGCAAGCCCTCGGTCACCGAAGCCGAGTCTCGCATCGGTTTTGCGCGCGCCGCCAACGTGCTCGAGCGTTTCCAGATTGCCGTCATCGGCGAGGACCCTATCGCGCGCAGCGTAGCATCGCGCATGTGGAACATCGCCACGGCGACGACCGACAGCAGCGGCATGATGCTCTGCGACTCCGAGGTTCCGACCGATGTCGACCTGGTGCTCGAGATCGCAAGCGGCGAGTTGCCTGCAGATGCCGCCCCGCGCGCCACGATCGCCCTCGCCGAGTGCCACAACCTGGCCCAGCGCATCCGTACCGCCAATGTCGCCGCACAGCAAAAGCCGGCACGAATTCGCATCGAGCTCACCGGCATGACGCGTTACAACGGCACCTTTACCGCAAGCGACGCGCAGACCCTCGCCGTCCGCCTTCTCGATGGCGTTTGCGATGCCCTCGCAGATTAGGTAAACTAGACGAGCTGCTTTTGGGCAACACCAAACATTGGGACGTAGTTCAACGGTAGAACTCCGGTTTTTGGTGCCGGCTGTTGGGGGTTCGAATCCCTCCGTCCCAGCCCCAAAGAATATAGCGCTCCAGGCCCTTATGGACCTGAAGCGCTTTTTCGTGGGCAAGTGGAGGGATTCGAACCCGCAAGGGTGCGGAGCTGAGGAAACGCGAAGCGTTTTCCAGCGCAGCACGCAAGGAGCGAAGCGACGCAGCGGGGCGCGGATGCCGCAGGCAGACGCGGAATCCCTCCGTCCCACACCAGCCAAGAGCCCCTCACGTCAAGCAAATCGAGCCAACGCCGCCAAGCGGAGGGATCCGAACCCGCAAGGATGCGGAGCGACGCAGCGGCGCGCGGCCGCCGCAGGCAGACGCGGTGTCGACACTTGGGGACGTTCCTAAGTGCCGACATTATAGGAACGTCCCCAAGTGCCGGCTCGGGACTATTTTCGAGGACTCTCCGAAGGACTGTGGCCAAAATACGGCAAATATGAGTACTGTTACCGTTGTAGCTACATTATTTTCGTTAATAAAAGAAGATCTTAATGAGACTTATTCGCATCAAGGTCTTCCTTTAATGAACACTTGAGGAGATACGGCAGCTTATCTGCTCGATCGACACGTCAAATCACCTTAAATGTGGTCAAAATTACTGCTACTAAAAGAGTATCAGTACTCATATTTGATGTTTTTTGGCCACGGCTCTTTATAGACACCCTGCACAGCGACGGTGGTAGATTTCGGAACGTGTCCGTCAGCCCCGTTCCGAAAAGCGAGCCGCATGCAACGGCCAAGCCACGACAGGCCCCGGGAGAGCGGAATTTAGTTGTTCAGCATGCGGTCGAAGCTTCCCGAGTCGCCATCCCGATAGTCGGCGGTCATCAGAATCTCCTGCGGAATGCGCCCGCCCTCGCGCAGCACATTGCGGAACTGCACGCGCGTGACCATGGGCAGATCCTTGATCGTCGCCGCCAAGTTCTGCGGCACGCCCTGGTTGGCAGCCGCGGGCTCGCACTCGCCGCCGGCCTTCACGCGACGCTTATGCTCGGCGAGCATGGCGCGGTACATGCCGGCATGCAGGCGAATCTCAACCACATTGGCATTGCGAGCCTGCTCGACGATGCGCGCGCCCTCGCGGTCGATATCGCCCACGTAGTAGACGTAGTTAAAGCGATAGCCGATCTCGGCCAGATAATCATCCAGTGCGTGCGAAACGCTCGCCTTGCAGCCACCGCCAAAGATCACGCCACCCACCTTGGTGCCAAAGAGCTTAGCGTGCTTGCGGCCGCGCAGGAGCTTGACGATCTCGTCATAGGTGTCCAGGTTCTCGACCATAATGAACGGCTTATCGGCGCCCAGCGTAAAGAAACCCGTAAAGTGCACGGGGCGGTTGGGGGCGACCTTAATCGCCTGCATGCTGATGCCCTTTTCGGTCATACGCCGAATTAGACGCTCGCCGTGCTTGCCGTCAAAAGCCTTCTCGTCGTTAAAAATCTGGTAGGCACGCTGGCGGCGCGAGGCAACCGGCGTATCGGCACCTCGGTTTTGCTCGATCCAAGCCTGGATGATTGCGATTTCCTCGGCAATCTTGCGGTTGGACATCTCGTTGTGCTGAGTGCGCTGCGGAGCCTTTTTGCCGTCCTTGCCCTCGACCTTTACGATCTGTGTCTGCTGCTCCTTGATCTTAGAGAGCGCCGTAGGCGTAGGGACAACTTTGAGCAGCTGCCTGCCTAAAACGCGGGCAAGGGCAAACGCCGATACCTCGCCGTGGACGGCCGACTCGGGCTGCTGGGCAGCAGCATCTGCTGCGGCAGACTCCGGCTTCTTCTGAGACCTGCGCTTAGAATCGCCTTGGGAATTGCGCTCGCGCTTCGGCATAGACGCCTGCTTCTGCGGACGATCGGACTTGCTCTCCTTCGCCGGCTGGCGCTTAGGCTGCCCCGAAGAAACCTCGGCCTTCGCATCCTCGTCCTGCGGCGTGGTCTTCTCGGCTGCAGTCTCGGCATGGGAACTGCGGCCCCCGCGATGGCGACGGCGGCGAGGCCTGCTCGACGCGCCCTGCTCCGTCTGCCCATCAGTAGGCTGCTCGCCCTTGGCCTCGGCAGCAACCTCAAGCTGCGGCTCAACAGGCTTCTGTTCGCGAGCCGCCGGCTCAACGGTTTTCTCGGTTTGTTCGGCCTTCTCGGCCTGAGCGGTCGAAACCGACTCGCCCTTCTCCTGACGCTTTACGGGATACGCGCGTCCCGCAAAACCGCGGCCGGGACGACACGAACCCGGAGCCTTCTTGGCAGACTCCTCAACATCGTCTGCAACCTCAGAAGACTCTTCGACCTCACGCGCGGCACCCTGCTGTGCAGCCTTAAAGTGAGCACCGCGGCGGCGCTTGGGCTCTTGGGCCTCCACGGGCTTTTGCTCCTTCGTGGGCTTCTGCGACTCGGCAGCAACCTCGGCCTCAACAGCCTCGGCATCCGTCTCGCCCTTTCGAGCAACGGCGCGACGGAAGCGCTCCTGCTGGGCGCGGCGCTGTGCATCGCGCTTGCCGCCCCCGCCAAAACCGCCGCGTCCTGCCTTGGCCGTAAAGGCACGCACAACGTTCTCATCGAGCAACTCATCGGTATCGACATGCTCACGCGGAGCAACTTCTTCCACAGCAGGCACGTCAGCGGAATCCTCGACGACAAAATCTTCGACGGACTCGGCAGGTTGCTCCTGGGCATCGCGGATCTCGGCATTGATGGTATAGAACGCCGGGCGCCCGTTAATGCCACTACCCTCGATCTTGGTCACGATATTTGCCGCGATAAGCTCATCGCGCATCGCCTTGGTGTCGCACTCCTTATCGACGGAGCGGAAAATCTGCGCCAGCGCACTCGACTTAATCTTGAGCGCCTTGCGGCAAAGCAGGTCGTAGGCAACCAGCTTGGCACGCTCGGCAGAAAGCGATGTCTGGCTGCTCAGACGCTCAGCCAGGGCATCGACATTGTTTTGATTATCGGAATATACCGTCTTGGCCACGGGGCCCCTTTCATATGCACACATATACGTCCATATGGTACAACGCACGAGCCTATCCACGCAAAACATCTGCGAGAACGCCCTTGCACCACCTGTTCTCACAAGAAAAAAGACCGGGTCCGCTTGATTGCGGACCCGGTCTTTCCGAGTCAAATAGACGGGAGATTCAACCCGTCCGACCGACTAGGCCTTGGCGGCCTCGGCGTCGGCAGGAGCTTCAGCGGCAGCGGCGCGACCGTACTCGGCCTTGCCCATCTCGGACCACTCGGGCTCCTCATCAGGCATGGAGCCAGCCTCCTTGCCGAAGAACTCCTTGAGGCAGTTGACGGCGACGATGAGGCCCAGGACCATCAGCAGAACGGCAAAGACGAGCTGCAGGCCCTTGGTGGCGGCGACGGAGACGGCGGCCGTGGTGGCGGTAGCCGGGATGGTACCGAAGAAACCGTAGGCCTGGACGGCGGTCATGCAGCCCATGGCGCTCTGGACCAGCGAGGTGAAGGTGCAGCAGAGCAGGAAGGCGACGGGCACGTAGAGCATCCAGCCCTTGCGACCGGTGCACTTGCAGAACACGGCGAGGGTGATCATGGTCATACCGCCGAGCAGCTGGTTGGAAGCACCAAAGAGCGGCCAGATGTTGGCATAGCCACCAAAAGCGAGGGCGAGACCGGGAAGCAGGGTAACGACCGTGGCGAACCAGGGGTTGCCGAGGACCTTCATATAGCCGGCCTTGGACTCGATGGCCAGAGCATCGTTGGTCTGGGCAAAGAACTCGGAGAACGAGGTGCGGGCGATGCGGGCGACGGCGTCGAGCGAGGTCAGGGCCAGAGCGGAGACGTTCATAGTCATGAAGACGGTAGCGAGCGTGCCGTCAACACCGAAGGCCTGCATACCGCGGGAGATGCCAGCGGCGAAGATCTGGAACGGGGTGGAAGCGACACCAGCGTTGAGGGCGCCGGTACCGGCGGTGTTCATATCGGAGAACATGATGCCGGCGACGATGATGGCAAGGATGCCGACGAAGGACTCGACGATCATTGCGCCGTAACCGACCTTGACGGCGTCCTGCTCCTTCTCGACCTGCTTGGAGGAGGTACCAGAAGAAACGAGGCTGTGGAAGCCGGAGAGGGCACCGCAGGCAACGGAAACAAACAGGACCGGGAACATCATGCCAGAAGCGCTGGAGAAGCCGGTAAAGGCCGGAGCGGTGATGGTGGCCTGGCCGTTAACACCCAGGACGACGATACCGAGGACAGCGCAGGCGATCATGACGATCATCATGATGGAAGTGAGGTAGTCGCGAGGGGTCTTGAGCATCTGGATGGGCATGGCGCCAGCAAAGACCAGGTAGACCATGACGACGGCGAACCACTGGAACTTATCCAGGTAGACCGGGAACTGCATACCGACGGCGAACATGAGAACCATGAGGACCACGCCGGTGACGAACTCGGTAGCACCGGTGAGGTTGAACTTCTTCTGGGCCCAACCAAAGGCGATAGCGACGAAGGTGAACAGGATGGAGATGGTACCAGCGCAGCCGGCGGCATAGGACTTGGTGAAGTCGATGGCACCGGTAGCAGCACCAGAAGCGTCAACGGCCGGGGTGAACATGAACGTCTTGCAGACCATGTCGGTGAAGGCGGCGATGACGATGATGCAGAACAGCCAGCAGAACAGCAGGAACAGGCGACGGCCGGTCTTGCCGATGTACTTCTCGATGAGCTGAGCGAGCGACTTGCCGTTGTTCTTCATCGAGGCATACAGGGCGCCAAAGTCGTGGACGGCGCCAAAGAAAATGCCGCCGACGAGGACCCAGAGCACGACGGGCAGCCAGCCAAAGGCCATGGCGACGATCGTACCCGTAACAGGGCCGGCACCGCAGATCGAGCTGAACTGGTGCGAGAACGCGGTGAAGGCAGAGACGGGCGAGAAGCTCTTGCCGTCCTTCATGCGCTTGGCCGGCGTGAGGGCCTCTTTGTCAACGCCCCACTTGTTGGCCAGCCATCGGCCATAGCCCAGATAGCCGCAGGCGAGCACCGCCGCGGCCACAACCATGAGCAAAACTCCGTTCATTACATTTCCTCCTCTAAAAAGAACTTCTCAGACATAAAAAATGAGGGCCGTCGGTTGCGCTCGACGGCCCTCATCTTCATCAGCCGCCCGTTATCGTACGGGCTAGCTGTATGTGCTAACCCGCATCAGATAATTACTACGCTGATAATGTTTAGCTGATGCGTGAACATGTCTAAAAAATCCTCTTCAATCATGATGCGAACGATCCGTGCGTGTTCACATCCCCCAGTGGTTGAAAAAGGAGTATGAAACTTTAGTTACCTAAAGTCAACGCAAATTTGTAATGAATTTTCAACTATTTTTGAATTTCTCGGTATAAAACGCCATTGACCTCGGACTTTACCCAACAAAAGTTTTTGCATGAGAGATGCCCCTCGGGAGCGGGCGGGCGTATACAAGGTTTCCTGCTCTACAGTCCTGCTCGCACGGAGAGCACATTAAGTGCTCTCCGGCTCGTGCGGAACTC
>CAJJSS010000027.1:0-33574 GCA_905194545.1 Coriobacteriaceae bacterium | reverse complement strand
CCCGCCGCCGTGAGCGCGGCGAACGCGAGCGCGCAGACCGCAAGGCCCGCCAGCGTGAGCATGCCGTCCGCCATGAGCGCCCCGCCGAGCGCCATGTCCGCCGCGAGCGGCTCGCCGCTCGGCAGCACGGGGATGAAGCTCGTGGGGGTGACCATGTTCGCCGACGGCGGAAAGAGCTGCGGCAGCGGCACCAACGACCAGGCGAACCCACCTACGAGTTGCGCGGCGAGCGGGCAGAGGATGCCCGCGAGCATGCCGAGCCGCGCCGCGAGGAAGAGCCCTGCGGGGATCATCCACGCCGCGGTCACCGTGTTGGCGAGCGCGCAGAGGAGCATCGTGAGCGTGCCCGCGGCCGTGAGACCCTGCGAGGAGAACGCCGATCCCGCGAGGTAGATGCCGAAGACCACGAGGTTCGAGAGCGTGCAAAGAGCGAGGCACCAGAGCGCCTTGGCCCACCAGGCTCGCCCGAGCGGGAAGCCCAGGCCCAGAAGCCCCCGCATCCGCGTGCGAGCGTCCGCCCGCGCGACGCACGCCACCACAAGCGATAGAGACACGGGCAGGAAGAGCGCGTACCAGTAGTTCCACGCGCTAAAGATCTGCACGCCCCGGTAGGGCATCGCGCCGAGCAGCGGCATCGGCAGCGCCATGAGCACGGCCAGGCGAACCGGTGCCGCGTGGCGCGACTTCAGGGCCTCGGCGCGCAGGCCCGCGAGCAGGCCGCCTTTCTCGCCCGTCATGCCGCCACCTCCCCGCGCGCTCGTCGCCCTTCCCGGCAGAAGCTCATGAAGAGTTCCTCGAGGTCCTGCCCGGGACGAAGCGCATCCTCGTAGGCAAGGCGCCCCCCGCAGATGATGCCGATGGTGTCCGCCATCTGCTGCACCTCGGAGAGGATGTGGCTCGAGACGATCACCGTCGTACCCGCCGCCACGAAGCCGCGGATCTGGTCGCGCAGTTCCTCGATGCCGATGGGGTCGAGGCCGTTGGTGGGCTCGTCGAGCACGAGCAGGCGTGGCCGGGCGATCAGCGCCAACGCGAGCCCCAGGCGCTGCCGCATGCCCATCGAGAAGCGCCCGGCGCGCTTCTTCCCGGTGTCCGCGAGGTCCACGGCGGCGAGCACCTCATCTATGCGGCTCTCGGGAAGGCCCAGCAGCGTGGTGCGCACGCGCAGGTTCTCGCGCGCGGTGAGGTTGGGGTAGAGCGGCGCCTCCTCGATGAGGCTGCCGATTGCGTAGAGGTCCTCGCGGCGCCAGGCGTGCCCGGCAAAGAGGATCTCCCCGGCCGTCGGCCGCAGCATCCCGCAGATCATCTTGAGCGTTGTCGACTTGCCGGCGCCGTTGGGACCGAGCAGCCCGTACACCTCGCCCTCGCGGATATGAAGGCTCACGTCGGCCACGGCGTCCTGCGCCTGGTCGCCGCGGCCGAAGCGCTTGGTGAGCCCACGCGTCTCGAGCATGTAACCCATGGGTTTATCCTTTCTCTTCCGGGAGCGCGGGCCGAGTCACCGTGCCCGCGCGCCTTACCTTTCGGGTTCACCATCCATGGTGGGGCGCGTTTCTAACGAAGCCATAACGGCCGTTGGGTTCTTTTGGCGCCAACCCTTCTCGACCCGCACATCATGATTAATTTGCTTAAGGCAACAACTTTCCCGATCGATGTAATCACCGAATCAAAACGTGTACATCACCCTCCAAAACCGACATTTTTCGGCATGTTTGGAGGCTGATGTACACGAATGTGAAATCCACCGCCGCCCAAAAGCGCCTTCCTCATGTCTGGACTCTCTATGCTTACGCTGGATAGACATCGCCGGAACGGGTATAGTAGCGAAAGTTTTGTCGTTAACCAGCGGGGGAGTCCTGTGGGCATCAAAAAGAAGATCAAAAAGGAGCTTATCGGCACTTCCGATTACCCGTCGAATAAGATCTTTACGATCTCCAATTTCATCACCTTTACGCGCCTGATCCTCACTCTGGTATTTCTGTACCTGTTTGTGACGGATAACAACCGCGTCATCGCCATCGTTATCTACGCCGTTGCCGCCTCTACCGACTGGATGGACGGTCAGATCGCCCGCATGACCAAGACGGTCTCGTGGCTCGGCAAGGTCATGGACCCCATCTGCGACCGTGCGCTGCTGTTCACCGGCGTACTTGGGCTGGTGGTCCGCGGAGAGCTGCCCATCTGGGTCTGCGTGCTCATTATTGGCCGCGACATCTATCTGGGCATCGGCACGCTTATCGTTCGTCATTATCACCGTCGCCCCATTGATGTCGTCTTTCCCGGAAAGATTGCCACTGCACTGCTCATGACCGGCTTCTCGCTCATGCTGCTCGGGTTCCCCGTTATTGACGGCCTGCATCTTTTACCTTCAACCCTTACGGCCTTCCCGGGCCTCAACGGAAGCTCGGTGCCCCTCGGCATCTTCTTTGTGTACGGCGGCGTGATCTTCTCCATGCTCACGGCTGTCATCTATTCCATTAAGGGCGGAGTGGCCATTAAACAGGCTCTCGCGCATCCCGAGGACGAGGACATCGACTTTCTGAACCCTGAAATCGAAGACTGATTCGTTGGGGTATGATTACGTACGGTTCATTATTTGCGGCACGTCCGCGATAAGTTAGGGGTTGTCATGGACAACATGGTTAACAATATGCCTCAGAATGATAAGACTGCTGACGCTACCTGCGTATTCCGCGTGCCTTCAAGCGACGTCACCGTTCCCGACCTCATGGCCAACGTGCGCATCACCGCCCCCGTTCTGTCCATCGTCAAGGGTCCGCAGACTGGTGCCGCCTTTGAGCTCGAGGACGACGTGACCACCATCGGCCGCGATCCTGCGAACGGCATCTTCCTCAATGACATGACCGTATCGCGCAGCCACGCGCGCATTATCCGCGAGGGCCTCGGCGCTCGCATCGAGGACTTGGGCTCGCTCAATGGCACCTGGGTCGACGGTGCCATCGTCAATGCAGCCCCGCTGCACGACGGTTCTTCCGTCCAGATCGGTACGTTTACGCTCATCTACCACGAGAGCACGCCGGAGCGCATCGAAACCGGTGAGTAGGGCATGGCCGAACGCAACTATCTGAGTATCGGCCAAGTCGTCAACCTACTTCGAGGCGCATACCCCGATCTTTCGAACTCAAAAATTAGATTTCTAGAAGATGAGGGGCTCATTACCCCTCATCGTACGCCTAAGGGATACCGTCAATACTCTAAGGAGGACGTTGATCGCCTGGAGGTCATCCTGCATTTGCAGAAGACCCGCTACATGCCGCTCAACGTGATTAAGCAGCGCTTGGAAAACGCCACGGACCTGTCAACGCTCGCTTACGAGGTGGGCTTGCTGTCCGATGTTCCGCTCAAGACGGAGCCCAAGGAGACTAAGCAAAAGCTGCATCCCATTGAGACCATTCCCGATATGCTGGGCGTCGAGATTTCGTTTATCCGCTCGCTCGCCGAGAACGACCTCATTCGCATCATCAAGAGTCCGCAGAATCGTGAGCTCGTCGATGGTCGCGATTTTCCAATCATCCGCTACTGCTCCGAGCTGTCACGCTTCCATATCGAGCCCCGCAACCTGCGTCAGTACGTGTCTTCCGCCAACCGCGAGTCCTCGATGTTTGAGCAGGTGCTCGTGAGCATGCTCGGAATGGATACCTCCGATGACGAGCGCGACGCCAAGCTCGAACGTGCGTTTAAGAAGCTTCACGACCTGACCGAAGGTGTGCACACTGCGCTGCTCAAGAACCGCGTTTTTGAGTCTCTCAATGCCGTGGTCGAGGACGCCGACATCGATGCACTCGATGAGGAAATCACTCGCTCCGAGTCCACCAAAGCCAAAAACGAAGAGATAGCCACGCCGGCTTCGCACGAGGATTCTCTCGTAAAGCCGCTCAAGGTCGTCGCCCCTTCGCACTCCGGTACCGCCACGGCGGGCAAATAACCGCTGCCGCTTATCCGGCAACCCATTGAAAGGTCATGCAATGTACGACTTCGAATCTCAAATCGTCGACATCCCCGACTATCCCGAGCCCGGAGTCATCTTTAAAGACATCACGCCGCTCTTTGGCAATCCCGAGGCGCTCAAAGCCATGACCGATACCCTCGCCGAGCACTTTGCCGGCATGGGAATCACCAAGGTCGTGGGTCCCGAGGCTCGCGGCTTTATGGTTGGCGTACCGGTGGCTGTAGCCCTTGGCGCCGGCTTTGTTCCCGCACGTAAACCGGGCAAGCTGCCGCGCGAGACCGTAAGCCAGAGCTACGAGCTCGAGTACGGCACCGATTCAATTGAGATCCATGCCGACGCTATCAGCTCTAAAGATACCGTGTTAATTCTGGACGACTTGGTCGCGACGGGCGGAACCGTCGAGGCAACAGGTAAACTGGTGCGAGATATGGGCGCAAAGCTTATCGGTTACGGTTGTATACTTGAGCTTGCGTTTCTCAACCCGCGCGAGAAGCTCACGCCGTCTGATGACGATGTGGAGCTCTTTAGCCTGGTGACGGTAGACTAGCCGTTACCCTTAGTTACTGGAAAGGAAGCTACATGCGCACAGCAAACACGCACAAAAACATGGCACGCTGCGCTGCTACGGCAACCCTCGCTTGTGTTTTGGGCTTGGGCCTCGCGGCTCCTGCCTACGCCGATACCGCATCCGACCTTGCCGCTGCTCGCACGAAGCTCGAGCAGATCGGTACCCAAACCCAGCAGATTTACGATGAGCTCGCCACGCAGACGCAGGCGCTCGACCAGACTGCTGGCGAGATCACGCAAAAGCAGCAGGAGATCGCCGATGGTCAGGCCAAGCTCTCGACCTATGTCGCCGGCGAGTACAAAACCGGCGGTCTGAGCCTGCTTCAGGTTCTGACCGGCGTCGATGACCTGAGCGATATGCTCAACCGTCTGTTCTACTACGGAAAAGTTTCCGATAAGCAGGCTCAGACCATTCAAGAGGTCAAGGAACTCAAGCAGCAGCTCACCGATAAGCAGGCCGAGCAGGAGAAAAACGTCGCCACCACGCAAAAGAAGGTCGACGAGCTTAACGCCCAGCAGGCTGAAGCCCAGAACGTCGTAAACTCTCTGGATTCTCAGCTGCAGGCTGAGCTCGCCGCCGAGGCCGAGGCCAACGCCGCGCTGCAGGCCGGTATCAACGCCAGTACCGCCGAGAAGGCCACGGTGAGCAACGAGACTGCCGGTACGACCGAGAACACCAACAACGGTGGCCAGACCAGCAATAACAACAACCAGGACGGTAACACTCCGGCTCCTACGCCGGCACCTGCTCCGACGCCGCAGCCCTCCACGCCTGCTCCGGCTCCGACGCCTTCTGCTCCGAGCCAGTCCGTCGATGGCGGTTCTGTTGTCTCGCGTGCATACAGCAAGCTTGGTTGCGCTTATTCCTGGGGCGGAATTGGCCCGAACAGCTTCGACTGCTCTGGTTTTGTTAGCTACTGCCTCACTGGCCGCTATTGTCGCCTAGGCACCACGGGCACCTTTATGGGCTGGACGCGTGTGTCCGATCCGCAGCCCGGTGACGTTGTGGTCAACTCGTACCACACCGGCATTTACATCGGTGGTGGTCAGATGATTCATGCTTCCGACTACAACACGGGCGTTATCATCAGCTCCGTTGCCGCCGGCATGAACAACAACTATATCTTCGTGCGTTACTAAGTCATCTTACACAGCGTGTGAATGTGGACCTCGTGGCTTTAAGTCGCGAGGTCCATTCTTTTTTTCTCTAATCTTGTACGGCTATCTAGTATTCAAAACTAGATAGCCGTACATTCAGTTTGCAAGATGGCTATAATTGTTGAGGAACAACTAGAAAGGACCCTCTATGAGCTGGGCACTTATCTCCGATTCAAGCTGCAACCTCCGCGATTGGCAACCGACCGCGCCCCATACCACCTTTGCATTTGCGCCCCTCAAAATTCGAGTGGGGGAGCGTGAATTCATCGATGACCTTTCACTCGATGTTCATGAGCTCAACTGCGCTGTTCAGGCGGAGACGAACGCTTCTTCGAGCGCTTGTCCCAGCGTAGGGGAGTGGGCCGAGCTCTTCAAATTGGCAGACAAGACCATCTGCATGCCAATCTCTGAGGGCGTGTCGGGCAGCTACAACGCAGCAGCCACGGCTCGCGATATGGTTCTTGCCGAGGAGCCCGACCGGCAGATTCATCTAGTCAATTCGCGCGCAGCTGGCGGCAAAATGGACCTCATTTTCTTGCTGTTCGACCGCTATCTTGCAAGCAATCCGGATGTCTCATTCGAGGACGCTTGCGCATACTTCGATAGCCTTGAGCAGAACAGCAAAATCCTCTTCAGCTTGTGCAATTACGAAAACCTGGCCAAAGCCGGACGTATCCCTAAGGCAGCCGGCGTCATTGCCAACAAGCTCAATATTCGCATTTTGGGCACGGCGAGTGAAGCCGGTAAAATCGAACTCGTCGGACACACGCGTGGCGAAAAGAAGATGCTCAACAAGATTATCGACACCATGGAAGCCGAAGGTTTTACGGGCGGCGAGGTCGTTATCGACCATGTCGAGAATGAGGCAGGCGCCCAAGCACTTGCCAGCCGAATTGTGGAGCGCTGGCCAGGCTCCAAGACTATCATCATGCCCTGTAACGGGCTAGATTCATACTATGCCGAAATGCATGGGCTCATTATCGGCTACGGCATGGGCGTGGCTTCGGGCCAATAACGTCCAACCAAGCAAAAAAACGGGCGGGACAAAGTGGCAGATAGCCCTTTGTTCCGCCCGTTTTATACGTCGGCTAGCTATTAAACCCATTAAACTTTAGATAGCTCATCAGGTACGCTTTCGAAACGAAGGATGAAACCGCACTGCGCACAAGCAGCGACTCACGCGTTACCTGATGCGCCGTATCGGGAACCGGCGTCTGCTCGACGGAAAACGCCGAACGAATCGATGCCTCGAGCTGATCGACCACATAATCGAAGGCCGTCGGGGCATCGTAGCTCAAACGCTGAATGTTAAAGAGTGCCTGCACCGCAGCAATAGGTAACACCTGCTTAAAGAGGCAGATAGCGATCAGGCGGGCAATCTGCTCGCGGCCATATTGCTTTTTAACCGGAGCAGGCACCAGGCCGACCTTAACGTAGTTGTTGATCATCGATGGCGTAATGACGGGCTGCTCAACGCAAATGGACAGCGGCTCCATCCACAGCGCAACATACTCAATAACCTGGTCGCGATAGAGCGTCACATTGGGCAACTGGTCATAGCGCGACAGACTCAACGTATTGAGTTTGCACACGATTTCGGACTGAATAAATGCATCGGGCAGCACCGTGGGCTGAATATCCTCAGGCTTAATACTGACCGACGAATCGGACATCGGAATAACGTGTTTAACGTGGTTCATAAAGGTCCTCCGTTCATTTACTATATTGTATTCTAGGTTATCTAGTTTTGCATACCACATAGCCGGCAAGTAAAAGTGGTTGGACAACACATTGATGCATCGTCCAACCACTTTGTGTAAAGATAGCAACCTTACATAAGATATATTATCGTACTTATTCACGGAGAAACGCGTATGCGCTCGTTGCTGCTATGGCTCCGTCCGAAACGGCGGTCACAACCTGGCGTAAACGCTTGGAACGGATATCGCCGGCTGCGAATAAGCCGGGCGTACGGGTGGCCATCGAATCGTCGGTGACAATGCCGCCGTCAGGAGCCAGATCGACTAGATGCTCAACCAGCTCGGTATGCGGCAGCATCCCCGTAAAGACAAAGATGCCAAACGAGCCAGGTTCAAATGACTCGGTATGAGTCTCGCCAGATGCATTGTCCTTAAAGGTAATCGTCGTTGGCATGGCTTCGCCCGATAGCTCCACAATACTAGTTTGGTACCTAACTGTAATATTGTCCTTTGCGAGTACTTTCTGAACAACACCATCGGGCGCACGAAACTGGTCGCGGCGCAGCACGATGGTCACACTACTGGCAATGTCGGACAGGAACAGCGCCTCTTCGCATGCCGAATTGCCACCACCGATTACAAAAACCTGCTTGCCGCGGAAAAACATGCCGTCACATGTTGCGCAATATGAAACGCCACGACCGCGATACGTATCCTCGCCTGCGAAACCTGCCGGACGCGGCGTGGCACCCATGCAAGCGATAACGCTCGAGGCCAGCGTATCGCCCATATCGTGATGCACCGTAAACAACGCTGCATCGGCATCGTAATCGATACCCGTAACCATGCTCCATGTAACCTGTGCTCCCAGGCCCTCTGCATGCTGCTGAAAACGCTCGCCAAGTTCGGCGCCACTCAGGAGCGGGAAACCCGGATAGTTCTCGACCTCATTGGTTGTGGCGATCTGCCCTCCCGACATGCCCTGCTCAATCACGGTCGTCGTCAGGTTGGCACGCGCAGCATAAATGGCGGCAGCATAGCCCGCGGGGCCGCCACCGATAATCGCAACATCGATCGGCTTATCGGTAGTCATGAAGCGTCCTTTCGTCGAAACGTTGTCGTTCTTTGCGCTCATACCCAAATTTACGTGAACGTGACACTCATGCACTACAATGATAAATCCGTATTACAAAGCTGAAGGGGAGTTATCGATGGACCAGGCGCAGACGAGTGACGACGCTCCCCTGCTCACGCACAGCACTCCCCAATCGGAGCAAACCACGCTCCTGGCTCAGCAAAAACCTCTCGTGACCATCGTGCACGCCTCCGTTGGCTCGGGCCACAAGGCCGCCGCAAATGCGATTGCGCAGGCATTCGACCTTATCCGCGGCACCAATGGCATCCCCGAGGATATTGAGATTGAAGTGCTCGATATCCTTGATTTTGGACGTATTAAATTCGACGGCAATAAGACCGCGGCTTCTTTTACGGGAGCCACGCGCCCCATTTACGACCTGACCTGGCGATATACGCTTACGGGACATCTTCTCTGGGGTGGCGGAACGGCATGGTCGCGAATTATGTTCCCCGCCTTCAACGAATATATTCGTAGCCGCAGGCCCATAGCCGTGGTTGCAACGCACATCACGGCAGCCAATGTTGCCGTGGGCGCCCGCGTAATTACGGGTATCGATTATCCGGTCATCTGCGTACCGACCGACTACGAAGTCGAGGGATGGTGGCCCCACAAGGACACCGATTTATTCTGTGTTGCCAACGAATTTATGGCCGAAACGCTGCGTCCGCGCAAGGTGCTCGAAACAAAGATTCGCATTACCGGCATTCCCATTCGCGCCGGATTCGACACGGATTACGATCGCGAGGAAGAGCTAGCTAAGTTCAACCTCCCCACCGACAAGACCGTCGTGCTGGTAATGGCCGGTGCCAGCTTGCCTCAACCGTACGTTCGCTTTCGCGCGGAGATGGACCGCACCCTCCCCTTCCTACGCAGCTTCGAAGACATGCACTTTGTCTTTTTGCCGGGCAAGGATAAGGAATACGCCGCCCGCCTCAAGACGCTCTTCGATGCCATGAAGCTCGAAAACGTCACAGTTCTGGACTACGTGAACGACATGGCGGCCCTCATGCACGGCTGCGACCTGGCAATTCTCAAATCGGGCGGACTCACCGTCACCGAGTGCCTATGCGCACATCTGCCGATGATCCTGCTGGGCAAGTCCTATGGCCAGGAAAAGGCCAACACCACCATGCTCACCGGCATGGGCGCCAGCATGCATGTCACCACCGCACGAGAACTCATCGTGACGCTGCGTCATCTCCACGATCATCCCGAGTCGCTCAAGGCACTGCTCATCAACGGCGAAGTACTACGCCGACCCCACGCAGCCGAAGACATCGCCATCGCAACCATGGAGCTCGTAGGCAAACCCCAAAAGCGCAAACGAGCCTTCTGCCGCTTCTACTGGGGCGGAAAACCCGCGCATATCCGCTAGCGTCTTTATGTCCGCTTACCTGCGGGAGGCCCCTATATATCATCCCATGCTCAAACATTCTCGCTTCGCTGCGAAACTGCGCGTGGGACGATATATAGGGGCCTCCCGCAGGTAAGCTGCGTTTACGTACTAGCAGCTATACCAGATTCCCCTCCAGTAGAATCTGCAAAGGGGAACCAGAAAATATAAATACAGTAAGTCGATGCGACAAAGGAGGTGACCCTTCATCGCATCGACTTACTAGAAAAGTAAATATTGTTTCAAGCGAGTAGCCGCCCGCCCGGGGCTTACCTATATCGTTCCACGCGCAGTTTCGCAGCGAGCGAAGCGACGCGAGAATGTTTGAGCATGGAATGATATAGGTAAGCCCCGGGCGGGAGGGATACGAGCGCCCTAGGCGATGCCGCTGGAGCCGAAGCCTCCTTTGCCTCGGTCGGTTTCGTCTAGTTCTTCTACTTCTATAAGGTTGACCGTGGGGACTTCTTGGATGACGAGTTGGGCTATGCGGTCGCCTTTGTTGATTTGGATGTCGCTGGAGGGATCCAAGTTGATAAGGATAACCTTAAGCTCACCTCGATAGTGAGCATCAATGAGGCCCGGCGTGTTGACTATAGACAGGCCCTGCTTGATGGCCAAGCCGCTGCGGGGCTGGACGAAGCCGGCGTAGCCATCGGGCAGGGCGATGGCCAGCCCCGTAGAGACCAGACGGCGTTCGAAGGGCTTCAGGACGCAGTCCTCGTTGGAGCGTAAATCCAAGCCGGCATCGGTGGGATGGGCGTATTTGGGAAGCTCGACGGTGGGGTCGAGACGCTTTATGTTGACGGAAATGTTGGACATGGAATCACCTTAGCTTGTCGAGCTCTTGCAGAAACTCATCGACGTCTTTGAAATCACGGTAGACCGAGGCAAAACGGATGTACGCAACCTTGTCGATCTTAGCCAAGCGCTTGAGCACCATGTCACCCAACTCATGGGACGTGACGGCCGTCAGCGTGCGAGAGCGAAGCTCGACCTCGATGTCATCGATAATCTCATTGAGCTTCTTAGTGTCGATATCGCGCTTGATGGTGGCGCGCATCAAGCCGACGAGCAGCTTATTGCGATCGAACCGCTGCTTGGTTCCGTCTGACTTAATGACCTCGATTGGGTCTTCGCATCGCTCGAACGTTGTAAAGCGATAGTTACACGAGCAACATTCGCGGCGGCGCTTAATGGTGTTATTTGACTCCTGCATACGGGAATCAACGACGCGGGTATGTGCCTTGCCGCATTTGGGACAGCGCATGGTACCTCCTCTTAAACGATAACAAGGGTACCATGCGCAGCGCGATAATGATTACGAACGAGCAGGAACCTTAAGATGCGCACCGGCGGCGAGCGAACCATGCTCCAGATGATTGACGTTACGGATCATGTCGGAAGTCTCTTGCGTGGAAAGGCCTTCGATTGGATATTCCTCGGCAAGCGACCAAAGAGAATCGCCAGGCTGAACGCGAATGGTCTCGTAGGTAACGTTGGAAACGGACTCGGCATACGCGGCATGACGAGCGCTAAAGACCGACGTAGCGAGGACAAAGAAGAGCGTAAGCGCAACGGCGACGGCGACAATCGTCGGAACCTTCAGGGCAACGCGGGCCGGCGCGACTACAGCCTGCTGATTGCGCGCAGGCTTTACGGTCAAAGGCTGAAAGCCGGAGCGGCCACCCTGAACAACCGTAAAAGTGGGTTCTGCAGGCGTCTCGAGCTTAAGGGCGAGGTTTCCCTGGACCATATTCGTTGCGTTCATCATGTTCTCCTCTCGCGTGTTTTGCTGAGAACAGTTTTATCAAGCCGCGCGGACAAAAATGTCTAGCGCGAGAACGAATGTTCGGTTATTATTATCTTCGAACAGTTGTTCCTGTCAAGCAAAATTCGAACATTTGTTTGACATGGGTAGAGAGGATGCCCTGATGGCTCGCAAAATTACCAAGCGTCAGCAGCAAATTTACGACTTCATCAAGGAATATCAGCAGGAGAAGGGTTATCCGCCCAGCGTGCGCGAGATGGCTTCTGCCGTGGGCCTTTCCTCCCCCAGCACCGTGCACGCCCATCTCTCTGCCCTTGAAGCGCGCGGGCTACTCAAGCGCGATGCCACCAAACCGCGCGCCCTGGAACTCTTTAACGAGGATGGTTCCTCTGTCTCAATTTCCAAATCTGACGAGCCCACCGCACCTCGCGGAACGGTCTCGCTACCGCTCGTTGGTCGTGTCGCGGCTGGGATTCCCATTCTGGCAGAGCAGAATATCGAAGACACGTTTACTATCCCGACCGAAATCGCCACTGATCAGGGTTCCTTTATCCTTGAGGTGCATGGGAGCTCAATGATCAATGTCGGCATCTTCAATGGCGATTACATCATCGTCCGTGAACAAAAGAGTGCCATGAACGGCGAAATTGTCGTGGCCATGATTGATGGTTCGGCGACCGTCAAGACGTTCTACAAGGAGCAGGGGCGTGTGCGCTTGCAGCCCGAGAACGACACCATGGAACCTATCTATGCAACGAATCCCGTTATCCTGGGCAAAGTCGTCGGCTTGATGCGCCGGTTCTCGTAATGCAAAAACGCATAACCATCTTTGATACCGTCCGCGGGTTTACGATGATTTCTATGGCAGGTTTTCACGCTTGCTATGATCTCGCCTACCTGTACGGCTGGGATATGCCTTGGTTTACCCAGACTGTCTTTCAAGACGTCTGGCGCGCCAGCATCAGCTGGGTATTTTTGTTTATCGCGGGTTGGATGTGCACGCTCTCACGCAACAATGCCAAACGAGCGGCTAAGTACGCTGCCGCAGCTTTGGTCGTCTGGATCGCAACAACGCTCGTATCGGTCGACGATTCAGTGAACTTTGGCATCATTTATTGCATGGCGGTGTGCACCGCGGTGGTTGCGTTCACCCGTCCGTTACTCCAAAAATTACCGGGCTCATGGGGCATCGCAGCGTGCCTTGTTCTTTTTGCCCTAACCTGGGGCATTCCAAAGGCGGTCTACCCACTCCCCTACCTGGCATGGCTTGGATTCCCAGGCCCGGGTTTTGTTTCGGGAGATTACTATCCGCTCATACCGTTTGTCTTTATGTACCTTACCGGCTTTTTTGCTGCCCAGGCAGCACAAGCATCAAGTCTCGAAGCGCCAGCATGGGCATACGCCAATCCTATCCCGGCGCTCGCAGTCCTGGGTCGGCATGCCTTACCGTTCTACCTGCTCCATCAGCCAGTCATTCTAGGCGTGCTAGAAATCGTTTATTCCGTACGATAGCGCTCGAGCCGCGGTGCAATACGAGCCGGCAGTTTCGCCACAATGCGAACGCCGTCCTCGAGATATTCCTCATGCAGAAGGGTTCCCTGCTCATGCACCAGCGTGATGAGAGCGCCCTCACGATACGGGATATCAGCGGAGAGCAACACATCGGTGGCAGCTGCCTCGCGAGCAATCCGGTCGACGAGATCGTCGAGCCCTTCGCCCGTTTGAGCCGAGAACAGAACGGCCTCCGGATAGCGACGACGGAAACTCAATCGATCGACGCTATCGAGAAGATCGATTTTATTGAATACGGTAAGCGTTAAACGCTCTCCGGCGCCGATCTCATCAAGCACGCGGTCGACAGCCTCCAGCTGCCGCTCATAGTCCTCGTCAGACGCATCTACGACTTTGAGAATTAGATCGGCACCCAAAACCTCGGACAACGTCGATTTAAAGGCATCGACCAGACCATGGGGCAGCTTTTGAATAAAGCCGACGGTATCGGTAATCGTCATGCCGCGACCGCCGGGCAGACGATACGAACGCGTCGTAGGGTCGAGCGTAGCAAACAGCTTGTCCTGCGAAAGTACCGTAGAGCCGGTCAGACGATTGAGTAACGTCGATTTACCGGCATTGGTATAACCGGCTAACGCGACGCGAAACGCCGGGGACTCAATGCGACTCTTGGATTGAACATCGCGACGCTGTTCAACCTGCTTGAGCTCACGACGAAGCGCAGCGATCTTATTACGAATGAGGCGACGGTCGACCTCGAGCTGACTTTCGCCCTGACCAAAACGTGAACCGATGCCGCCGCGCGTCTGCTCCTTGGCGAGATGGCTCCACATGCCACGCAGGCGAGGCAACAAATATTGAAGCTGTGCCAGCTGTACCTGCAGGCGTCCCTCACGCGTCTGAGCATGCAGGCCAAAGATATCCAGGATCAGTGCAGTACGATCGATAATCTTTACCGGCTCGCCCACGGCTTTCTCCAAATAGGATTGCTGCGAGGGGGTCAGGTCGTCGTCAAAAATAACGACATCGGCATCCATGCGATGCACCAGGCCGCACAGCTCCTCTACCTTACCGGAACCGATAAACGATTTAGGATACGGCTTTACCAAACGCTGCGACAAGCGTGCCACGCACTGGGCACCAGCTGTGTGGGCAAGACGCTTCAGCTCATCAAGCGAGCGATCGAGCGGCCATGCATTGTCGCGCCACTCAACACCAACTAAAATGGCACGCTCGGGCTCGGGTGCCGTGGGAACAAGGGGGAAACGGGGCATTAGGCAGCCTCAATACGATGCAGGATATCCTCAACGACCTCATCGATCGTACATTCATCCATATCAAACCACACGATACGGTCATCGCGCTTAAACCACGAAAGCTGGCGCTTGGCATAACGACGCGAACGCATCTTAATGAGTTCGCGAGCCTCATCCATGCTCATCACGCCATTGAAAGCATCGATGATCTCTTTATAGCCAATTGCCTGCATCGACGTCAGGGCATCACCCAGCCCCTGGCCCATAAGACCGCGGACCTCATCGACAAGACCCTGCTCAAACATCAGATCGACGCGCAGGTTAATGCGTTCATAGAGCACCTCGCGATTTCGCGTCAGGCCAAACCATAACGCATGATAATGCTCGCGCGGAAAACTAAACTGCGATTTTTGCTGCGCATAGGAAACGCCATCATCGTGCATTTCGAGCGCGCGAATCACACGGCGCACGTTATGGGGATGAATAACAGCAGCCGATTCTGGATCGCGCTCGGCAAGCAAGGCATGCAGTTCTTCCTCGCCAATACGCTCGGCAAGCTCCTGATAGCCCGCACGACGATTGTCCTCAAGTTCACCCGAGGGAAAGTCCATCTCATCGAGGGCGGCCTTGAGATACAGGCCCGTACCCCCGCAAAACACCGGAAGACGTCCTGACCCGAGCAGGCGCTCAACATGCGCGCGAGCGTCGGCCTGGTAAAGCGCTGCAGAGTACGCTACGCCCGGCTCTACGATGTCAACGAGACGCAGGGGCGCCGTGCACTCATCGGGCGTCATCTTTGCGGTGCCGATATCCATACCGCGATAGATTTGCATCGCATCACACGAAAGCACTTCAGACGAAAGGCGAGCGGCCAAACGGTCAGCGACGTCACTTTTACCAACCGCAGTCGGACCGACAATCGCAACGGCGGAAAGACCTGCCCCGGGAGAAATCATTAGCGCGGCTCACCCACAACGGAACCTGACAAATACCAAGTCTTAGCAACGTCGACGTCAACATCAACGATCTTACCAATAAGCTGGTCGATGCTATATCCCTCGGGAATGGGCGCATGAACGGTCTGATTCTTGGGGCTCTTGCCCAGCAGCACCGCATCGTTCTTTTTACTCGTACCCTCAATGAGCGCCGGCACCACGGTATGGAGCTCACCCTGGTTGTACTCGTGCGCTGTCGTCTCGATAACCTTGACCAGACGGTTAAAGCGCTCAAGGATGACCTCGTGCGGTGTGGGATCATCAATCTCGGCGGCCGGGGTACCAGCGCGCTTGGAGTAGATAAACGTGTAGGCCTGAGCATAGCGAACGGTCTCGGCAAGTGAGAGCGTCTGCTCAAAGTCTTCCTCGGTCTCGCCGGGGAAGCCAACGATAATATCGGTCGAGAGCGCAATATCGGGCATGCGGTTTCGAATGCGATCGACCAGGTCTAGATAGTCCTCACGCGTATAGCGACGGTTCATCTCTTTTAGAATGCGCGTCGAACCCGACTGAACGGCCAGGTGCAGTTGCGGCATGACGGCGGGCGTCTCGGCCATGGCGTCGATAGTCTCGGGCAGCAGGTCCTTGGGATGCGAAGACGTAAAGAAAATGCGCTCCACGCCCGTATCGCCAACGGCGCGCAGCAGGTCGGCAAAGCGCGGCTTCCCAAACAGATCGCGGCCATACGAGTTAACGTTTTGGCCCAGCAGCGTGATCTCGCGCACGCCTTGGCGCACCAGACCGGTCACCTCGTCGACAATCTCCTCGAAGGGGCGGCTCTTTTCGCGGCCGCGCACATACGGCACGATGCAATAGGTGCAGAAATTGTTGCAGCCCGTCATAATGGGCACCCAGGCGTGATACTGGGTCTCACGATGCCACGGCATGCTCATGGCATCCGTGTCCTCATGCTCATTGGTGCGGATATGACGGTTGCCATCCTGGAATGCCTCGGCAATGAGCTCAGCCACATGTGCAATGGAATGCGTGCCGAAAATGACGTTGACGTTATCGACGTTGGTAAGCAGCCCCTCACCGTCGCGCTGGGCAATACAGCCGCCTACAGCAACCACGC
Organism: Coriobacteriaceae bacterium; assembly: GCA_905194545.1. Classification (GTDB taxonomy): domain Bacteria; phylum Actinomycetota; class Coriobacteriia; order Coriobacteriales; family Coriobacteriaceae; genus Collinsella. The sequence goes on along the minus strand of CAJJSS010000027.1, from coordinate 17,042 downwards.
GCTTGCCCGAGGGCGAAGGCGGCAGGCTTTTGCAGGAATTGCATTGACCGTACAGGCGCGTATCGGCGGCCTCGCGCACGCAGCACGTCATAAAGACGACGATATCGGCATGCTCGGGATCGAGTGCCATAAGGCAGCCATATGAATCAAGCAAGCCGCTCACGCGCTCGGAATCGTGCTGATTCATCTGACAGCCAAACGTGCGGATAAAGTAGGTTTTACCGGCAAGAATTTCGCGTGCGGAACGCTGGTCCATATGCATGTGTCCTAACGATAAAGGCAAATCAAACTAAGCAAACGCTACGCCACGGGCTTAACGTCATCAACAACGACGTTATCCATGGCGGCTCGATTGATTTGATGAACGTAAATAGAGAGACGGATCGCCGTGCGAGATTCCCCATTGATGAGAATATCGGAGAACACCGGCGCGCAGGAGATATCGAAGCCCGTGGGAATCAAAAAGCCGCGCGCAATAGCCACGGCCTTAATGGCCTGATTGACGGCACCGGCGCCGACACACTGAATATTGACGGGTACGCCATCTTTGACCATGCCGGCAATGGCGCCGGCTACGGACGCGGGTGATGATTTGCTTGATACCTTCAGGCAATCCATGAAGAAACTCCTGCGTTTAAAAGTACGTTTTAACTGCAATAACTGTATCGTACCGAGCGGACTCGGTAAAGATGCTATTCCTCTTTGGCAAGATCGAACGTCACGGTGATACGATCACGTGTAACACGAATCTTAGGGTCGCCGCAGAGGTTGAGGTAATACCGAGCAGCAAGGTCGTTAAAGTCACGCTCAACGGCTCGTGAGAACTGTGCCATATCATCCTTGGCAATACGCAAGCCGCGGCGGTCCTTAGCAAGATCGACCGGAGTGGACGCACGCGAGGACGAGTCGCGCTCACGAAGGAGGCGCGCGGTCACGCCGCGAACGGGCTTAATCTGCCCAGCCAAGATACGATGGGCCGTACGCTCGGACATCTCAAGGCCAAGACCCGAACAAATACGGATAAAGTCCTCGGCATCCGATGCAAGCCCCAGTCGATCGACCACCGGAAGCTCGGCTTCGTCATCAATAAACAAAAGACGGGACGCATCGAGACGACAGGAAGCCTGCGCATGCAGCGTCGCGGCGATTTCGGACGGAGAACCCAAATAGACATCACAGGCGCGCAGTTCCTCGAGGGCAAACTCGCAGGCGGCGCGAATGATGTTGTGGGGACCGCGGGCACACACGTAATGACCGTCATCGTCCTTGACGGCCTGGGGCCAGCTGGACTGATCGGCACGCTCGCTAAGGCGGTCGGTGGCGACGCTCACCTTAAAGGCAGAGCCAAGGTCCACGTCCGACGTGACGACACGGGCCTCGTCGGTGTTCTGCTTAATTGAGAACAAAGCCATGCCTCGTCCGTGAACACCCCAGCGATCCATCTTCATGCTCTCGAGCTTAGAGGTCACACGAGCATCGAAAATGCGCTCTTGCATGTCCTGCGGCACGCCCGAACCGTTGTCCAGGAAGACGAGCGTGCGGACGCCATCTTCCTTGGTCGTGGCGAGATAGACCTTATCGGCGCCGGCATCACGAGCATTACGAAGCATTTCGATGACGATATCCTCGACATGCTGAATGTCGTGCTTTGCCTGACGCCGCTCGGCCTCCGAAACGCGGAGGCGGACATACCCCTCGCCAAGGTTTTCCTCGACGCGAAGGTTGCCCTCCCCCGACATCGACGCGATAAATGAGATGAGCTCGTTCGCGTCGCTCATGTTATTTAGCGATATCGACGGCGCGGCTCTCGCGAATCACAACAACGCGCACCTGACCGGGATACTCCATCTCTTCCTCGATCTGATGGGCGATATCGTGAGCCAAAACCGTGGACTGGGCGTCGGAAATCTTGTCCGGCTGCACCATAACGTGAACCTCGCGACCAGCCTGCATAGCATAGGTACGCTCGACACCGTCATGGGAGTTGGCGATCTCCTCGAGCTTCTCAAGACGCTTGATATAGTTCTCGGCCGACTCGCGGCGGGCACCGGGGCGAGAGGCAGAGACAGCATCGGCGGCCTGAACGAGGACATCGAGTACTGAATTAGGGTCGACGTCGGCGTGGTGGGCCTCGATGGCGTGAACGATAACGGGCTTCTCGCCATAGCGGCGGGCAAGCTCGGCGCCAATAACGGCATGCGGGCCCTCGACGTCATGATCGATTGCCTTGCCGAGGTCGTGCAGCAGACCAGCGCGCTTGGCTGTCACAACGTCCAGACCAAGCTCGGAAGCCATCACACCGCACAGATCAGAGACCTCGAGGGAGTGCTGAAGCACGTTCTGGCCAAACGAGGTGCGGTAGCGCAGAGCACCCAGGGTCTTGACGATCTCGGGGTGCAGGTCGTGGATACCGGTATCGAAGGCAGCCTGCTCGCCAGCCTCGCGCACGCGCTGCTGAACCAGGTCGGCAGCCTTGTGATACATCTCCTCGATACGGGCGGGGTGAATACGGCCGTCGGCGATGAGGTTCTCGAGAGCGACGCGGGCAGTCTCGCGACGGACGGGGTCGAAGCTCGAGAGCACTACCGTCTCGGGCGTGTCGTCGATCACGAGGTTGACGCCGGACACCTGCTCGAAGGTACGGATGTTACGGCCCTCGCGGCCGATGATGCGACCCTTCAGGTCGTCAGAAGGAATATGCACGGAGGTAACGGTGACCTCGGCGGTGTGATCGGCGGCACAGCGCTGAATCGCCAGGGAAAGAATCTCCTGGGCGGTTTTATGGCACTCCGCGCGAACTTGCTGCTCAGACTCGCGAATAATGGTGGCAGCCTCATGGGTGACCTCGCCACGCACCTTGTCGAGCAGCTCCTTATGGGCATCCTCGCGGGTAAGGTCGGCGATACGCTCGAGCTCGGAGGTCTGCTTGGCACAGAGCTCCTCAAGCTCACGGGAGCGCTTCTCGACTTGGCCGGCCTGGCTGGACAGCTGATGCTCGCGCTTATCGAGGGCATCGTTACGGCGATCGAGGGACTCCTCGCGCTGCATCACGCGATTCTCGAGCGTACGAATCTCGCTCTTACGCTGCTTGTCCTCGGCCTCGGCAGCCTGCTTATTCTTGATGATCTCTTCCTTGGCCTCAAGCAGAGCCTCTTTTTTGAGGGTCTCAGCCTGACGCTGTGCATCACCGATCAGGGACTCAGCCTGTGCATGTGCCGACTGAATCTTTTCATCGGCCTCGTGAAGACTACCCTGCTTGGCGGTGCGCATGTAGGCAATGGCGGCGACGGCACCCAAAACGATGCCAACGAGCGCTGCAATGATAGGCATGCTCACTCCTTTTTATGGATTCGTTACACAACAAAGCGAACCGTCCTTACGAACGGCTCGCGACATTTGAGTAATATGGGCGCAGCTTATGCGGGTCGGATACAGATAAACATATAAACAAACTCATCACAGATGAGCACATATCACAAAGCAAATGACAGTGTTTATCGTACGTTGAACCACAACAACTGTCAAATAAATGGCCCCAGCACGGCGGCTAAAACGCGGTGAACGGCAGGGCCACAAAACACATACGCCTAAACCGCACATTCCTCACGTTCGGCATCGAGACGTGCCTTAACGGCATCGGCGGCGATGTGATACGAGAAGCCCTTGCCCATCAAAAACCGAACCAGTTTTTCAAATCCGCGCGTCTCTGGAACACGCCGCTTGGCGAGCAGGGCTGACGCACGCGCCAAATCGTCTTCGACGGCAAAATAATCCTCGGGATAACCGGGAATGTCATCGAGCACGACATGACGACGCTTGAGCTCGGTCTCGATTTTACGCTGTCCCCAACCGCGCCGCTTGCGTTCCTCGATAAAGTACGAGCAAAAGCGGTTCTCGTCTAAAAAGCGATACTCGGTGGCGCGCTCGACGGCGAAATCGATCGCGGGCTGGCGAAAGCCGTAGCGAGCCAGCTTGTCACGGACCTCACCCGTCGCATGGTCGCGGCGCGACAACATCTCGGTCACCATGGTGAGAGCACATTTACGCTCGATGAGCTGCACCGCCTCACGAAAGTTATCCCAATCACAGGGAAGATCAGGGCGGTTTTTGACATACAGGCGCGCGGCCCGCACGGGAATCCAAATGGACCGCTTAAAACCGCCCTCAAGCTCACAATCGATCTGTGCGCAAGGCTTTTTGGACGCATACCCGCTCGAGAACGAGGAGGCCGCCTTCTTATCGGGAAAGACGACCGTGGCCTCGGTCACCGTATACGACATGAGCGTAACCGCTACTCGTCGTCATCATCGAGCATGGCGGAACCATCGATGGCGTAAAGCTCGTCAAACTCCTCAGGCGCAGGCTGATCGGTCAGCTCGACCTCGGACGGAGCATCGTCATCAAACTCAAGCCCGCAGGCAAGGCGGACCTTATGCTCAATCTCGTCGGCGCAATCGGGGTGTTCGCGCAGGAACGCCTTGGCGGCCTCGCGACCGTTGCCGAGCTTGTCCTCGCCATAGGCAAACCAGGAGCCCATCTTCTTGCAAATGCCGCACTCGACAGCCATGTCCAGAATCGAGCCCTCCTTAGAGATGCCCGTACCGTACATGATGTCGAACTCAGCAGAACGGAACGGAGCTGCCACCTTGTTCTTAACGACCTTGGCGCGCACGCGGTTACCGATAACCTCATCCTTAAGCTTAATGCTGTCGATGCGGCGAATGTCGATACGCACCGAAGAGAAGAACTTAAGGGCGCGGCCGCCCGTCGTGGTCTCGGGGTTGCCGAACATGACGCCGATCTTCTCTCGCAGCTGGTTAATGAAGATGCACGTCGTGTTGGACTTGGACAGCGAACCGGCGAGCTTGCGGAGCGCCTGGCTCATCAGGCGAGCCTGAAGACCGACCGTAGTGTCGCCGATCTCTCCCTCGATCTCGGCACGCGGGGTCAGCGCGGCGACGGAGTCGACGACGATGGCATCGATGGCGCCGGAACGCACGAGCATGTCAACGATCTCGAGCGCCTGCTCACCCGTATCGGGCTGGGAAATCAGTACCTCGTCGATATCCACGCCAATGCGCGCGGCATACGTGGGATCGAGCGCGTGCTCGGCATCGATAAATGCCACCACGCCACCCATTGCCTGGGCCTCGGCCAGGATCTCGAGCGAAAGCGTCGTCTTACCGGAGGACTCGGGACCGTAGATCTCGACGATTCGGCCGCGCGGCACACCGCCGATACCCAGAGCGGCATCGAGTGCCAGAGCGCCCGTGGGGATGGCCTCGACCTCGAGCTCGGGGCCACCGTCGCCGTACCTCATGATGGAACCCTGGCCGAATTTCTTCTCGATCTCGGCCTTGGTGGTGGCGATCATCTCATCGCGCTCTTTACCCGTCGTGCGAGCATGAACGGTACGTACGGGACCTGAATTCTTGGCCATGAAAAGCCCTCCTCTTAACAACCTGCATCGATAATAAACGAACGGCTGTTCGTGGTCAACCGTTCAGATAAATCATATGCAGCCGACCTTTCCAAAACCCAACCAAACGCCGACCAAACACTGACCAAATGCTTGACCACAAAGGACCAAATATGAACAAGGCAGGCAAAATTACGTCTACAACCAGCACAAACGCCAAATGAGCCTAAGGTCCCTATCTCCACAATTAAGGGGCCCGAAGGCCCCTTAAAACACGTCTATTCCATAGAGTTAAGCACAAGGGCAATGCGTCCCAATGCCTCCGCGACCGCATGGGCACGAACACGCGAACGGTCGCCCTCATAGTGGCAGCGCACAGAGTCCACGACCGGCACTTCCCCATCAGCCGCGCGATACGCCCAGCCAATATAGAAAGTGCCAGCCGGATCGTCCTCAGTGCCGCCGCCGGGGCCGGCATAACCCGTTGCGCTCACTGCAATATCGCTCTGGTACAGCTCCAGCGAACGCGCCGCCATCTCGCGCGCGGTCTGATGCGACACCGCGGTATAGCGGTCGAGCGTCTCCTGATCAACACCCAAAACGCGATGCTTGATCTCATCGCAGTAGGTCACCGCACCGCCACGCAGCACCGCCGAGGCGCCCGGGATATCGGCAATCGTCGAGGCGATCATACCTGCTGTCAGCGACTCAGCCGTCGAAACCGTCACGCCCCGAGCGCTCGCGCGCTCGACAATATGACGCGCCAGCTCCTCGTTATGTGCGGAAATCTGCTCAAAAGAGTCCGTCATACCCACCAGAACCTAGACCGAAAAGACGATCTTGCGGCAGTTCCAGAAGTACTGGGCGCCCGAGATAACGGTCAGGACAACGGCAACGGCGTACAGGAAGCGCGACACCGAGTAGATGCCGAGCGTCAGCGCCAGCGGGCCAAGGTGCAAGCCGGCCATCGCAAAGACGCACAGGTAACCGCAGATGGAGACCATCGTGGTCGCCGTCTTGTACTTGCCAAGCTTATCGGCGGCAACGACCACGCCGGCGGCACTCGCAACCATGCGCAGGGCGCTTACCAGCAGCTCGCGGAACAAGATGATGAACACGGACCAAACCGACACGGCACCAAAGTCCAAGAATAGCAGCAGGGCCGAGAATACGAGCAGCTTGTCGGCGATGGGGTCCAAGAATTTACCGAAGTCGGTAATCTCGTTGCGCGAGCGCGCCAGGTAGCCGTCAACCTTATCGGTGCACGACAGGATGACGTACAGAATGAAGGCAGCGGCGGCGAGCGGGCCGTCGAAGGTGCTCCAATCTGTACCGGCAACACTCGTGTGAGAAAGCGCCGACACAATCATGAACACCGGGATAAAGACGATGCGAACGCACGTCACGATGTTGGCGGGCGTCCAAACACTCGTCAGTTCCTTATTGCTCTCGTTTGCCACGACGCTCTCCTACTCCACAACATGGCCGATAAGCTCATAGCAGAAGCTATCGGTAAACTCGACCGTCAGAATATCGCCCACAGATGCCTCGCTGGCATCCAGATGCACCGCGCCATCGGAATCAGGCGCCTGGAACCAGGCATGTCCGATCAGCTCGGCGCCGTCCTCGGTCTCTTCGATACCGTCGACAATCACCTGGGCGCGCTCGCCCACATGTGCGGCAGTTGCAGCAAAACCGAGCGACTCGGCCAGGTCCATGGCCTCCTGGGCGCGCTCGAGCTTGACCTCTTCGTCGACCTGGCCCTCCATCTTGGCGGCCAGGCTGCCCTCCTCCTGCGAGTAGGCAAAGACGCTCGTGTAGTCGAAGCCGACGGTGTCCATAAAGTCGATAAGGTCGCGGAACTCGTCGTCGGTCTCGGTCGGGAAGCCGACCATGGCCGTGGAACGGATCACGATGCCGGGGATGCGCTCACGCAGATCGCGGAACAGGTCCTCGAGCTCCTGGCGCGAACCAGAACGGCGCATAGCCTTGAGGATGCGCGCGTCGCAGTGCTGCACGGGGATATCGATATAGGGCAGCACCTCGGGCGTATCACGAATGGTCTCAATGAGCTCGTCAGTCATGCCCTCGGGCTGCAGGTAGAGCACGCGGACCCAGACGTTGTGCGGGCGCACGGCCTCGGCGACGGCATGCAGCAGCTGCGCCAGATTGCGCGGCGAGCCATCGGTGACGTCTTCGTCGGCAAAGTCGGTGCCCCAAATACCCGTGTCCTGGCCGATCAGCACGATCTCTCGCACGCCACCGGCAACCAAGTCGCGCACCTCGGAAATAATGCTCTCGGCATTGCGCGAGTGATAACGACCGCGGATATACGGGATCATGCAGAAGCTACAGAAGCGGTTGCAGCCATCGGAGATCTTGACGTAGGCGACAGCGCCCTCGACGGTGCGCTTGACCTGCGGAATATAGGCGGCAATCTCGCGCTCGACACCCAGCACGCCATCGATGACCGCCACGATGCCATCCTCCTCGTCGGCCTTCACAAAGGCAGCGACCTCGGGCAGTTCGTCAGGCAGGTCGTCGCCATAGCGCGACGGCACACAGCCGCACATGACGATGGGGCAAGAACGAACGCCGTCCTGCACCTCGTTGGCGAGCTCGAGCGTGATCTCGATGCTCTCGGACGTTGCGGAGGCGAGGAACGAGCACGTATTGACGATGGCGATATCGGCCTCCTGCGGGTCGAATGCCTCCTCGTAGCCTGCGGCGGTCAAAAGAGAACGCATGCGGTCGGTATCGACCTCGTTCTTGGCGCACCCGAGGGTGATGTAGAGCACGGAGCCCAACGGTGTATCCATGTTGGAGAGCGGTCCTTTCGAATGATATTAGCGGTAGTTGGTGAACTGCAGCGGCTGGCCGTAGTCCTGGTCGCGCAGGAACTGAATCACGGTCTGCAACGCGTCCTTCGAAGCAGAGGAAACACGCAGCTTGTCAGCTTCGATGGTCACCTTGACCTTGAGCTTTTGGTCCTTGATGTCCTTGTTGATCTTCTTGGCGGTCGCCTGGTCGATACCCTCGACGATATGGCCGAGCACGCGCACGGTGCCGCCCGATGCCGCCTGCGGAGCATCCCACGAAACAGCCTTGAGGTCGATACCGCGCTTGATGAGCTTGGAGCTCAGGACATCGATGATCTGCTTGGAGACAAAGTCGGCCGGGGCGTTGATCGTAAAGAGCTTGTCGCCCTTCGAAAGCTCAATCGTGGCGCCGGAATCCTTCAGGTCATAGCGCTGGGAAATCTCGCGCGTGGTCTGCTGGAAGGCGTTGTCGACCTCTTGCATATTGACCTCGGACACGACGTCGAAGCTGGAATCTTTAGCCATGATGTTTCCTTTCGCGTACGAGCGGCTTAATAGCTATCGTACGAATAGTCGGTAGAATCGGTGGGCGTCTGACCGTCAGTTGCGGCATCGGCGCCATCCGTGGACTGGGCATCGGTGCCGTCGGTGGTATCGGTACCGTCGGTGGTGTCGGCACCATCAGAACTTTCACCATTCTCGGAATCGGTCGTCTCCTTCTTGGGAACGGTGATCGTCACACGCGCCACGCCCGAAGTCTTGGTATCGTAACGGACCTTTTCGCCATTCTTGGTAACGGTGACATCGGAAGGCTTGGACGTGGTGATCTCGATCGAGGACTCGGGCGTGTACTCCTGCTCAAAGGGGCCAGTCGCCTGGGCGCCATAGACCGACTTTCCGTCGACCTTGACCTCAATCCACGCGGTCTTTCCCTTGGCAACGGAGACCTTGACCTTCGTTGCCTCGTTCTCTTCCTTTTTAGCCGTCGTCTTGGTGGCGTCCGAACCGGTCGACTCATCCGTCGCCTCATCGGTGTCTTCGTCCTCGTCGACCGTTTCGGTCTTCTTAGAAGACTTCTTGGTCGTCGTCTTGGTAACAGCGGGCGTCTCGGGCGTGGTCTCGGGCGTCGAAGATGCGCAGCCGCGCAGAAGTACCACGATGAGCACGATCAGCAGCAACGCCACGGCACCGATACCGGCGTAGACGATACGCGGATCGAGCCCGTTGTTTTGAGGAGCACGGGAACCGCCGCGTCCACGACTGGAACTGCTGCGGCCGCCTCCCTGAGGCATACGGCCACGATTGCTATCGGAACGGCCGCAATAGCCACCCTGGCCCTGAAGGCTGCGCTGACCCGAGCGGGGCGCAAGTTCACCGCGGCCTTGATAGCCACGCTGGCCCGCACGCGGAGCCGAAGAGCGCTGGCCATACGGCTGTGGTTGAGAGCGAAGACGCGGCGTCACCTGCGTGGTATCGGCGTCCGCATAGCCACTGCGAGAGCGTCCGGTGGAGATACCACGGTGACCGCGATCGGAATAGCCGCCGTCGCCGTAGCCGGCACGAGGGTCACGCGCCACGCCGCGGGCAGCGGGAAGTGCACGGTCCTCGGGCATCGGCGTACTGCGGAACCGGTCACGCTGCGAGCGAATCTCCTCGCCCGAACCCGTCTCGGTAATATAACCGGCCTGCTGAGGACGCTGTCCATAGCGAGTCGAACGACCGCCCTGAACCATCAGAAAGCGCCCGTTATCGACAGAGGAACGCGAATTGACGTAGCCGGCGGCGTCCTGGAAACGACCGCCCTGCTGCGACGTCTCGCGTTCGTATGCCATCAGTTCGTCAAAGTAGGCATTGACGACCTCGCGCGGATTGAGGCCCAAAAAACGAGCATAGCTCGAAATCATGCCCTGCGCATAGCCGCGCGGCGGCATCGAAGCAAAGTTACCGGTCTCGAAAAACTCGATGATCTGCGGCCTGATTTTGATGGTGTTGGCGACCTGCTGAATGGAAAGGCCCATTCGGCGACGCTGCTCGAGCAGCATGTCACCAAAGCGTGCAGCCATCAGAATCCTCCAAACTCACGATCTTCACGTGCCATCTCGGCGTCGACAGATTCCAGCGCGGCAAGCCCCTCCTCGTCCAACAGGACCTCGCGCGGCTTGGAACCGTCGGGCGGGCCGACGACACCCTTTTCTTCCAGCATGTCCATAATACGCCCGGCACGCGCATAGCCAACCTTCAGGCGGCGTTGCAGGCCAGATGTGGAGCCCAGCTGCGATTCCACCACAATATGGGCGGCTTCCCAAATGAGCGGATCATCGTCTTGCGGCTCGGCGACGCCGGTGCGGACAATGCCGCCGCCACCAGCCATGGACATGGAAGCGGGCGCCACGGCGGACAGAATCTCCTCGTGGTAGTCGGGCTCGCTCTGCGACTTGACGAACTCGACAATCTCGTTGATTTCGTCGTCCGAGACAAAGCAGCCCTGGATACGGCGGGGCTTGCCCCAGTCGACCTTGGAGAACAGCATGTCGCCCAAACCGGTGAGCTTCTCGGCACCCATCTGGTCGATGATGACGCGCGAGTCGATGCCCGTGGCGACGTTAAAGGCGATGCGGTTGGTGATGTTGGCCTTGATAAGGCCCGTCACCACGTTGGAGCTGGGGCGCTGCGTGGCAACGATAAGGTGAATACCGGCGGCGCGGCCCAGCTGTGCAATACGCACGATCGAGGCCTCGACATCCTTACCGGCGACCATCATCAGGTCAGAGAGCTCGTCAATGATAATGACCAGGTAGGGCATCTTTTGCGGCGGGTTGTCGTAATGCTCAAACTCGCCGGCGGCCTGCTTTTCGTTATAGGTCGAAATCTTACGGACGTTGAGGCGTTCGAATACCTTCAGGCGGCGCTCCATTTCGGACACGGCCCACTGCAGGGCGCTCGCGGCCTGCTTGGGCTCGGTCACCACGGGCACATAGAGATGCGGCAGACCGTTATAGCCCGCAAGCTCGACGCGCTTGGGGTCGACCATGATCAGGCGAACGTCCTCGGGAAGGGCGCGCATGAGCAAGGTCGTGATGATGGAATTGATCATCACCGACTTACCTGAACCGGTCGTACCGGCGATCAACAGGTGAGGCATCTTGGCGAGGTCGGCGACGACCGGCGTGCCCTCGGCGTCGCGGCCGATGGCAAGCTCGAGCGGACCGCCCTTCACATAGGGCAGCACGTCGCCCAGATTGACGTTCTGGCGCTTGCGGTTGGGAATCTCGATGCCCACGAGCGAGGTGCCGGGGATCGGGGCAAAGATACGAACCGACTGGGCGGCGAGCGAAAGCGCAATATCGTCCTCGAGGCTCGAAATCTTGCTCACGCGCTCGCCCTCGCCAGGTTGCAGCTTAAAGGTCGTCACCGTGGGGCCGGCGATCCAGCCGACCACGCGGGCACTGCGGCCAAACTCAAGCAAGGTGGATTGCAGTGACTCAGCGGTCTGCTCCAGCTCCTTATCCGAAGACGCGGCAGAAGCCGACTGCGGGTTGGCATGTAGGATTTCGAGCGGCGGAAGCTTGAGGCCGTCCTCTTCTTCGCCCTCGTTATCTGCGGCGCCGCCGTCCGCTCCCCCATCACGAGCCGCAGCCGATTCGACAGCACTCGTGGCAGGCGCATCGGCAACCTTGGGATGCTTTAAGAAGTCGGGAATCTGAGGTGCGGCCGAAACAGGGTTCACGGCAAACGGCGGCTCGGACTCGTCAACCTTGTCCGGATCGTCCTCCATCGAAAGCTGTCCAGTGACCTGACCGCGCTTGGCGTGGCGACGCGGCAGCAAGGTTGTCTTGGCGGTCTCGAGCGGAGCCTCGTCGTCCTCGTCGTCACCCTCGGTGAGCTCAATCTCGCTATCGGACCAAGACGGGTCGGGCTCGCTTGTGTTGAGCTTGGGCGCAGCCTTGCCCTTCTTGGCATGGCGGCGCGGCAGCAGCGTGGTCTTGGCGCGCTCGGCTTCAACCGACTCGGATACGTCGACAAATGGGTCATCGTCCTCGTCGTCATCCAAAACCGGGTCGACATCGCCACCCATGACCGTGGTCACCGCGGCGTCAGTCCCCTTCTGGCGCAGAATGCTCAGGTGCGGACGAGCGACGCCGGGAACAGACAGGGCCTCTTCATCGCCCCACGGGCTCGCATTGACATCGGCACGTCGACGCTCGGCAAAATCGGCAGCGCGATCGCGTGCGGAGCGCAAAACGCCACCCACCGAAAAGCCGATAATGACCAAACCAACGACGACAAGCCCCAGCAAGACAACCATGGCGATAGGTTTACCCAGGGCGTTTTGCAAGGCACTTGCGATAAAGGCGCCAATGTAGCCGCCCGACACGGAAAGGTTCTGCGGCGTAAACATAAGGTCGCACGAATCGCTCGTGCCCGGCACCATCAGCGAAAGAATGGAGACGACGGCGATAAAGACCAAGGCGCCGCCCGCAACAGAGCGCACGTTGAGCGGCGAGTCCTCACCCAAAAAGAGCGTGGCGGCAAACAGCAAGATGACGATCGGCAGCACGTAGGCGCCCAGACCAAAGCCCAGGTGGTAGAAACCGGCAACCGCAGCCGTCACGGGCGCTGTTGCCGGAGAGATCACGGCAATGAAGGACGCGATCGCCAAAACGGCGATGACCACACCGGCGATATCGCGATTGGCCGAAGGCTCGACCAAGGGCTCAAACTCATCGAACTCGGACTCGTGGCCCTTATTGGCACGCAGATGGGAACCGGCACCCTTAGCAGATGCCGGTTGGTTATTGGCCTTATTGCCTTTGGCGTTTTGTGCAGATCCGCGCGCCAAACTAAACCTCCATGACGACCGGGATGATCATCGGACGGGTGCGCGTACGGCTCCAGATAAAGTTAGAGAGCGAATCGCGCACGGCCTTGCGAATGGCATCGGAACCGCTGCTGGTAAAGCTGAACTTACCCTTCTCGATCGTCTTCATAATGGACGCGGAGGCATCCTCGGAGAACTGGTCGTCGATGGCAAACGAGACGCCGCGGCCCGAGAACTCGATGGCCTCGATCTTCTTATGTTTGAGGGAGACGATGGCAACGGCCGTGACCATACCGTCGTTGGCGAGCTTCTGGCGATCGCGCAGGACGATGGGGTCGGTATCGCCGATACGCAGGCCGTCGACGTAAACGACACCGGACTCGACGGGCGTACCGCGCTTGACGATACCACCGCGCATCTCGAGCGTGTCGCCGTTATCGAGGATAAAGATATGATCGTCCTTGATGCCCATCTTGCGGGCCAGCTGGGCATGGGCGCGCAGATGCACGGCCTCACCGTGAACCGGCATAAAATACGTGGGCTTGGCCATGGCCATCAGGAGCTTGAGCTCCTCCTGGCTACCGTGACCCGAGACGTGGACGAGAGCGCGGTTCTTATCCCACACGTCGCAGCCGAGCTTGGCCAGGCTGTTGACGACCTGCTGGACGGCCTTCTCGTTGCCAGGAACGGGAGTTGCCGAGAGGATAACGGTATCGCCCTCGTGGATGGAGAGCGTCTTGTGCTCGCCATTGGCCATGCGGGACAGGGCCGACAGCGGCTCGCCCTGCGAACCAGTGCACATGACGACGATCTTGTCGTCAGGCAGGTTATCGATATCGAAGGCATCGATGATATCGGCATCATCGATGTTGAGATAACCGAGCTCGCGCGCCACGCGGGTGTTCGTGAGCATGGAGCGACCGGTCACAACGACCTTACGGCCGCACTTGCGGGCGGCATCGCAGATCTGCTGCAAACGATGGATGTGGCTCGAGAACGATGCGACGAACACGCGACCCGGGGCGTTCTTGATGGCGTGCAGCAGGTTGGGACCAACCTCGGCCTCGGACTTGGTAAAGCCGGGAACCGTGGCATTGGTGGAGTCGGAAAGCAGCAGGTCGATGCCCTGCTTGGCAAAGCGGCTGATAGCGGCATAGTCGGGCGTGACGCCATCGATGGGCGTCTGGTCGAGCTTAAAGTCGCCGGTGTGCATAACGGTGCCCTGATTGGTGCGGATGAACACGCCCAGAGCGCCGGGGATGGAGTGCGTCATCGAGAAGAAGTCGAGCGAGATGCCGCCGAGGTTGACATGGCTGCCGCCCTTGACCTCGCGGAACTTAGGCGCGCGGATGCGGAACTCGGAGAGCTTGCCCTCGATAAAACCGAGCGTCAGCTTGCTCGAGAAGATGGGCACCTTGTTGTTGAGGTCCTGCAGCAGGTACGGAAGCGAACCGGTGTGGTCCTCGTGGCCGTGAGTGACGATGATACCGCGGAGCTTCTCCTCGTTCTCCAGAACATAGGTGTAGTCGGGAAGCACCAGGTCGATACCGGGCTGGGAGTCATCCGGGAACATAAGACCGGCGTCGACGAGCACCATGTCGTCGCCGCACTCGAAGACCGTCATGTTCTTGCCGATGCCGTCAAGGCCGCCGAGCGGAATGATCTTCAAAGGAGATGATTTTTTAGCTGCCATAGGTAAGTGTGGTTTCCTTTCTTCGAAACAGGTCTGGAACAACCGACGGGGCGCTTCTGGCAAACCGACCGCCGGGAACGTACAAATATGCATCGCAGAGTCGATGCAATAACCACAGTATGATACCCATTTGCACAACAACAGACCACCCATGCATCAAAGCCCCATCTGAACTGGTCTATCCCGCCGGTTTCCCGTGGGGCGGGCGCTGATGAAGTTTCCTGCTCTACAGTCCTGCTCACGACGGAGGCCACATTAAGTGGCCTCCTGTTCGTGCGGAACTCGCGATAAACTTCATCAGCGCCCGCCCCACGGGGTGACGCATAATTTCTTTCGCAAATTGACAACCGCATAGCGGAACACGGCCCGCGCCCCGTCATATGATTTCTAGCGGCTAAACAACAAATCAACGACGAAAGGGGCACGGGCCGTGTCTGCGAACATCGTAACAGTCGACGAGGAGTCGCTGCGCAAGGACATAAAGAATCTGGTGAGGAAGACCGTCGAGGAGACGCTCAACGCGCTGCTCGACGAGGAGGCGTCCGAGCTCGTAGGGGCCGGGCGCTACGAGAGGACGGCAGGCCGGGAGGCATACCGCAGCGGCCACTACGCGAGAAAGCTCGTCACCGGGGCAGGAGAGGTCGAGCTCAACGTGCCGAAGCTGCGCGGCGCGACCTTCCAGACGGCCGTTATCGAGCGCTACCGCAGGCGCGAGACTTCGGTCGAGGAGGCCATCGTCGAGATGTACCTCGCGGGCGTCTCGACCAGGAGAATCGAGGACGTCTCCGAACTCCTCTGGGGAGCGCCCGTGTCCTCCGGCACCGTCTCCAACCTCAACGAGAAGGCGTTCGCGTCCATCGAGGCCTGGCGCCAGAGGCCGCTCGAGGGCGATTACCCTTACGTTTTCGTCGACGGCATCTACCTCAAGCGCAGCTGGGGAGGGTCCTACGAGAACGTGGCCGTTCTGGTGGCCATCGGCGTCAACTCCACCGGCGACCGGGAGGTCATCGGCTGCGCGGAGGGCTACACCGAGTCGGCGGACTCGTGGCGCGAGTTCTTCTCGTGGCTCAGGGGGCGCGGGCTCTCCGGCGTGCGGCTCGTCACCGGCGACAAGTGCGCGGGGATGCTCGGTGCGCTCGAGGAGGTGTTCCCCGGGGCACGCTACCAGCGCTGCACGGTCCACTTCTACCGAAACGTGTTGGGAAGGGTGCCCGTGACCAGGAGGAAGGCCGTGGCGCGCATGCTGAAGGCGATTCACGCGCAGGAATCGCGCGAGGCGTGCTCGAGGAAGGCGGCGGAGGTGGCGGACGAGCTGGACGGGATGAGGCTCGGCGCGGCCGCGAGGACGGTGCGCGACGGCTTCTCCGAGACTCTCGCCTACACGGACTTCCCGCCGGAGCACTGGCGCAGAATCCGGACCAATAACGGTATCGAGCGCATCAACCGCGAGATCAGGCGGAGGACGAGAGTCGTAGGGACCTTCCCGGACGGCAACTCGGCCCTGATGCTGGTGACGGCGAGGCTGAAGTACATCGTGGAGCACGAATGGGGCAAGAGGAGGTACCTGGACATGTCGAAGCTGGAGGAGATGGACGAGCTGAGCAAGAAGGCGGAGGGCTAGAGCAAGGCGGGGCCGAGGCCGCCTCGATCAATTTGCGAAAGAATCTTGACGGTACCCCCCACGGGAAACCTGCCAAAAAGGGACAGGTTTATTTTGGTCGGTTTTATCTGGGAAGATGCTGCTGCGGCTATCTACAGATCTGAAATCTGACTACTGAATAGACTGTCTAACTAAATAGCGAGCGGCACTAACCAGTCCTTTTGCTTGCGCCCGGGAGGGCCGCATATGAAGTTTATCGCGAGTTCCGCACGCAAAGGAAAGCACTTAATGTGCTTTCCATCTTGCGCAGGACTGTAGAGCAGGAAACTTCATATGCGGCCCTCCCGGGCGCAAGCAAAAGGGCGACCCCTGTCCGGAGTCGCCCTTGCGGTGCTGGTTATGTACGGCTGTTACTCGGCGTCGTGGTGGCGGCGGGGCTTGCGGCCTCCGTTGTCACCGGGACGGCGCGGACGGTCGCTGCGCTCGGAGCGCTCGCGACGCGGACGCTCACGACGCTGGAAGTGCTCGCCGTCGCCCTCGGAGGCACCCTCGGCGCGAGCCGGGGCCTCAGGCTTGTCAAGACGATCGAGCGAGATCTTGCCACGGTCGTCGACCTCGATGACGACGACCTTGACCTCGTCGCCCACGTTGAGGACGTCCTCGACCTTCTCCACGCGGCCCTTGGCGACGCG
>CAJJSS010000026.1:0-35332 GCA_905194545.1 Coriobacteriaceae bacterium | reverse complement strand
AAGCACTTAATGTGCTTTCCGTCTTGCGCAGGACTGTAGAGCAGCAAACTTAACCCCCGCCCCCAGCGCCGGAGACCCTCCCGGATGGCCCCAAAAATTTTTTCAAAAAAGTTGTTGCGCGCCGGACAGACTTCTGTGTATACTAATCCCCGCAGCGCACGCGAGCGGAAACAAACGCGAACGTCTGCCTGGGGAGTTAGCTCAGTTTGGTTAGAGCGCCGGCCTGTCACGTCGGAGGTCGCGGGTTCGAGCCCCGTACTTCCCGCCAACGCAATTAAAGCCACGTCTTCGGACGTGGCTTTTTGCGTTTGATGCACTTTGTTTCGATAGAACGATCGCCCTGGTGCATCTTCGCCCAGAATCCCCGCGCCTTCGGGAACGCAAGTAAAATCTAATAAGTATATTTGTCTGAACAACAGCTTTGTTGCGCAACACCTGTTCAACGAGACAGGGGGTTAGGTTATACTAAATTGCACTGTAGGCCGCATCTGATGCATTTCGCTCCGAGCGCGGCGTTCAGTGGATATCCGATTTACCATTTGGATGTCCTAGCGGTCATTTAGCGTCTCGACACAAGCTCGGCCCCGGAGCTCGTTCGAGCTGTTCGTATTCCTTGAAAGGGGAAAAATGGACATATCGAGGAAGACTGATTACGCCCTTCGTATGTTGGCGATGCTTGCCGAGGATCCGGAGCGTTTGCTTTCTGTTCGCACCGCTGCCGAAGAGGTCAATGTTCCGTATTCGTTTGCCCGCTCGATTCAGCACGGTTTGGTCCAGGCCGGTATTGTGGAGAGCCTGCGTGGCGTCCACGGTGGCATGCGTCTCAAGGTCAGTCCGGACGACGTTACCATTCGTCAGGTCGTCGAGGCCGTTCAGGGCCCTATGGTTATGAATGATTGCACCGCACCCGATGGCGACTGTGCGCGCATGGGCACGTGCTGCTATCATCCCCTGTGGGCCGGAGCTCAAGCATTGATGCGCGACTACCTCGATTCCGTTTCGCTCGGCGACATCGTCGCTCACCGCCAGTTCCCGGCCGTCGATCCCAAGTTCGCCGACCGCGAAGCGTTTCCCGAGTACGCCACCTGTGCGTATACATGCCGGGAGGAATAGCGCCGCATAAGGAGCATAGATATGATTCAGGACCCCTTTCGTTCGATGATTCGTTCGGAAGGGGTCCTGCGTTATCGCGACCTTCCGTGGCGCCGCACGCGCGATCCGTACATCATTTGGCTTTCCGAGGTCATGTTGCAGCAAACACAGGTGCCACGCGTGGAGACGCGTATGCCGGCGTGGCTCGATCGCTTTCCGACCGTGCAGGCGCTTGCCCAAGCCGCGCCTTCCGATGTTTTGGACGCTTGGCAGGGCATGGGCTACAACCGACGCGCTCTGGCGCTCCACAAGGCCGCTCAGCGCGTTGTGGAGGACTGGGACGGTGAGTTTCCGCGTGAGACGCGTGACTTGGTCGCTCTGCCTGGTATTGGCCCGGCAACGGCGCAAGGTATCCGGTCGTTTGCGTTTGACCTTCCAGGCGTGTATCTGGAGACCAACGTGCGCACGGTCTTTCTGCATCACTTCTTTCCCGATGTACCGGCTGTTCCCGACCGCGAGCTGGTGCCGCTGATTCAGGCGGCCTGTCCGGCGGTCCCCGGTGCGGCGACCGACGAGATCGCTCCCTTTGCCGTGCCGCTCGATGATGCCGACACGCCGCGCGCGTGGTATTACGCGTTGCTGGATTACGGCGCATATCTAAAAAAGACGTTGCCCAATCCGTCCAGGCGCTCGGCGGGCTATAGCCGTCAATCAAAGTTTGAGGGCTCACGTCGCCAAAAGCGCGCGCATATCGTGCGCATGTTGCTGGCAGCGCGCGATGGCCAACCGGCGGGGATTACGCTTGCTGATGCCGTGGTGGGCGTTAACGATATGGAAGCGGCGGCTGGGCGCGGGCCGGTCGAGCGCGAGCTTGTCGCGGGCATTCTGGCCGACCTGGAGCGTGAGGGCTTTTGCCGAGCCGAGGGCGATCGCTGGCTGAGCATTTAGCCCGTGGAAATCTGAAGAACAGGATTGTAAGGTTTAGATTTCCGACATGAGGGCATCCTAAAGACGAGGCCGCTCGAAGCCTACGGGCGGCATGCGTTGAAGGGAAGTACACCTATGGATTTTGAGAATTCCCAAACCAAGAAGAACCTCGAGACCGCTTTTGCCGGTGAGTCCCAGGCACACACCAAGTATCGCTACTATGCCTCCAAGGCAAAGAAGGACGGCTACGTTCAGATCTCGAACATCTTTGCCGAGACGGCTGGCAACGAGTCCGAGCACGCCAAACTGTGGTTTAAGTATCTGCACGATGGCGCCGTCCCCGATACCCTGGACAATCTGCGCGATGCCGCTGCGGGTGAAAACTACGAGTGGACCACGATGTACGACGAGTTTGCCAAGACCGCCGAGGAAGAGGGCTTTGCCGAGATTGCCGCAAAGTTCCGTGGTGTCGCCGCCGTCGAGAAGGCCCACGAGGAGCGCTACAACAAGCTCGTCGAGCGCATCGAGTCGGGCGAGGTGTTTGAGCGTGAGGGCGTAAAGGTGTGGAAGTGCCTGAACTGCGGGCACCTGCACGTTGGTGCCGAGGCGCCTGAGGTGTGCCCGGTTTGTAACCACCCGAAGGCGTACTTTGAGGAGCAGGTGGTGAACTACTAGCGCTTGGCGCTGGCTGCTGCGGAGCGCAGGGCGGGAGGCCGGATCGCCTTCCCTCCCCGCTCACGGCTCCGCAGGGTCGCGTTGAGGGAAGGCGATCCGGCCTCCCGCCCTGCGCTCCGGCTTCGGGTCGTCGCGTGCTCGTTACTGAAAAGCTGATTAGAAGTTTGTGTGCCGCCCCTTTTGGGGCGGCACGTTTTTGTGTGGGGTCCCTGTCCCCACAATTTTCGTCAAGCTTTTGGTTAGATTTTGGTCAGTTGGCGTAAGGGTGGAAGGCCAAAAGATTGTTGGCGAAAAAAGCTCAGAGAAAGTGCTGGTAGGGGAGTTGTTGAGGTTTTCGACAGCTTTTGTCAACAAGAAACTTTGCGGCTATTGCTACGGATTGCGTTGTCGCGGTCATGGCGGTGCGGGATGCTGGGCGTAAGCGTCGAATGCTCCGATTTTGGAGGCCAGCATGGATTTGTTTCTTGAGACTCCGCAGCAACAAGCTGAGCGCATGCTGCGTCAGCAGCAACGACTCATGGAGATGCAAATGCAAGGGGCGGCAGTCCAGCCCTTTGCGCAAAATGTCGTGCCCGCTGCTGTACCTGCAGCTGTGCCCGGGTGTGAATCGGCACCAGAGGCCTATTCCGTACAGCAAGATTCATATGCGCAGGAGCTCGCGTTCGACAAGCGTCGTGCGCGTCGTCGCCGCGTGGGCCAGCGCCTGCGCACCTTGGCGATGATCGTGCTCATCCCGCTGGGGCTTGCGGCCATCTTTCTGGCGTCGTATGCCCTCACGTGCATCCTCAACGGCGCATCGCCCAACGAGGTGCTCCAGCATCTAGCGGCCCTAGGCCAGCGCTTAGGTGACGTCATAACAACCATCCGCGCCGGCTGGGAGAGCTAGCGTTTTAGCGTCCGCGGCTCTAAGAGAAATTTGTCTGCAAGGCAGTGAGTGATCCGTGTGTGTGGCGGGGTAAGATTGATCGCGGTTTTGATTGATAATCGATTGGGTTTGTTGGGCGGAGTCTATGTCTGCTATTGATATCGTGCTTGTTGTGATCGCCTTGGTGGCGGTGGGGGTTGCTGTGGCTTGTGCCCTGCAGCTCAAGGGCCTTCGCGCCGAGCTGCGGGAGCGCGGCGATAGCGGGGCGGAGATGCTGGCCGCGCTCGAGCAGGCCAACAACGCGCTCGACACCCTGAACGTCGCGTTGGCAGAAACCCGCCGCACGGCAAATGCCATCGCGCAGCAGCAGACGACCGATGCGGCCGTAGAGCAGCAGCGCTACCTGACCATCGCGCGTGAGTTCTCGCAGGCCGGCGACCGCATGGATGACCTGCGCCGCGAGACGGCCCAACAGCTCGGCGCCAACCGCGAGGGCATCGAGCATCGCCTGGACAAGGTGCGCGAGACGGTCGATGCCCAGCTGGGCGCCATCCGCAAGGACAACAACGTGCAGCTCGATCAGATGCGCGCGACGGTGGACGAGAAACTCTCCCGCACGCTCAACGATCGCCTGTCTGCATCGTTTAAGCAGGTGAGCGACCAGCTCGAGGCCGTGTACAAGGGTTTGGGCGATATGCAGTCTATCGCCACCGGCGTAGGCGACCTCAAGCGCGTGCTGGGCAACGTCAAGGCGCGTGGCATTTTGGGCGAGGTACAGCTGGGTGCAATCCTGGCGGACATCCTCACACCCGATCAGTATCTGGAAAATGTCGCCACCAAGCCCGGCGCCTCGGAGCGGGTTGAGTTTGCCGTCAAGCTGCCGGTAGACGAGGGCGATCCCGTGCTGCTGCCGATCGACTCCAAATTCCCGGGCGATGCGTACGAGCACTTGCTCGACGCGCAAGAGTCGGGTGATGCCGAGGCGGTGGCCACCGCGCGCAAGACGCTCGATGCGATGGTGAAACGCGAGGCCAAGGACATCTGCGAAAAGTACCTGAGCGTGCCCGCGACCACCAATTTTGGCATTATGTTCGTGCCGTTTGAGGGCCTGTACGCCGAGGTCGTCAGCCGCCCCGGGCTTATCGAGACCCTGGGCCGCGACTATCACGTTAACGTTGCCGGCCCCAGCACCATGGCGGCCATCCTCAACAGCCTGCAGATGAGCTACCAGACGTTTAAGTTGCAAAAACGCACCGATGACGTGCTGCGCGTGCTCTCTGCCGTCAAGGCCGAGCTGCCGCGCTATCAGGCGGCGCTGCGCCGCGCCCAGCAGCAGATTGAGACCGCAGGAAAGACGGTCGAGGGCATCATCACCACGCGTACCAACGTTATGGAGCGCAAGCTCAAGGATATCGACGCGCTGGAAGACGCGCGGGAGGCCGACGAGATCTTGGGACTCACGTCTGCGGAGCTGCTCGCAGACCAAAAAAACGAGGACTAGCTGCATCTGACGGCGGGGCGCCTGCGCAAGCGCGGGACGCGGGCGCTTTTCGCGTCGCACTTGCCTGAAGTGCGCTTTAGTGTGCAACAATGGCGTTTCGCCCTATCAGACGCGAAAGGAAGCCCATGTCTCAGAGAAACACCAGTCCGCTCAAACGCTCCACCGTGCGCCGCACGCTGCAGCGTTTTTGGGACGTCACGCGCACGCAGCCGCTGATCGTCTTTCTCTCGGTGTTCTCGTCGGCGGGCTACATCTTTTTGCTCACGTTTGCCAACACCTACGTGATGGCCCTCATCGTCGACCGCGTCCAAGCGGGTTCCGTGGCGGGCGATCAAGTATTCGAGGTCTTTGGTCCCTACATTCTGGCGCTCGTGCTCGTTAACCTAGTGGGCCAGATCCTCTCCAAGCTGCAGGACTACACCGTTTACAAGCTCGAGATTGCGGGTAACTATCACTTGGCGCGCCTGTGCTTCGACACGCTCTCCAATCAATCCATGACATTTCACACCAGCCGCTTTGGCGGATCGCTCGTGAGCCAGACGAGTCGTTTTATGAGCGGCTATACGGGGCTGGTAGACGTGACGGTGTATTCGCTCATTCCCACCATCACCTCGGTTGTCTGCACGGTGGCGGCGCTCGCTCCGGTGGTGCCGACGTTTACCGTGATCCTGGTGGGCATCATGGTCGTCTACATTGCGTTTGTCTGGCTTATGTACAAGCGCATCATGCCGCTTTCGGCCGCGACGTCCACCGCGCAGAACAAGCTGTCGGGCGTGCTGTCCGACGCGGTCACGAATATCCTGGCCGTCAAGACCTGTGGGCGCGAGGACTTTGAGCGCGACCTGTTCGATGCCGCCGACCGCGCCGCGCGCGACGCCGAAACGGTTTCGATGCACGCCATGATGCAGCGCAACTTTACGACCTCGGGCCTTATCGTCATCACCATGGCCGTGGTGAGTGTGTTCGTCGCGGGTGGCAACGCGTGGTTTGGCATTTCGGCCGGCGCGCTCGTCATGATCTTTACCTATACGTACAACCTCACCATGCGTCTGAACTACGTAAGCTCCATGATGCAGCGCATCAACCGCGCGCTGGGCGATGCGGCCGAGATGACGCGCGTGCTGGACGAGCCGCGTCTGGTGGCAGACGACGAGAACGCTCCCGAGCTTAAAGTGACCGAAGGTGCGATTGATTTTGAGCACCTGAGCTTTGCATACCGTGACGCCGCGGCGGGCGAGAACGTGTTCGACGACCTGACGCTTCACGTGGCGGCGGGCCAGCGCGTGGGCCTGGTGGGTAAATCGGGCTCGGGCAAGACGACGCTCACCAAGCTGCTGTTGCGCTTGGACGATGTGCAGGGCGGCCGCGTGCTCGTGGACGGCCAAGACGTCTCGCGCTGCACGCAGCAGAGCCTGCGCCGCCAGGTTGCCTACGTGCCGCAGGAGGCGCTGCTGTTCCATCGCTCCATTCGCGAGAATATCGCCTACGGCCGCCCCGACGCAACCGACGAGCAGATTCGCGAGGCCGCGCGCCTGGCCAATGCGACCGAGTTTATCGACCGCCTGCCCAACGGCTTTGACACCATGGTGGGCGAGCGCGGCGTCAAGCTTTCGGGCGGCCAACGTCAGCGCGTGGCCATCGCCCGCGCTATCCTGACCGACGCGCCGATCCTGGTGCTCGACGAGGCGACGTCTGCCCTCGACAGCGAGTCCGAGGCGCTGGTGCAGGAGGCGCTCGAGAACCTGATGCGCGGTCGCACCTCCATTGTGGTGGCGCATCGCCTGTCCACCGTGGCGGCGCTCGATCGCATCGTGGTGCTGGCGGACGGCGAGATTGTCGAGGACGGTACGCATGCGCAGCTTGTCGAGGCAGGCGGCGAGTATGCGAGCCTGTGGGGCCGCCAGACCGGCGCATTTTTGGAGGCTTAAGGCCCCCGTACGTGGGACAATCGTTTCCGTGAAGTTATGTTTCTGCCGAGCCGAGGAGTCGTTATGCCACGCGAGACCAATGCCGCCAAACGCGAGCGCGCCGTTGAGGTGTGCGAACGCCTCAACCGTCGCTATGGCCCGGTTGAGTGCTTTTTGGACCACGAGAATCCCTTTAGGCTGCTCATCGCGGTGCTGCTCTCGGCGCAGACGACCGATGCACAGGTCAACAAGGTGACGCCGCGGCTGTTTGCCCAGTGGCCCACGCCCGAGGCCATGGCGGGGGCGAGCGTGGCCGATGTGGCCGACACCATTAAGTCACTCGGCTTTTATAAGAGCAAGGCCAAGCACGCCGTGGAGGCCGCGCAGATGATCGTTGCCGATTACGGCGGCGAGGTGCCGGCCGACATGAAGGAGCTCGTCAAGCTACCGGGTGTGGGGCGCAAAACGGCGAACATCGTGCTCAACGTGGGGTTTGGCATTGTCGAGGGCATCGCGGTCGATACGCACGTCAACCGCATCGCGCACCGCCTGATGCTGAGCCCCAAGACGCATGCCAAAGAGCCGCTCAAGACCGAGCAAGATCTGCTCAAGATTTTGCCGCACGAGTATTGGGAGTCGGTCAACCACCAGTGGATCACCTTTGGCCGCGAGATCTGCGACGCTCGCAAACCTAAGTGCGACGAGTGCCCGCTGGCAGACCTTTGCCCCAGCGTACGGGTGAGCTAGGTTACAAGGGCAGGCCGCCACTCTTGCGTATCTCCGGGCGGTACAAATCGGGACGCGGCCGGTGACCACGGCGCTCGCTATGACTCCCGAAGCAAGAACTCTTCTGCCGGCACAACCGATGCCCCCTCGGTATCGTAGCGCTCGGAGCCGTGATATACGACGGCTCGGTCCTTTGCGGGAATGCCAAGTTCGGAACCAACAGAGCGTAGGTGTCGAGCGAATGTGTCGCGGTAGGTAGCGCCCGATTTGATTTCGAACGCCTGTGGGCGAGCCGGCTCTGTTAGATCGATAAGGTCGATCTCTCGTTTGCTGTCGTCGCGATAAAAGGCAAGCGTGGGCTCGAGGCCTCTGTTGAGGTATGCCTTCTGGCGTTCCGAGACAACGAGGTTTTCGAATATTTCCCCGCTTAGGGGGTGGTTCATGAGACTGCGCTCGTCTTGAATGCCAAGCAGATGGCAAAGTAGTCCCGTGTCGTAGAAGTACAATTTTGGCGCTTTGGTAAGCCGCTTGCGCATGTTTCCAGCATATGGTTGAAGCAGGAACACCAAATAGCTTGATTGCAGGATCGAAAGCCACGAGCTGATCGTCGCCGTGGCGACTCCCACATCAGCGGCGAGTCTTGATAGGTTGAGCAGCCCTCCCACGCAAGCCGCGCACAGCCCGATCATTTTTCTAAAGGAGCTCAGGTTGCGCACGTCGAGAAGGCCGCCCGCGTCGCGTTCCACATAGGTCATAAGGTAATTTTGGTAGAACATATCGGTGGGGATGCCCGCATCGTATATGCGCGGGTATCCCCCGCGAATCAGGTAGGTGTCAAGCGAGATTTGCGTGTCGCTGAGCTCCTGGTAGGAGAGAGGCAGGAGTTTGAGCATGCCGACGCGCCCGGCAAGCGATTGCTGGATGTTGTGCATGAGCAAAAAGTTTTGCGAGCCGGACAATACATACTGGCCGGTCTTTCCGCGTTCGTCGGAGGCGACCTGAATCATGCTGAACAGCTCCGGTGCATATTGGGCCTCGTCGATGATCAGATGATCGGGGCGCCTGCTGATAAAGCCGACGGGGTCATCGAGTGCGGCGCGACGGACTTCCGGGTTCTCGAGGTTGAGATATTCATATTCAGGAAAAACGGCCTTGATGAGAGTTGACTTGCCGCTTTGGCGTGGCCCCGTAAGCGAGACGACGGGAAACCATTCTGACATGTCGCGTAGCTTCTGGGCCATGGTTCGCTCAATCATTTTTAACGCCCTTCGTGTCTAGCATCGCATGCTCGTAGGCATGCTTTTGGTTCGAAAGTCTCGTACCGAGTTTGTCGGTATCTGCCGGGTTGCGTGGCAGGTCTTTGGGATTTGCCACATCGGCAAGGCAAAAAAACCATAATTACTAACTAGAAGTTACCACAACTGTAAAGTAGGAATTGCCATAATTGCAAAGTAATACAGGTAGAAGCTGGTAATTGGTGCTGTCCGATCAGGCTGTTTTGTGCCGAGGGCGTTCAGGCATGCGCGTTTTGGGGTAGCTGTTTGGCGTGCGCTGGCGTGTCCATCTCATGCGCTACCATGACAGGCAATGAAATCCGCCGCATACCCGCCGAGCTTGCCCCGGCGGGCTTTTGGCGTTGCAATGCCGGAGGAACAGCATGCTCATTCACCGTATAGCCGCGCAGCTCTACACTGCCGAGGCACTGCAGACCGTCGAGGCCGGACTCGATGCTGGCGAGGACGTGACGCTGGCTGTGTCGCAGTCGGGCCGCACGCTTATGGCGGCCGCCCAGTTTGCGCGCCGTCCGCGTCCCACGGTCTACATCGTGAGCGGCGAGGACGCGGCCGATCGCGCCGCGCGCAGCCTGGCCGCCTATGTGGGTCTGGCGCATGTGTGCCGCTTTCCCGAGCGCAAAGACTATCCATGGCGTGAGCAGGCGCCCGACGACGCCGTGGTGGCCCAACGCTGCGAGGCTTTAGGGCGCATCGTGCGCGGGGACAACTGCATCATGGTTGCCTCGGCCCGTGCGCTGTTGCGCTGCGTGCCGCCGGTCGAGAGTCGCTATTGGGAGTCCACCACTTTTGCGGTGGGCGAGGAGATTCCTTTTGACGAGGTGCCGCAGCGCCTGGTGGGCATGGGCTATACCAATGCCGGTGCCGCCGACGCGCCCGGCCTGTTCCGCGTGCACGGTGATACCGTCGAGGTGTTCCCCGCGCAGGAGAAGGCACCCGTGCGCATTGAGTTCTTTGGCGACGAGATTGATCGCATCCGCCGCATGGTGAGTTCCACGGGGCAGACCATCGGCAACGAGGACAGCATCGAAATCTTCCCCTGCCGCGAGCTGGCGCTCACCGACGAGGCCGTTCACAACATGCACGTGGCGCTCTACCGCGCCAGCCAGGACGACAGTAAGCTGGCGGCGCTGCTCGAGATGGTGGATGCACGCATCGTCACGCCCGAGCTCGACCGCTTTTTGCCGGTGATGTACGGCCAGACCGTGAGCCCGCTGTCGCATGTGAGCGGCCAGGCGCTCGTGGTGCTGTCCGAGCCGCGCTCGCTGTTCGACGACTGCCTGCGCGCCTACGAGGATATCGAGGCACGCGCCGGCGAGGCGGGGATTGACCGCTTGGACGGTCTGTACGTGCGCGCCCAGCAGCTCGACTTTGGTGCCCAGCAGCGCTTGAACTACGTGAGCTTGATTCGTGCCGGTGGTGCGGTGACGGCAGAGCTCAAGATTGAGCAGCCGGCCATCGCGGGCTCGGACAATCGCTTTATGACGCGCATCCAGGAGGTCGTGGGCAAGCGCTATGCCTGCGTGTTTGCCATCCCCGACCGCGGTGCACGCGAGTCGATGGAGCTCACCTTTGGCGATGAGGGTATTACCTTTGAGGAGTCGCTGACGGCCGCGCCCGAAAACGCGGGCGCTATTGGCGACCGTGTGCGCGTGGCGGCGGCGGATTCTGCCGATCGTGCTGTCCGCCAGGATGCTCATGCTGCAATTCGCGAACGCAAGGCCGACGCGCTCAACGCCCGCTCGCTCGAGGCGGGCGCGGCCCAGGCTGCCGCCGGTGCCGCCGTGCCCACCATCTCGCGCGGACGCGTGACCTTTGTGGATGCCGCTCTGCCGCAGGGTGTGGTGGTGCCCGATGCCAACCTGGCCGTGTTCTCGATCGCCGACCTTAACGCCCGCATGGACGCCAACCGCGCGCGCAGCCGCCGCAAGGTGGACATTACGCAGATCACGTTCCCGTTTAAGCCGGGCGACTACGTGGTGCACGCCACTCACGGCATCGCGCTCTTTAGCGAGATCGCGCGCCAGGAAGTGGGCGGCAAGGAGCGCGACTACTTTTTGCTGGAATATGCCGACGGCGACAAGCTCTACGTGCCGCTGGAGCAGGTTGACCGCATTACGCGCTACGTTGGTCCCGACGGCGACAAGCCGCGCCTGACCAGGCTCAACACCGCCGACTGGGCGCGTGCCACCAACAAGGCGCGCAAGAACGCCAAAAAGCTGGCGTTTGACCTGGTCGATCTGTATACGCGCCGCTCTTCGATTACCGGTATCGCTTGCCCGCCCGACACGCCCGAGCAGATCGAGATGGAGCAGAGCTTCCCCTACGACGAGACGCGCGATCAGCTGGAGGCCATCGCCGATATTAAGGCCGATATGGAGGCGCCCAAGCCCATGGACCGCCTGCTGTGCGGAGACGTGGGCTTTGGCAAGACCGAGGTCGCCCTGCGCGCGGCGTTTAAGTGCGTGGACTCCGGTCGCCAGGTCATGGTGCTCTGCCCCACGACCATTCTAGCCCAGCAGCACTACGAGACGTTCTTTGAACGCTTTGCCCCGTTTGGCCTTGAGGTCGAGGTGCTCAGCCGCTTTCGCACGTCGGCGCAGCAAAAGCGCGCACTCAAGGCGTTTGCCGAGGGCACGATTGATGTGCTCATCGGCACGCATCGCCTGCTTTCGGCCGATGTGAACCCCAAGAACCTGGGCCTGGTGATCATTGACGAGGAGCAGCGCTTTGGCGTGCAGCACAAGGAGCAGCTCAAGAACCTGCGCGAGCAGATTGACGTGCTCACGCTTTCGGCCACGCCCATCCCGCGTACCATGCAGATGGCCACGAGCGGCGTGCGCGATATGAGCCTGATTACCACGCCGCCGACTGGGCGCCGCCCCGTGATCGTGCACGTGGGGGAGTACGACCCCGACGTGGTGAGCGCGGCGATTCGCCTGGAGGTGGGTCGCGGCGGACAGGTGTACTACGTGTCCAACCGCGTCAAGACCATCGATGACGCTGTGGCACGCGTGCACGAGGCCGCGCCCGAGGCGCGCGTGGGCGTGGCGCACGGCAAGATGAGCCCGCGCGAGGTCGAGGACGTGATGATCGAGTTCGCGACCAAAAAGATCGATGTGCTCATCGCCACGACCATCGTGGAGAGCGGCATCGACAACGCGACCGCCAACACGCTCATCATCGAGGACTCGCAGCGCCTGGGTCTGGCACAGCTCTACCAGCTCAAGGGCCGTGTGGGTCGCTCGGCCACGCAGGCCTACGCGTACTTTATGTTCCCGGGCGAGCTGCCGCTCACCGAGGAGGCCACGGCGCGCCTGACTGCACTTTCCGAGTTCCAGGACCTGGGCAGCGGCATGCGTATCGCCATGCGCGACCTGGAGATTCGCGGCGCCGGTTCGCTGATGGGCGCCGAGCAGCACGGCAACCTGTCGAGCGTGGGCTTTGACCTGTTTACGCAGATGTTGGGCCAGGCCGTGGCCGAGGCGCGCGGCGATGACGACGCCGGCGTGGAGGCGGCGAGCGTGGGCATTAACCTGCCGGCCGATTACTTCTTGTCCGAGGAGTACCTGCCGGCGGTGGACCAGCGCGTGCTCGTGTACCGCAAGCTCGCGGCGGCCGAGGACCTGGAGAGCATCGACGAGGTACAGGAAGAGACCGAGGCCGCGCACGGTGAGCTGCCGTTGGCGGGGCTCAACCTGTTCAACCGCGCGCGCATCCGCATTCGCGGCGAGCGCCTGGGGCTCGAGAGCGTCACGCTCAGCGGCGGACGCATCACTTTTTTGGGTGTCGACGTGCCCAAGAAGGTGGCCTTTGAGCTCAAGACCCGCTACGGTGCGGTGAACTTCCCCAAGAGCCGCAAGCTGTCGGTGCCCTACAAGGCGGGCGCCGGTGCGGGCAGCGGCCTGGGTCGCGGTCTCGACGCCAACGACGAGGCCGGTCCCGTGGCGGCCACACTCATGCTGCTGCAGCAGCTGGGCGCTACTGACGATGACTAACAAGTAAGTCGGTGGGACAAAGTTATCAGTAGTTTTTGTCCCAGGTGCGATAGTCGCATCGAGCCTGTCAACGCAAGCGACCCTGGGACAAAACTACTGATAACTTTGTCCCACCACGTTGCAGGTTGAAAACTTCGCCCGATGGAAAGGAAAGCATGTTCGGGTACATCTATAAGAAAGACGCCGCTGCCATCGCGGTTGTTCTGTGCCTTTGTCTGAGCGTGGGCAGCTTTTTCGATTATCAGATCTCGAGCGCGCTGTTCAATATCGGCAGCATGTACGGTCGCTTTATCGAGGCCGCTGGCGAGCTGCCGTTTGAGCTGACGGCGAGCGTCGCGGGCGTTATGCTCGTGCGTTCGGCACGCCCCGATTCCAAGACGAGCAAGTGGCTTGCCGCGCTGGGCGTTCTGGTCAACGTGGGCCTGACCGGCTACGAGATCGTTTCGTCCCTGAGGGTTGGCGGCAAACTCATCGCGGCTCAGTTGGTGCTGACGTTTGTGCTGGTCATCGTCGCCAACCTTATCGTCTATCGCCTCACGCGCGCGACCGACCCCGACGAGCTCACACGCTGGGCGTTGATGGTGCTGGCCGTGTGGGTCGCTCAGGCCATCATCCTCAACGTGGTTGTCAAGCCGCTGTGGTCGCGCCCGCGCATGCGCGTGATCGAGGTCACGCCGGGGCTCAATTTTCAGCCGTGGTGGGTGATTGGCAACCCCGACAAGTGGAGCTATATTGCGGCCGGCGTAATCAAGGACGGCTTTAAGTCGTTTGCGAGCGGACA
The DNA here is from genome assembly GCA_905194545.1 of Coriobacteriaceae bacterium. Classification (GTDB taxonomy): domain Bacteria; phylum Actinomycetota; class Coriobacteriia; order Coriobacteriales; family Coriobacteriaceae; genus Collinsella. Next base: position 21,568 of record CAJJSS010000026.1, on the reverse strand, counting down.
CACGGCGCACGCGGCGATCGGCCTTATGCTCGCCGGGCTTCCTGCGGCGTCCTTTAAGGAAAAGCCGTCGCGACGCCGCGTGGTCTTTTGGGTCGCTGCCGTGGTCGCGGCGCTCGTCGCCTTTGGCCGTATCGTGATCGGTGCACACTTTTTGACTGACGTGAGCTGCGGCTTTGCCCTGGTGTTGGCACTTGAGTGCCTTGCCGCACGCATTGCCTATCCGGGCGGCGTACAATAGCGGCGTTTAAATCATCGGGCCCATGCCCGGCTAGAGAGGATTGCCATGCTCGCGTTCAACAACGACTATTCCCACGGTACTCATCCGGCAGTGCTGCAGGCGCTCGTCGATACCAACATGGAGCCGCAGCCCGGCTACGGTACCGATGCGCACACCGAGCGTGCCAAGCAGCTGATTCGCGAGGCCTGTCAGGCCCCCGATGCCGACGTGTTCTTGCTGGTGGGCGGCACGCAGGCCAACGCGACGGTGATTGACATGCTGCTCGCGCCCTACGAGGGCGTCGTTGCCGCCGAGACCGGCCATGTCGCTTGCCACGAGGCGGGCGCCATCGAGTTTGGCGGCCACAAGGTGCTCACCATCCCCGGCTACGAGGGCAAGATGCACGCCGAGGATCTCGAGAACTATATCCAGGTGTTCTACGAAAACGAGAGCTACGAGCACACGGTGTTCCCGGGCGCCGTGTACGTGAGTCTATCGACCGAGTACGGCACGCTGTACTCCAAGGCCGAGCTCGCGGCGATTCACGCGGTGTGCCAGAAGCGCGAGATTCCGCTGTTTGTGGACGGTGCTCGTCTGGCCTATGCACTGGCGGCCGATGAGTGCGACATTACCCTGCCCGAGCTGGCGCAGCTGTGCGACGTGTTCTACATCGGCGGCACCAAGTGCGGCGCGCTTTGCGGCGAGGCTGTGGTGTTCTGCGGCATGCACGCTCCGGCGCATCCCATTCCGCGTATTAAGCAGCACGGCGCGCTGTTGGCCAAGGGCCGCCTGACGGGCGTGCAGTTTGAGGCGCTCTTTACCGATGGCCTGTATTTTGAGATTGGCCGACAGGCGATTCAGACGGCCCAGGCGCTGCGTCGTGTGCTGCACGAGCGCGGCTACCAGTTCTTTTTGGAGACGCCCACAAACCAGCAGTTTGTGATTCTGCCCAACGAGGACATGGCCCGCATTCGCGAGCATGCGGCGATCGAGTACTGGGAAAAGTACGACGATACCCACACGGTGGTGCGCTTTTGCACCAGCTGGGCCACGACGCAGGAGGACATCGACGCGCTGGCGGCTGTCCTGTAGCCTGATGTAATGACGAGGGGCCGCCTTGCGCTGGGTTTGGCGCAAGGCGGCCTTTGTTTTTGAGAGAGAAGGGTTGTATGACCGAGATGTCCGAGCCGGCGATTCGCCTGGCGACGCCCGAAGACGCGCCGGCGTTGCTTGCCATCTATGAGCCGTATGTGCGCCAGACGGCGATTACCTGCGAATACGAGGTGCCGAGCGTTGAGGAGTTCGCCGGGCGCATCGAGCGTACGCTCAAGCGCTATCCGTATCTGGTGATGGAGCTGGACGGGCGTCCGGTAGGCTATGCCTATGCGAGTCCGCTCAACAGCCGCGAGGCATACGACTGGTCGGTCGAGACGTCGATTTACCTGGCACGCGACGTGCGCCACGGCGGGCTGGGCCGCAAGCTGCACGATGCGCTCAAGCAGTGCCTGATCGCGATGGGCATCACCAACATGTGCGCGCTCATCGCCGTGCCGCACGACAAGGACGACGAGTATCTAACGCACAACAGCCAGGACTTCCATGCCCATATGGGATATCGCTTGGTGGGTGCTTTCGACCGCTGTGCCCAAAAGTTCGACCGCTGGTACGACATGTGCTGGATGGAGCTGGTCCTGGCCGAGCGCACCCCCAACCAGCCCAAACCAACCTGGTTCCCCGACCTTCCTAAACCTACCATTTAGGGACAGGTTTATTTTGGCAGGTTTTTGGCTGTCTTGTGGTATCAAATCGCCGCAAGTAGCGTGGCGTTTGTACGCTATTTTGACCTGGATTGTCCCCTCGGGACGCCTTGCGGGCTAAGTGAGTAGACTTTTTTGGCGCAGGCCGAGCACAAAGCGTATCTGCCTTAGTAAAACCGCAGGTCACGGAGGTGGCTGTTTTGAATGTGCTCGGCAGCTCGCGAAAAGTCTACTCACTTAGATTTACGGTGCTGGATATTTTGGGCAGGAACAGTTGAGCTTGGGCGGCGAGTGTTGCCAGGCGATGTTGGCATTTGCGCCATGCCGGCTTGAGATTTAATAAAAACCGCAGGTAAAACGTTTATTAGGTACATTTTGCCTCGTTTGGTGCGCTAGCCGATGGGCTCGGTGTATTTGGCGCGGTCGGTGCGTTGGATGCGCTTGGAGACATGGAGCGGACGGCCGTCGGTGTCGTAGACGTAGTCGGTGATCAGGATCAGCGCCTGCCCGCGCTCGACGTTGAGCAAAAATGCCTCGTTTTGCGACGCATAGCACACCTCAAAGGTCTTATGCCCCTGCGCCGGCGCGCGATGGAACTCCTGGCGCAGCGTGGCGTAGAGCGAACCGTTGATATCGCGATCGATGAGCGACCCAAAGCTTGGCGACAAATAGGTGGTCTCCAGGCACAGTGGCGCATCGTCCAGGTAACGCAGGCGGACAAGTTTGACAAGCTTGCTGCCCACGCTAGCGTCAAAGAACTTGGCCACGCTGCCCATTGCTTTGGCAAAGCCCGAGTCCACCGTGCGCGTGGTGGGCTTCATGCCCTGGCCTTCGACCTGCTTGGTATAGCTCGAAAACACCAGGTTGTTCTCGTGGAGCGCCGGTGTGTCGGCCACAAAGGCGCCGCGTCCGCGCTCGGTTCGAATCAGGCCCTCGTCAACAAGCACCTTAAGGGCATGGCGCACGGTGCTGCGCGACAGGCCCGATTCGTCCATGAGTTCCATCTCGGACGGCAGTTTATCTCCGCGGGCATAGGTGCCGGCGGCAATGCGGTCGCGAAGCGTTGCCGCCAGACGCTCGTATTGGGTCAAGTTCTTTTTCGACGAAGTGCTCATGCGAACAACCTGTATCTAACTTGTATGCTTACAGAACCAAGCATGTATCCAACATGACAACAAAACCGCTGGTAATGGCTTGCCGAAAACTTTACCAGCAAAATTTCTAAGACAAATATAGCATACAACTAGTCGACATAACCAAAACATGTATGTAACTTGTATGCCATCGAGAGCATCAAACGAGAAGAAAGGCTGATGCACGATGACTACTCAGGAACAGGTTAAGGACGTCGTCTCCCAGGTTTTGGCTGACAAGGCGGACAAGGGCGGCATCAAGCGCGTCGTGTGGATCGGCGCTGGCGGATCCAACGGCGGCAACTATCCTGCCCAGTACTTTATGGAGCACGAGGCCACGCAGGTCGTGAGCTCCAGCTACACCAGCAACGAGTTCGTGCACGCCACCCCGGCCTACGTTAACGAGAACACCCTGGCCGTCGTCGTGTCCATGCGCGGCACCAAGGAGACCATCGTCGCCGCCCAGGTCGCCAAGGATCACGGCGCCAGCACCATCGCCATCTATGTCGACGAGTCCGGCCTCACCGAAGTCTGCGACTACAAGATCCAGTATGACAGCCTGGCCGTCGATGAGTCCTGCATGGGCCGCACCAACTCCGCCGTCGTGACCATGATCGCCATGGAGCTTACGCAGCAGACCGAGGGCTATGCCGAGTACGAGACCGCTATGGCCGCTTTCGACTTGGTCGACCCCATCTATCGAAAGGCCGTCGAGTACACCCGTCCGCTTGCTGCCAAGTGGGCCGAGCAGAACGCCGACAAGCCCTGCATCAACGTGATGGCTCAGGGTCCGCTCTTTGGTGCCGCCTACGTCTTTAGCATCTGCAACGTGCAGGAGATGCTGCAGATCGACTCCTGCACCATCAACACCTGCGACTTCTTCCACGGCCCCTTCGAGATTCTGGACAAGCGTACCTCGCTGTTCCAGCTCATCAGCGTCGGCCGCAGCCGCTGCAACGACGAGCGCGGCATCCGCTTCGTCAACCAGTACGGTGGCGAGCGCGTCTATCAGCTCGACGCCAAGGAGCTCGGCCTCAATGACATCAAGGACAGCGTGAGCGAGTACTTCAACCACCTGATCTTTGCCCCGATCCTCAACAACGTCTACATGCGTGCGCTGTCTGCCGTCACCCACAAGGACTACATGACGCGCCGCTACATGTGGAAGCTTGATTATTAGTTACGGCGTTTTACCAAACGCCGTAACCGGCCGACGCTGCAAACCCGCCAGAGCGGCAATCTGCCTTTCAGCTTCGGCGGCATGACCAGAAGGTCAATGCCGCCTCACTTCAAGGCACCTTGCTCGCTCTGGCGGGTTTTCGCTGACATTGCCAAAACATCGACGATACCGTGGCTGGCGGGACACTCCCTTTGTCTAGAGATTTCCCGTTTGCCGATTTGTGCCTTGAAAAATGTATATAACGACTATAACGTAGTGTGAAACATATTGGAAACAATACCGAGGAGGCTGCGTTGAAGAAAAGCAATCTGGGCTATGTGCTGGTGCTGATCGCCGCGCTTATGTGGGGCAGCATCGGAATCTTTGTAAACGGCATCTCGGCCATGGGCGTTACGTCCCAGAGTATGGCTGCCTTTCGCTTGTTGGTCGGAGCGCTTATCTTGGCGCCGGTCCTGATGTTTATGGGCTGCCGTTCGGGTGAGGGGTCTACCGTGGCTCAGGGTCCGCTGGCCCTGTTCAAGGCAAGCCCTAAAGAGCTTGTTTCCTGCGCGCTTGTCGGTATCGTCGGTTTGGCCGCCGCCAACACTTGCTATTACGAGTGTATGGGCGAGGTGGGCATGTCCACGGCCTCGGTGCTGCTCTATACCTCGCCGGTGTTTGGCGTCGTGCTCGGCCGCGTGCTTTATCGCGAGGACGTGACCCCCAACAAGCTCGTTGCCATCGCTTTTAACATAGGGGGCTGTGTACTTGCAGTAACTAATGGCGACCTTTCCGGTTTCCATTTTTCGGTTTGGGGCGTCACGTCGGGCGTGATTGCAGGCTTTTGTGGGGCGTCGCTCGCGGTGTTTAGCCGGATAGCAACCAAGACGGTCCACCCGCTGGCTGTCACGTTTTGGGGCCTTGTTTTTGGCGGTGCGGTTATGGCGGCTATCGCGGCTCCGTGGCCGGATGTCGCCGCGGCAATGTCGCCACAGCTGCTGCTGCTGTTCCTTGGCTTTGGACTCATCCCCACAGCCGTGGCTTACATCTTATATATGCAGGGTCTGTCCATGGGGCTCGAGACATCGAAAGTTCCCGTCGTAATGTCTTTCGAGACGGTCGTCACCGTACTGGTGGGCATTGGTGTCTATGCCGAGTCCGCCGGCGCGATCAAGGTCCTGGGTATTGTGCTGGTGCTCATGTCCATCCTGATTATGAACACCGACTTCTCCAAGCTGCGCAACAGTGTATTTGTCGGTCATGTCGCTGAGAGCATGACCTTTAAGCCCAACGCGTGGTGGACGGAGAAAACGCAGGACATGGATCTGTTTAAGGAACGCACCGGCATCGCGCTGGAGCCCACCGTGCAGGAAAGCCCCTGGTACTTCGTGCGATAGGGGATTGCGCGCAGGGTCCGACTTGGGGTTATCCCGCCAGTGCCGGCCTGCCCAGCCCCAACGTTTCAAGTACGTTAAACCCGTCAACGGTCGATTTTCACCCGCGAACGGTCTTTATACTAATTAGCAATATCCGCAACGTATAAGACGTTATAATGACCATAACGAAAAGGAGGAGGCAAGATGAATCAGATCATTCTCGCATCTCATGGCGGCCTGGCCGCAGGCGCCAAAGACACGCTCGAGATGGTTCTCGGCGACGTGTCGAACGTCCACGTCGTGTCGCTTGCTCGTGACGACAAGGAGCCCATCACCAACAAGGTGGACGCCATGATCGCCACGTTCAACGCGGACGACACCGTCTATGTGCTGACCGATATGCTCGGCAGCTCGGTCAACAACAGCATGGTCGAGCTTTCCCGCAACGGTGCGGCATTCACGGTGATCAGCGGTTTCAACATTCCGCTGGCACTGACGCTCGCTATGAGCCCCGCCCCCGTCAAGGGTGCCGAGCTCGCGGCCCTCATCAACGAGGCCCGCACCGGTCTGACCAACCCCAACGCACCGGTCGAGGCTGCCGCGGCTCCCGCCAAGAAGGCTAAGGCGCCCCGTCACAGCTCCGGTCCCGCCAAGATCGTCCTCGCACGTCTTGACTACCGTCTGCTGCACGGTCAGGTCGTCTTTACCTGGACCACCAAGGTTCAGGCCGAGCGCATCATCGTCGTCGACAACGCTGCCGCCAACGATGACATCAAGAAGGGCGCTCTCAAGCTTGCCAAGCCCCAGGGCGTGCGCCTGAACGTCTTTACCGTCGAGCGTGCCCTCGCCAAGATGGACAAGCTCAACACCCTCGGCGAGCGCGTCATGTTCGTCTTTGGCAACACGGCCGAGATGCTGCAGTTCTGCCAGGGCTACAAGCTCGACGCCATCAACCTGGGCGCCACCGCCAACCACGACGGTGCCGATCAGATCGGCGGCAAGGACAGCTCCGTCTTCCTCGACGCCACCCAGAAGGCCGACGTCAACCAACTGCTCGACATGGGCATTAAGCTCTATGTCCAGCAGACCCCTACGTATCAGAGCGTCGACATCGACGCCAAGCTGTAATCAACCAGGCTTTTGCCTGACTGAAAGGAGAAGGGTATGAATACGTTCATCAGTGCGGTGCTCGTCGGCCTCGTCGGCGTGTTCTGCATGTGGGACTCCCGCCTGCTCGGTCGTCTTAACTTCGAGCAGCCCCTCGTTGGCGCTACGCTCGTCGGTCTGCTGCTGGGCGATGTGCCCACCGGCCTTGCCGTCGGTGCCGCCGTCGAGCTCGTGTCCATGGGCCTGGTGCAGGTCGGCGCCGCCGTTCCGCCCGATATGGTCCTGGGCGGCATCGTGGCCGCTGCCTTTGCGTGCCTGACCGATGCTTCCGCCGAGACCGCCATGACGATCGCCATCCCGGTCGCCGTCCTGGGTCAGCTCCTCGGCATCGTGTTCCGTTCCATCATCGCCGCCCTCACCCATGTGGCCGATAGCGCGATTGATAACGGCAAGTTCAAGACCGCCTACCGCATGCACATCTGCGCCGGCTCCGGTCTGTACGCCATCATGTACTTCCTGCCGATCTTCCTGGCCGTCTTTGTCGGTACCGACCTGGTCCAAGCCATCGTCAACATGGTTCCCGAGTGGCTGTCCGTTGGTCTGAACGTCTCGACCAAGATCATGACCGCCTACGGTCTGGCCCTGCTGCTCACCATGATGATCAAGAAGGGTATGACCCCGTTCCTGTTCATCGGTTTCCTGCTCGCCGCCTACCTCAACCTGTCCGTCATCGCGGTCGCTCTGATCGGTGTGTGCCTGGCTATCGTCTTCATGGGCTTCAAGTTCAACGGTTCCCATGCTGCTGCCGGTGTCGATTCCGACTATGATCCGCTCGAAGACGACGAAGACTAAGGAGGAACACACTATGGCAACCGCAACCAAGGACGTGTCCCTGAACAAGAAGGTCAGCCAGTTCTTCTGGCGCTCCTGGGCCATCCAGGCCTCTTGGAACTACGAGCGTCAGATGAACATGGGCTTCCTCTACGGCATGGTCCCCACGCTCGACCGCCTCTACCCCGACGAGTCTGACCCCAAGCAGCTCGCTGCTAAGAAAGAGGCTTACCATCGTCACATGGCGTTCTACAACTGCACCCCGCAGACGAGCGCTTTTGTCCTAGGCCTCGCCGCCTCCATGGAGGAGGAGTACGCCAAGGATCCCGAGAACTTCGATCCCGATTCGATCAACGCGGTCAAGACCTCCCTCATGGGTCCGCTTTCCGGCATCGGTGACTCCCTCTTCCAGGGCACCATCCGCGTTATCGCCTTTGGCCTGGGCGTTCAGCTGGCTCAGCAGGGCTCCATCATGGGCCCGATCCTGGCCATGCTCATCTCCATCGTCCCCTCTGTGCTGATCACTTGGTTCGCAGCCAAGATGGGCTATCAGGGCGGCCACGAGTACCTGAGCAAGCTTCAGGGCGGCGACCTCATGGAAAAGCTCATGTATGTCTGCGGCATCGTAGGTCTTATGTCCGTGGGCGGCATGATCGCTACGCTGATCGGCGCCACCACCCCGCTGCAGTTCGCTGAGGGCACCGTCGTTATCCAGGACATCCTGGACGGTATGATGCCCCAGATGATCTCCCTTGGCCTCACTGGCCTTATGTACTGGCTCATCAAGAAGAACGTCAACACCGGTTGGCTTCTCGTGATCGCCATCGTGGGCGGCATCGCCCTCTCCGCGGCCGGCATCCTGGCCTAGTCGCGACCAAGCGCCTAACCGCTTTCCCCCGGGGGCCTGCCTGGCATCCCATACCCCAGGCAGGCTTCCATCCCTAGATGTGTCAAAGGGACATTTCCTTTGACACATCCTCAACGGGCCGGCGACTCGGTCCAAACCACGGTAACCCTGCGAGCGCCCGGCAATGTGGCGCCGCAAAAAATCGAAAGGAATGTGTCAGATGTACGAGATCGACCTTAACCTCCCTAAGCAGATCGTCGCTGACGTCCTGTCCAACCACGAGATCCACAGCGTCGCCTTCGTCGGCTGCGGTGCTTCCATGTCCGACCTTTACCCTGCCAAGTACTTCCTGGCCAACAACACGGACAAGCTGAACGTTCAGATTTTCACCGCTAACGAGTTCAACTACGACACGCCTTCCTGGGTCAACGAGCACACCTTCGTGATCACCTGCTCCCTCGGTGGCTCCACGCCCGAGACCGTCGAGGCCAACAAGACCGCCAAGAAGCACAACTGCCCGGTCGTCTCCCTCACCAACAAGGCCGGCTCCGCTCTGACCGTCGACGCCGACCACGTCATCGTTCACGGCTTCCATGCCAACTACGCTGCCAAGTGCGAGAAGCCTGGCTACGCCATCGCTCTTGCTCTCGAGATCCTTCAGCAGACCGAGGGCTATGACCACTACGAGGACATGATCACCGGCCTCACCAACGTCTTCGAGCTCTGCGAGAACGCCGCTCAGTCCGCCAAGGGCCTCGCCAAGCAGTTCGCCCAGGACTTCAAGGACGACAAGATGATCTACTTCATGGCCTCTGGTGCCTCCGAGAAGATGGCTTATTCTCACGCCGCCTTCCTGTTCACCGAGATGCAGTGGATCGACGCCGCCGCCTACAACACCGGCGAGTACTTCCACGGCCCGTTCGAGGTTTCCACCGAGGGTAAGCCCTACGTCTTCTTCATGTCCGATGGTGCCACCCGTCCGATGGACGCCCGCGCCCTCACCTTCCTTAAGCGCATGGGCGCCAAGGTCGCTCTGATCGACTCCAAGGACTACGGTCTGGCCGACGCCGTGCCGGCAAGCGTCGTCACCTACTTCAACCCGCTGCTGCACCTCGCCGTTATGCGCGAGTACGGCAACCAGATCGCCGAGGCCCGTCAGCACCCGCTGACCATGCGTCGCTACATGTGGAAGCTTTCCTACTAATCACAAGTAAGTAGACCTTACGGGTTGATTGAGAGGGGATGGGGTTTTGCCCCGTCCCCTTTTTTGCTTTGGGGAGGGCGTGTCTGTCGCGTCGCAAAACACCAGATAAAACCTACCAAAATAAACCTGTCCCTTTTCGGCAGGTGGGAGGAGATGCGTATGATTAAGGCAGTGCTGTTTGACATGGACGGCGTGCTGGTCGATACCGAGTGGTTCTACAACCGCCGTCGCGTGGCGTTTATGGAAGAGAAGGGGTTCCATTTTGACGAGATCCCCGATCTTTCGGGGTCTAACGAGCCTGCCATTTGGAAGTCGCTGGTGCCCGACGATATTGAGCTGCGCGAGCGTCTGCGCGTGGAGTACAAGCAGGTCTACAGCCCGGTTCACCCCGTTCCGTATGCCGAGCTGCTCAACGAGCAGACGGAGCCGGTGATGCGCGAGCTGCACGAGCGCGGCGTGAAGTGCGCCATCGCAAGCTCGTCCTATCGTGAGCTCATTGACGAGCTGGTTGAGATTGCCGGTATCGCCGACGTGCTGGACTACACCATCAGCGGTCACGAGTGCAGTGCGTTTAAGCCCGACCCCGAGATCTACCTGCGTGCCATGAAGGCGCTGGGAGTTGACCCCGCCGAGTGCCTGGTTATCGAGGACTCGCCTTTGGGTATCGAGGCCGGCAAGCGCTCCGGCGCCCGCGTCCTGGCACTGCGTCCGCATGAGGGCGTCAACCTGGACCAGTCCGCCGCCGACGTCGTCATCGACAACCTGAGCGACATTTTGGCCGCTCTGTAGTGTCAATCCACCGCGAGAAGCACTGGTTCACGCGTCATTTGCTGCGGATTGGCTTAATTTGTCATCTATTTGGATCCGTTTGGCTTCGATTCGGACTAAGTGAGTAGACTTTTTGGTGCAGGACGAGCACAAAGCGCATCTGCTCTAGTAAAACCGCAGGTCACAGGGGTGGCGGTTTTGGGTGTGCTCTGCAGATCGCGTAAAGTCTACTCACTTGTAATTTGGGCCTTTGGTCGTGGGGTTGCTGGTCCCGCTTTGGTTGTCGAGAGAGGGTGAATTGAAGCGCCCCCGCATGCTCCATGCTACAATCGCGGCCACGCCCCACAACTACATCTGCCTTCGAAAGGAGCCTACGTGGCGAACGCCATCGATCAGCTCACGGACCGCGTGCTCGTGCTCGGCCGCCTCACCATCGTTCGCCGCGCCATTACTGCCGTGGCGGTCACCATTTCTGCCGTTCTCCAGACATTTCTGATCCAGGCGTTCATTCGGCCCGCCGACTTGCTTCCGAGCGGCCTTACCGGCGTCGCGGTCCTGCTCGATCGCGTTACCTCGCTCGGTGGCGTTCACATCGACATCTCGCTCGGTATGCTTGCGCTCAACATTCCCGTGGCGCTCCTATGCTGGAGCGGCATTAGCAAGCGCTTCGTCATCTTCTCGATGATGCAGGTCGTGCTCTCGTCGCTGTTCCTCAACGTCTTTCACTTCGCGCCGTTTTTGGGCGACAAGATCATGCTCATCATTTTTGGCGGCGTGGTCTCGGGTCTGGGCGCTGCCATCGCGCTAAAGTCTGGCGCATCCACCGGCGGCACCGACTTTATCGCGCTGTGGGTTTCCAACCACACGGGCAAGACCATCTGGGGCGTCATCTTTGGTTTCAACTGCTTTATCCTGGCGATCTTCGGTTTCATGTTTGGCTGGGACAAGGCGGCGTATTCCATCGTGTTCCAGTTTATTTCGACCAAGACCATCGACAGTTTCTATCGTCGCTACGACCGCGTGACGCTGCAGATCACGACGCGCAAGGCAGACGAGGTCATGACCGCCTATGTTGACCATTTTCAGCACGGCATTAGTTGCGCCGAGGTCATCGGCGGATATAGCCGCGAAAAGATGTACCTGCTGCACGCCGTTGTCTCGACCTACGAGAGCCAGGACATTATCAAGCTGGTGTGCGACATTGATCCCGGTGCCGTGATCAACGTGTTCCACACGCTCAGCTTTGTGGGCGGCTGGTGGGGTGGTCATGTCGACGAGCCCATGCCCACGGCCGTTCCCGATCCCGACAAGCCCGCACGCATGGCCAGCAGGCAGGCGCGCCTCAGCGAGCAGGACAGTCTGCAACAGGACGACGGCAAGTAAGGTTTTGCTGTATGTGGTGTATCGTTTTATCCAACTGAGGTAACATATAAAAAGACGTTATATACGTATTAGTTATTTTGATATTTCGATAAGAGTGATTAGATATGCCTGCGCCCAAAAATGCACCGCTTTACCAGCAGATTTACGACGAAATCAAGGATGCGATCGAGAAAGGTGTTTATGCACCCAAGGAGCGTATTCCGTCCGAGCTCGAGCTAGCCGAGCAGTACGAGGTGAGCCGAATTACGGTGCGCCGCGCCGTCGAGGAGTTGTGCTCCGATGGCTACCTGGTTAAGCAGCAGGGCCGCGGCACCTTTGTTTCCACGCCGCACATCAATCGCCAGTTTCACGCCTCGACGCTGCAGACGTTTACCGCGCTGTGTGCCGACAACGGCATGAAGGCGGGCGCACATGTGATCGATCGTCAGATTGTTCCGGCGCGCCAAAACGAGATGGAGTTCTTTGGCCTGCAGAAGGATGCGCTGCTGCTGCATATCAAGCGCGTGCGTACGGCCGACGGCGAGCCCATCTTTGAGGAGAACATTTTTGTGCCGTTTGACGCTTACCGTGAGCTGTTGACGGCCGATCTTGAGGACAAGTCGATTTTTGCCGAGGTCGAGCGTGTTGGCGGAACGCCGATTGTCTCGGTTGGCTACCGCACGGTCGAGGCCGTTCGCGCCAACGCCGAGCAGGCCGCCGAGCTGGGCATTGCCCCGCACGACCCGCTGCTCAACCTGCGTGCCGGCTTTATCGGCCCCAATGGCGAGCCGGTTTTGATGGGTAAGCAGTACTACGTGGGATCGCGCTACGTTATGGTCATGTAAGTTACGCGGTTTTACCAAACCGCGTAACGGGCCGACGCTGCGCCCTTGGTTCCGCCGTTCTAGCGAACGGCGGACCGGTCGACGCTGCAAACGCCCCTAAGCGGCAATCTGACGTTCAATCGTCGGTCGCGTACCAAAGTACGCTTTCCTCCTCTTTCACGTCACCTTGCTCGCTTAGGGGCGTTTTCGCTGACTTATGCTCAACCTGAGACGTTTCCACGCCTGTCAAGAGCTTAGCCGTTGGGGACGTTCTTAAACGACTAGTCATTCAAGAACGTCCCCAATGACTACCCGCAGAATGAGCGTGGCTGACAGCCGTACGGCAGCGGTCCGCGTGGCGGCGTATAATCGGCGGCAGATGACTTGGACGTTAGGAAACCATGACCGATAGCATGCAGCAGATGGCGCTCGACACGCTCGGCGCCTATTTTGGCTACACCTCGTTTCGCCCGGGACAGGACCGCATGGTCGATGCGATCCTTGCCGGTCGCGATGCGCTGGGTGTTATGCCCACAGGCGCCGGCAAGTCCATTTGCTACCAGGTGCCCGCGCTCATGCTGCCCGGCATCACCTTTGTGGTGAGTCCGCTGCTGTCGCTTATGGAGGATCAGACCCGCGCATTGCTCGCGGCGGGTGCGCGGCCCAGCTATCTCAACTCCAGCCTTACTCCGGCCCAGCAAAACACCGTGCTCAAGCGGGCGCGCGAGGGCCGCTACCAGCTTATGTACGTGGCGCCCGAGCGCCTGCTCGAGCCGCGCTTTTTAGCCTTTGCGCAGGAGGCCGCGGCGGACGGCGGCATCGGCGTGCCGCTCGTGGCCATTGACGAGGCCCACTGCGTGAGCCAATGGGGCCAGGATTTTCGCCCCGCTTACCTGCAGATTCGCGAGTTTATCGATTCGCTGCCGCAGCGCCCCATCGTGGCTGCCTTTACCGCTACGGCGACCGAGCGCGTGCGTGCGGACATTCAGCAGATGCTCGGCTTGCAAAACCCCGCGACGGTGGTGACGGGCTTCGATCGCAAGAACCTCTACTTTGGTTGCGAGGAGATGGGCGACAAGGCCAAGACTGCCTGGGTGCGCGACTACGTGATCGCGCATTCGAGCGAGAGCGGCATCGTGTATTGCTCCACCCGCAAGACGGTCGATGCGCTGGCAGGCGAGCTTGCCGAGGCGCTGGGACCCAGCGGCATTCGCGTTGGCCGCTACCATGCCGGCATGGGTAACGACGCCCGCCGCCAAAGCCAGCGTGCCTTTATCGACGACGATATCCAGGTGATGGTTGCCACCAACGCCTTTGGCATGGGCATCGACAAGCCCAACGTGCGCTACGTGATTCACAACAACGTGCCCGAGAGCATCGAGGCATACTACCAAGAGGCGGGTCGAGCCGGCCGCGATGGCGACCCGGCCAGCTGCCATCTGCTGTGGAACGGTAACGATTTTCGCATGCGTCGCTTTTTGATCGACCGCGGCGATGCTGCCGATGAGGCGCTCGACGACGAGCAGCGCGCGTGGGCGCTCCAGAATCGATATCGCCTGCTCAGCCAGATGGAGGGCTACTGCAATACCACCGGCTGCCTGCGCGAATACATGCTGCGCTACTTTGGCGACGAGGCCGCGGCCGAGCATGCTGCCGCGGCTGGTGCGGGCAGCACCGCCACGGACGACGCCGAGGGCTGCGGCAACTGCAGCAACTGCCTCACGAAGTTCGAGGTCGAGGACGTCACCGATATGGCCCGCGCCGCCGTGCGCTATGTGGCCACGCGTCCCATGCGCTTTGGCAAATCGCTGGTCGCCGATGTGCTCCACGGCGGCAACACCGAGCGCATTCGCCAGATGCATCTGGACGAGGACCGCGGCTACGGTGAGCTGTCGAGCGAATCGGTCGGGCGCATCAAGGATATCATCGGCCAGCTGTGCGGCCGCGGTTATTTGGCCACCTCGCAGGGGCAGTACCCGGTCGTGGGGCTGGGCCCGCGTGCCGGCGAGGTCGAGAACGAGGCGTTCGCCTTTACCGTTAAGCGTCGCGCGTCCAAGCGCAAGGCCTCGGCCCGCGCCCGCCGTGCGGTGGATCTGCTGCGCGAGGAGGCCGAGCTGGATCAGCGCCCGCGCGTGGGCGACGATGCCGAGCTGTTCGAGCGCCTGCGCGCCCTGCGCAAGGAAATCTCGACCGAGCTCGAGATGGCGCCGTATATGGTCTTCTCCGACAAGGCCCTGCGCGGCCTGTGCCGCCTGCGCCCGCAGACGCGCGACGAGCTTATCCAGGTCAACGGCATCGGCGAGAAAAAGGCCGACGCCTTTGGCGAGCAGTTTATGGCGGCGATTGAAGAGTTTGAGTCCGAGCATGCGCGGGATGGAGCGTAACGATGGCAACCGACGATAAAACCGACCGCGCTGGCGTATCCGCCGTACCACTGTACCAGCAGGTCATGGACGACCTGAAGGGCGAGATCGCGCGCGGCGTGTATGCGGCCGGCTCGCGCATTCCTTCCGAGATGGAGCTCGCGAAGTCTTACGGCGTGGGGCGCATCACCGTGCGCCGCGCCATCGAGGAGCTGTCGCGCGCGGGGTATCTCAACCGCCAACAGGGGAGGGGCACTTTTGTGTGCGCTCCCAAGCTCAAGCGCAAGATTCGCCAGAAGGGTGACGTTCAGAGCTTTTCCGAGGGTTGCGCTGCCAACGACATGGTTGCCGGAGCGCGCCTGGTGTCGCGCACGGTGGTCGCGGCGACGCGCGAGGACGCGGCGTTCTTTGGCGTGGAGCCCGGCTGCGAGCTCATCGTAGTCGAGCGCGTGCGCACGGCAGATGGCGTGCCCGTCATGCTCGAGAACAACTCTTTTGTGCTGGCCGACCATCCCTACCTGCAGACGCTTGCCGACGAGGACCTTGCCGATAACTCGATCTTTGCACTCGTTGCCGAGCATTCGGGCCGCGCGCCGCTCAAGTCCGACCCCTGCACCGTGGAGATTGCGCTGGCGGATGCCCAGGCGGCCCCGCTGCTGGAGGTGCCGGTCGGCGAGCCGCTCTTCTATATGGAGGCGTACTTTACCGATGCGGACGGGCGGCCCCTGCTGCTCGGGCGCCAAAAGATCGTGGGCTCGCGCTACGTGTTCGACATCTAACGTCCATAGATAGAACAACATAGAACAAATTTGCTGAAATGACTTCACGGGCACCTGCTTGCATGCTATAAATAGAACAACATAGAACGACTGCAGGTACGAGCTGCCGTCGTCCAAAGCCGCCACACAAGGAGGAGCGTCACCGTGAACGCACACGATCTGATTCAGGAAATCATCGAGCGCAAGGGCAAGGTCGAGAATGTCTTTTGGATCGCCTGCGGCGGTTCGATGATCGACCTCATGCCGGCTAACGAACTGCTCAAGCGCGAGGCCACCACGTTTACCTCGACGGTCTACACAGCGCGCGAGTTTTGCCTGATGGCCCCCAAGAGCCTAGGGCCGAAGTCACTCGTCATCGCCTGCAGCCACAGCGGCAATACGCAGGAGGTCGTCGACGGTTGCGAGATGGCGCTGGCAGCCGGCGCCGAGGTCGTGGCCATGACAGACTGCGAGGGCTCCAAGATTGATAACGGCAAGTGGACCACCTGGGTCTACCCTTGGGGCGAGGGCGTGTCGCAGGCCGAGGTGCCGCAGGGCATCGGCGCTCTGATCGCCGCCGAACTGCTCCACCAGCAGGAGGGTTACGAGGCGCTCGCCGATATGTACGCCGGCCTTAAGCAGATGGATGCGCTGTTGCCCGCTGCCCGCGAGAAGGTTAATGCCGAGCTGGGCGATCGCTTTGCCGAGCTCTGCCAGCAGCACGAGTTCTTCTACATCCTGGGATCCGGCCCCAACTTTAGCCAGACCTACGCCATGGCCATCTGCTCGCTCATGGAGATGCAGTGGCAGCACTGCTGCTACATCCACTCCGGCGAGTACTTCCACGGCCCGTTCGAAGCCACCGAGCCCGGCGTGTTCTACTTTGTACAGCTCGGATCGGGCGAGTGTCGCCCCATGGAGGAGCGGGCGCTCGCATTCCTCAACACGCATACCGATACGGTCATGGTGCTCGATGCGCTCGAGTACGGCGTGGGTGAGGTGCCCGCCAGCGTGCGTTCGTTCCTAGAGCCGATCTTCTTCTACGCGATGAGCCGCGAGCTGCGCGCCGCTCGCGGCAAGGTGTTCGACCACAGCCCCGAGGTTCGTCGCTACATGGGCATCGAGCAGTACTAAGTAGCTGGGAAAGCAATCTTTTACGACGGGGCCTTCACCAAACGAGGGTCCCGTTTGCGTCGCGGCACCCCGTCCCAGCTGTCTGATAACGAAGTCAAATACTTTCCCCAGAAGTGAACGACCTATTTTGGACCCCTGAAGCATCCGCACTTTTTGGCGCCAAAACCGCAGGAAAATCTCGATGAAACCGCAGGAAATAGCAGCTGAAAAGTGTCGATGCTTCGGGGGTCCGATTTTGCTCGCTCACTTTGCGGGAAAAGTATTCACCTTCGATTTGCAAACGTGTTGCATGAGCAAAAAAGCGGGCCGCGCCGGTAGTATTCCGGCGCGGCCCGCTTGGTATCGCGCTTAGATTCGCGAGATTGCGGCAGCCAGCGGCCTACTTTGCGTCGTGGGCCTCGGCGTCCCACCAGTCGAGCTGGGCGATGTTGTCGCGAATGTGCTGACAGCTCTTGTGGAAGCCCTCGAGCTCATATTCGGAAAGGTCGAGCGTGTAGACCTCCTCGACGCCCTCGGCGCCGATCACACACGGCAGGGAAGTAAAGATGCCCTCCTCGCCATACTGGCCGGTCATGAGCGTGGAGGCGGAAAGCACGGCGTGCTCGTTGTGAAGCACAGCAGCGCAGACGCGCGCAGCGGAGTTGGCGACGGCGTACTCGGTGCACTGCTTGCCCTGGTAGGTCACATAGCCGCCCTTACGCGCGAGCTCCTCGACCTCCATGTGGTCGAAGGCGTACTTGTCGGGGTTCTCGGCCTGAAGTTCGTTAAGGCTCTTGCCGGCGATGGTCGCGGCCTTAAAGGCTGCAAGCTGGCTAAAGCCATGCTCGCCGATCATGTAGGCGTCGATAGACTTGGGGCTCACGCCGACCTTCTTGGAGATCTCGGTGCGCAGGCGGGCGGAATCCAGACCGCAGCCCGAGCCGATGATCTTCTTGGGATCGTAGCCGGTTAGGTGCCACAGCTCGGTACACACGACGTCGCAGGGGTTGGAGATGCTCACGAAGATGCCGTCGAAGCCGGCGTCGACGATGCGCTTGGCAAAGGTGCGGGCGGCGTCGGTGGTAAAGAACAGCTCGCCGTCGCGGTTGCCGGCGGCCAGCGCGACCTTGCCGGCGGCGTTGACGATGACGTCGCAGCAGGCAAGCTCCTCGTAGTGGTCGTAGCAGTTGACGATCTTGGTGTTGTACGGGACAAACGAAAGGGAGTCACGCAGGTCCTGAACCTCGGACGTCACCTTGGCCTCGTTGATATCGCACAGGTACAGCTCATCGGCAATGCCCTGCATGAGCAGGCTGTTGGCGATATGTGCTCCTACGTGGCCCTGGCCGACCACACCGATCTTACGCGTCTGGTACATATGTGTATCCTTTCGGCCGAGTTTTTCGCGTCGAACCATTGTAGCGTCCTGCCACCACTTTGCTAGACTAAAGCGCCGCAGATTTTTGGGACATGCCTTAATCTCTACTTTTGGAGTGATCTGGGCCGCTGACGGCATCGCTGGGCGATGTGCTCGCGCGGATGGGGCCGGTCGTTGTACCATAGCTGCAACTGACTCGTTAGGAGCTTCCATGCCCATTCGCATTCCCGACGCCCTCCCTGCCGCCGCGCAGCTCGAGAGTGAGAACATCTTTGTCATGACCGAGTACCGCGCGCTGCACCAGGACATCCGTCCGCTGCGCGTGCTCATCCTCAACCTCATGCCCACCAAGATCGCCACCGAGACGCAGATCATGCGCAAGCTCTCCAACACGCCGCTGCAGGTGGAGGTGGACCTGCTGCGCACCAAGACGCACGAGGCCACGCACGTGAGCGCCGGCCACCTGGAGACGTTCTACCGCACGTTCGACGACATCCGCGACATCCACTACGACGGCCTGATCATCACGGGCGCGCCGGTGGAGCAGATGCCGTTCGAAGAGGTCGACTACTGGCCCGAGCTCTGCCAGATCATGGACTGGTCCACCACACACGTGCACTCTACGCTGCACATTTGCTGGGGCGCGCAGGCGGGGCTCTACCATCATTACGGTATTCAGAAGTACGACCTGCCGGCAAAGGCGAGCGGCGTCTTTGAGCATTATCTGGTGAAGCCGCAGAGCCCGCTGGTCCGCGGTTTTGACGACCGTTTCTATGCCGTGCATTCGCGCAACACCGATGTGCGCCGCGAGGACGTGGAGGCCGAGCCGCAGCTTGAGGTCGTGGCCGTGTCCGACGAGGTGGGCCTGTACATCGTCAAGTCGACCGACAGTCGCCGCTTCTTTGTATTTGGCCACCCCGAGTACGATACCGACACGCTGCGCCTGGAGTACGAGCGCGATGTGAAGCGCGGGCTCAACCCTCAAGTGCCGGCGCATTACTTCCCGAACGACGACCCCACGACCGAGCCGCGCAACGTCTGGCGCAGCCAGGCTCAGCTGTTTTACACCAACTGGCTCAACTACTACGTCTACCAGACCACGCCCTACGACCTGGCCCGCGCCGGCGAGGAGCACTAGACTGCGATGGTACTGCTGTAGCCGTGGCTGATGTGGCGGCGATTAGGCGCTGATGATGTCGGGCAGCGGCAGGTCGTGGGCATCGGTGGGGACGTGGTTGATGCGTTGTTCGTCAAAGGCGATGCCGATGATTTGGCATGCGGGTGAGAGCATGGGCAGGTAGCGGTCGTAGCAACCGCCGCCGTAGCCCAGACGCGCGCCGGTTTGATCGAAGGCCACGAGCGGCACAACAATCATGTCGAGTGCTTCGGCAGGCACGATGGGGAAGCGGCCGCTGTCGATGTCCGTGGCCGCGAAGGCCCGCGCGGGGTGGGCGATAAACGGAGCCGCGAACGCATCGTCGGCGGCAACTGCTCGCATGCACATGCGCTGGCCACAAGCTGCGGTATCAATTGCCGAGAGCATGCACGGATAGGCCACGCGCCAGCCGCGCGCGGCGACCGCAGCGGCAAACGCGGCAGGGTTGACCTCGGAACCCATCGCGGCATAGATGGCAACGGTGTGCGGCACCGCGGCATCCGAGCGATCCAACAGCTCAACCAGCCGCGTACAGATAACGGCGGACTTTGCCGCACGCACATCCAAATCAAGAGCATCGCGCCGGGCAATCACCGCCCGCCGCAATTCGGTCTTATCCATCCCAGCCTCCTCTCCCAAACCTGCCAAAAAGGGACAGGTTAATTTTGGCAGGTTTTATCTGGGCAAACGTCGAAGCCGCCGCAAAGGCGCCCTTTGTGGCGGCTTCGACTCGACGTTGGCTTCACAGCGCCGCAGCGATCGCTTCAGTCACAAACTTATTGAGTGACTCACCCTTCTTTGCCGCCGCCAGCGCTGCTTGCTTGTGGAGCTCAGAGCCCGTTCTTACGTTGAACGAGCCCTTAAAAGCCCGCTCGGGTTCCTTGCCCTTCTCGGCGCAAAACTCAAGGTAATCGTCGACGGCGTCGTGGAAGCATTGCTCCACTTCTTCAGCCGTGGAGCCTTCAAATACGATTGCGTCCCTAATGCCGGCGACCATACCTGTTAGCACATGCTGTTCGGCATCGAACTCGACCGGGGCGAAATAACCCTTATATGCCAAAACGTTACTCATGACTACCTCCGACATCTTGCAGAAAGCGAACGATGTTTCGAATGGTCCCCGCTGTCAATTCGTCAGATGGATGAGGCGTGTGCATTACGAACGTCCTGCCATCTGATGGCCTGTAGAAGCGAACGCGCGATCCGGATGTCTTGCCTTTGCTGTCCATTTCAAAGCCATATGAAGCCATAACTTTAAGAAAGTCAGCGAATCTATACGTTGAAGGACAGCTAAGCAGCTGGGCGATGAGTTTATCGGATCGAGTCATCCCGCCTCACATTCTGCAACTATATTCTAGTTGCAATTTCAGTTTGATGCAAGCACCTCTACTATAGAACATGTGTGCGTATAGAACAAGTGTTCGAATCACAACTGAGGAAGGAGACAGGCACCTTTGTGGTGGTCTGTGCTGTGGAGTGGGCGTCTGCGGCGGTTTGTCTCAATCTGTAACAGTAACTCGGCAAAATTGGACCTAGATGTTACAGATTGAGACAAACCGCCGCGGTGGGCTGCGCCGCCCCGCTCAAACCGCAGAAAAAAGGTAGATTTTCAGACATGTCCCAAAAATCTACCTTTGGTGGTTAGGCCAGAAGGTCGACTACGTTGAAGCCGGCATTGCTCTTGGCGATGACGTCTCGACCGCCAAAGACGCAGGTCGGCGACTCGGCTGCGATGCGCGTCACATCGGCGCCGAGCGAGCGCAGCTCACCGGGCGTGGCGGCAAGCATCTGGGCGCGGCGCTTCTCGCGCGCGTCGGGATCGAGGCCGGCCAGGTAAGTCGTGTTGCGGCGTTTGGTGAGCGCGTACGGCTTCACGGGCGCGTCCATGCCGCTCACACAGCTTACGATAAAGCCCTCGAAGGCGGCCTCGTCGGGCTCAAAGTTGCCGAGCCATTCGCCCGCGCGCGCCACGCGCTCAATCGAGGGATCGATTGCCGGGTCGCGGTAGGTGTAGAACGCCGCCTGGCGCTCGCCGGCCGCGCGGAATCCGCAGCCGTACGCGCCGCCCTTTACGCGGATCTCGTTCCACAGGTAATCGTAGGAGAGCGCGTTGGCGGCAACCGCCCAGGCGCCCGTCACGTCGATGCCCAGACGGCGCGGGTCGCATGCGCTTGCCGCAAAGCAGATGTCGCTGGGGATGACAAAGGCCTCGTGG
>CAJJSS010000025.1:0-36653 GCA_905194545.1 Coriobacteriaceae bacterium | reverse complement strand
GAGAACACCGTCGCCATTACCAATGACGGTCCGGTGATTCTCACCACGGATGCCCAGGGTGCTTGGTGTTCCTTGCAAGGCGGAGAAATGTAACAAGTTCCGCTTAGTTGTGGAGCCATTACGAAGATATTACGATACGTGCATGCGTATTGTAGAATACTCAATCGCTGTCGTTTTCTAGAGAAAGATGATTGCTTGTGAAGAAGGAAGACGCAATTGAGCTCGAGGGTACGGTAAAGGAGCCGCTGCCCAACGCCATGTTTAAGGTTGAGCTCGAGAACGGTCATTCGGTTCTGTGCAACATTTCTGGCAAGATTCGAATGAATTACATCCGTATTCTCCCCGGTGACAGGGTTGTCGTGGAGCTTTCCCCGTACGACCTGACCCGTGGCCGCATCACCTATCGCTACAAATAGCGGCACGCATACACGCACTCCATTTCCGGCTGCAGGCTTAGCTCAACCTACGGTCGGATTGTGTGTGAAGACCAGCCATAGTTTTAAACGCCTGCGGCTGGGCGAGTAGATAGTAGGGAAGTAGTTTGAGCGCTACCGAAAGGAAGAACGATGAAGGTACGTCCTTCGGTCAAGAAGATGTGCGATAAGTGCAAAATCATTAGGCGCCATGGCAAGGTCCTCGTCATTTGCGAGAACCCCCGTCATAAGCAGCGTCAGGGTTAAGAGAGGAGACTACGTTGGCCCGTATTAATGGTGTCGACCTCCCGCGTGAGAAGCGCGTTGAGATCGGTCTGACCTACATTTACGGCATCGGCCGCACCACTGCGACGAAGATCTGCGTCGAGTGCAACGTTAACGTGGATACGCGCGTTAAGGACCTCACCGAGGATGAGGTTAACGCCATCCGCGATTATATCGATAAGAACCAGATCATGGTTGAGGGTGACCTCCGCCGTGAGCGCAACCAGAACGTCAAGCGCCTTATGGACATCGGCTGCAACCGCGGCCTTCGTCACCGCAAGGGCCTCCCGGTCCGCGGCCAGCGCACCCACACTAACGCTCGTACCCGCAAGGGCCCGAAGCGTCAGATCGGTGCTAAGAAGAAGAAATAAGGAGCGCTAGATAGATGGCTACTGCTAAGAAGAACGTTCGCGCTGCCCGTCTGAAGCGCGCGGACCGTAAGAACATTTCCGTGGGCCAGGCTCACATTCGTTCTACGTTCAACAACACGATCGTTTCGATCACCGATCCCCAGGGCAACGTCATTTCCTGGAAGTCGGCTGGCCAGGTGGGCTTCAAGGGCTCCCGTAAGTCCACGCCGTTCGCTGCCCAGATGGCTGCCGAGGCTGCTGCCAAGCAGGCCATGGAGCACGGTATGAAGAAGGTTTCCGTCTTCGTCAAGGGCCCCGGCTCCGGTCGTGAGACCGCCATCCGCTCCCTCCAGGCTGCTGGCCTCGAGGTCTCGAGCATCCAGGACAAGACCCCCATCCCGCACAACGGCTGCCGCCCCAAGAAGCGTCGCCGCGTGTAACTGAAAGGATCGTATCAATATGGCAATCGACAGGACTCCTGTTCTTAAGCGCTGCCGTCAGCTCGGGATCGATCCCGCTGAGCTCGGTTACAGCAGCAAGAAGGAATCTATCCGTCAGCCCAAGCGCCGTCGCAAGGAATCTGAGTACGGCATGCAGCTGCGCGAGAAGCAGAAGGTCAAGTTCATCTATGGCGTTCTGGAGAAGCAGTTCCACGGCTACTTCAACAAGGCCCGCAAGATGAACGGCGTCACCGGTGAGAACCTCATGATCATCCTTGAGTCTCGCCTCGACAACGTCGTCTTCCGTCTTGGCTTCGCCCGCACCCGCAAAGAGGCTCGTCAGTCCGTCCGTCACGGTCACTTCACCGTGAACGGCAAGCGCGTGGACATCCCGTCCTACCGCGTCAAGGCCGGCGACGTCGTCGCTGTCGGCGAGAAGTTCCGTGACCTCCTCCCCATCAAGGAGGCTCTGATTTCCTCCGAGCGCTTTGAGGTCCCTGGCTGGCTCGAGGTCGATATCGAGAAGCTGTCTGGTAACGTGCTCGCTCTGCCGACGCGTGAGCAGATCAGCGGTGATATCAACGAGCAGCTCATCGTCGAGCTCTACTCTAAGTAGTCCATCCGGGCTGCTGAGGCTGGAGGTAATACATGTCAGAATTCATTAGGCCTCAGGTTCAGGTCGAAGAGATCAACGAGACGTCTGCTCGTGTCTCCGTCGAGCCGCTCGAGCGTGGCTACGGCGATACGCTGGGTAACTCCCTTCGTCGCGTACTTCTGTCCTCGCTCGAGGGTGCCGCCGTCGAGGCTATTCAGATCGATGGTGCACAGCACGAGTTCATGACCATCCCTAACATGGTCGAGGATGTCACCGACATCGTCCTGAATGTCAAGGGTCTTGTCTTCAGGGCTCTCGGCACGACCGACGAGGCGACCGCCACCATCTCGGTTGACGGCCCCTGCGAGGTCACCGGTGCGGACTTCTTTATTCCGTCCGAGTTTGAGCTGGTCAACCCCGAGCAGCACATCGCTACGCTCACCGAGGGCGGCCATCTCACCATGAGCATGCGCATCGGCTATGGCCGCGGCTATGTCTCTGGCGAGGCTAACAAGCGCGACAACGATCCCATCGGTGTGATCCACGTCGACTCGCTGTACTCGCCGGTGTCCCGTTGCGCCAAGCTCGTTGAGGCTTGCCGTGTCGGTCAGCACACCGACTACGACCGCCTTGTCCTCGAGATCGAGACCAACGGCTCCATCGCTCCGCGCGAGGCCGTGGTCCAGGCTGCCAATATCATCAACCAGCATATGGCTGCCTTTATGAACCTTGCCGAGACCCCCGAGGTCGAGGAGGAGGCTTCGATCTTCGCTCCCGAGGTCACCAACGACAACGCCGAGCTGGACAAGCAGATCGAGGATCTGGACCTTTCTGTCCGTTCCTACAACTGCCTTAAGCGCGCCAGCATTCACTCGGTCCGTCAGCTCGTTGAGTTCTCGGAGAACGATCTGCTCAACATCCGTAACTTCGGTGTTAAGTCGATCGAGGAAGTGAAGGACAAGCTTGAGTCCATGGGCCTGAGCCTGAAGGCTTAATGCTTCGCATATTTGAGGAGAAACTAGACCATGCGTCACAACGTTAAGAAGGGCCTGAAGCTCGGCACCGATGCGAGCCACACCAAGGCCATGAAGAAGAGCCTTGCTAAGGCCCTCTTCGAGAACGACCGCATCAAGACCACCGAGACCCGCGCTAAGGCGCTGCGTTCGGTCGTCGACCCGATCATCACTTGGGCCAAGAAAGGCGACCTGCACTCTCGTCGTCTGGCTATCGCCAAGCTCGGCGATAAGCAGCTCGTTGCCGAGATCTTCGACAAGGCTGCCCAGGGCATGTGGCAGGACCGCAACGGCGGTTACACCCGCATCATGAAGCTCGGCAACCGCAAGGGCGACAACGCTCCCATCGTTATCATGGAGCTCGTCACCGAGCCTTGCACGCCTAAGGCCAAGAAGGCTGCTCCGGCCCCCAAGAAGGCCGCTGCTCCCAAGAAGGTCGAGGCCGTCGAGGAGGCTCCTGCTGAGGAGACCGCTGAGTAGACAATCCGTCTGCATAGGCTATATTCGAGGGGTACGTTCGCGTACCCCTCTTTTTTTGTCGCGATACCGTTGATTGTTTGTTGGGAGCGCCCATGACCGCGCCGTCTGATTTCAATTCGATTCCTGAGCTCGATGCCACGCTTGTATTCTGTGTTGCCTATGATGGCTCGTCCTATAGCGGATTTGCCGAGCAGCCGGGCCAGACGACCGTTGCGGGCGAGTTGCGCCGCGCTATCGAGACGCTGCTGCGCCGCCCGATCGATCTGACGTGTGCGGGTCGTACCGATGCCGGCGTGCATGCGGTGGCCCAGTACATTAGCGTGCCCGTAACGGACGCTGAGCTTGCTCTGACGCGCCGTAGGTGGCTGAGGGCTATGGATGCCCTCCTGCCCAAAGATATCGCCATAAACGAGGTCTACAAGGCCCGTAGGGGCTTTTCTGCCCGCTTTGACGCGCGGTCCCGTACGTATACGTACCGTATTGCCGATCGCGATGCGCGCCCCGTGCTCTCGCGCGGTGCGGTGTGGTGGCATCGCTATCCCCTCGACGTCGATGCGATGGCGGCCGCCTGCCCTGCGCTTTTGGGCGAGCAGGACTTTAAGAGCTTTTGCAAGGTTGCCTCTGCTGTGGGCAAGCCCACGCACCGCTGCGTGATGCGTGCGGAGTTTGGCCACGAGGTCGCTTTTGGCGAGGATATCCTGACCTTCACTATCGAGGGCAATGCGTTTTTGCACTCGATGGTGCGTACCATTGTAGGAACGCTCGTGGAGATTGGCATGCATCGTCGCGATCCCCAGTGGATGCGCGAGGTTATTGACGCCCGTGACCGAACCGCTGCGGGTCCCACGGCGCCTGCCTGCGGCCTTACGTTTATGGGTGTGGATTACGGCCCCGACGAGCTTGTCGTTCTCGACTAGGGGAGTGCTCGGCGCGTCTGTGCCTTGCACATACTATGTGTGAGCTGCGCGTGTGCAACATCTGTTCTTGGCGTGCAACATGTTAGGCGGCTCGTTGCTTTTATAGCTCGGGTGTACCATGAACGACAGTTTGATTTGGTGCTATCGAGAGGATGGAAAACTTGGTTCGACGTTGTTCGCATCCGCGACTTTCGGTGATCCTTGTGGTAGAAGGTTCGCCCAGCTATGCGATGCGTGCGCTCGAGAGTATCCAGAACCAAGACCTCTATGATTTGCAGATTGTCGTTGTCTGCCGCGATGCTGTGCCCGGTGTGCGCCATTCGCTTCAAGTTGCTGCCGACAGGGACATCCATATTGATTTGATTGACGTCGAGGACGCGAAGCGCGGCGCTTGTCTTCGTGCCGGTTTTGATGCCTCGCGCGGCTCTCAAATCATCGCCATGAACGCCGATGAGTGGTTTGCTCCGCAGGCCCTTTCCAAGATGGTCGATATCGCGTGCGATACTGCGGCAGACATTGTGCTCCCCTCGGTGTCGCTCGATCGATACGATGCGCATCGCGAGCGTCATTCGCGCGTCTTGGATGCTGCCTCTATTGCCATAGAAGACGAGTCTTCTATGGTGACTGGGCTGCCCCAGTTGATTTTAGGCGGCTTGGTTGCTCAAGTCTCTGGCGTGATGTACAGCCGTCCACTGTTTGAGGCATGTCTTTTGTGCGATAAGACGTTTCGCACGGTTGGGTTTATGGCGTGCGCGCTCTCGCAGGCACAGCGCGTCTCCGGATGCGGCGACGCTTGTTTCCACGCGGCGGCGCCTAAGCTTACAGATGCCTTTGATCCCACCATGTATGCCAAGGTATCCGATGACGCCCGGGCGCTCGACGAGCTTGCGGACTCACTCTCGGAAGCAGATAGCGGTGGTCGGCTCAAGCTGGCAAGCCAAAAGTTCTACTTTGCCGGACTGGTCGCCTGCATCGAGAATTTGTGTCTGAGCCCGCATGGAGTGTCGTCAATCGAGCGTTCCGCCCGCATGCGTGATATGCTCGAGGCGCCTCGAACCCGTCAGATGGTCGCCGCGCTCAAGGATAACCATCGGGGACTCG
The DNA here is from genome assembly GCA_905194545.1 of Coriobacteriaceae bacterium. Classification (GTDB taxonomy): domain Bacteria; phylum Actinomycetota; class Coriobacteriia; order Coriobacteriales; family Coriobacteriaceae; genus Collinsella. The sequence continues at coordinate 31,059 of CAJJSS010000025.1, read as the reverse complement.
GTCTGTTGTTTGGGCCGATCGCCAGCGCCAAGCCCGCGCGCTGCGTGATGTGTACGCATCTGGCAGCTTTTCTTAACCGGACGGGCGCAAAAACCGCCTAAACGGCTCATTACGAAACAAACTTGCATAGAATTGTTTCGAAATGCGTTCTTATACACAAAAGCCTTCAAATAGCGTTAAACTATTCAATCACTGATTGATTGTCTCCGCCATCTTTTGGAGAGAGGGTTTGTATGGCTAAAAAACGCAATGGGCGCCAGGATGCCATTAGAGATATTGTGCGCAATAAGGATGTCCGCACGCAGCGCGTGCTGGTCGATGAGCTCCGTGCTATGGGCTTTGATTGCACGCAGGCGACTGTCTCTCGCGATATTGCCGATATGGGGCTGCGTAAGCTCCCTGAGGGCATCTATGTTCTGGCAGAGGACCTGCACCTGCAGCGTATGGTTTCCGAGCTCGTAACGGGCGTTCTGCGTACCGATAATCTGGTTATGATCAAGGCTCAGCCTGGCACGGCTTCCGGCATCGCCGCCGCCGTTGATGCGGCAGAGTTGCCCGATGTGCTTGGCTCGCTTGCCGGCAACGATACGATTTTGGTTATTGCCCAGACGGCCGAGGACGGCGAGCGCCTCGAGGCGCTGATCAATAAGCTGAGCAATTCTCGCAAGTAGGTGTGCGGGCCGCGCGCTCGGCATTGCGTGCGCTGACATAGTGGCTTGTAAGGGGCATCGACGTTGGTCGGTACCCCTTTTTGTTTGCCGGTATAAAGACCGCCCACCAGGTCGCTTCAAACTAAAAGGCCCCGAGCAGTTCAATAAGCTGCTCGGGGCCTTGTTGGCTTTAGTCGCGTACTTCTTAGCCGACCGTATCGTCAGGCGTGGGCGAGGGGTCGGGAGTGGGCGTAGGCGTAGGCGTGCCGCCATCGCCGCCGGTCGAGCCACCAGTGGAGCCGCCCGTCGAGCCACCAGTGGAGCCGCCCGTCGAGCCACCGGTCGTACCGGTGCCGCCGGTGGTGTCGCCGCCCGTGGTCTCGGTGGTCGTGGTCGTCGTGGTAGTTGTTGTGGTGGTTTCCTCTTCCTCTTCGTCCTCGTCCTTGTCGTCGTTCTCCGACTTCTTGGTGTTGTTGGTGCCGTAGAACTTCCAGACGCTGTTGTTCTTGTAGGTGGGCGCCGTTCCGGTCGCAAACTCCTCGCGCTCGGTACCGGTCAGAACGGTGTTCATAAACCGCTTAAAGACAGGCAGGTTGGTGCTGTCGCCCAGCAGGTCCGTGCCGTACTTTTGGATGGGGATCTCGCCCGCGGAATAGCCGGTCCACAGGGCGCACGCCAGCTGCGGGGTATAGCCGCAGAACCAAAGGTTGGTGGTGTTGTCGGTGGTGCCCGTCTTGCCGGCATAGGGCTGGTTGACACTCAGGGCGCCGGCAGCACCCGTACCGCTGCCCTTCATGACGCCGGACAGAACATCGGTGACCGCGGCGGCCTCGCCCTCGGTAAGCACCTGTGAGGGATTGTCGGTGTGCTGGTACAGCACCGAACCGGTACGAGAATCAATCTCGGTGATGGCGATCGGCTGGCGATAGTAGCCGCCGTTGGCAAACGTCGCGTAGGCGGCGGCCATCTCGAGTGGCGAGATCGAGCCGGTGCCGAGCGTCATGACGGGAACGTCCTCGATGTTGTCCTTGGCGGGGTCGATGCCGAGCTTTTTGACGAGCGAGATGATCTTGCTGTTGCCGACGGCTTCCGCCACCTGGATGTAGCCGGTGTTGGAGGAGTATGCCGTCGCCTGCTTAAGCGTGATGTTGCCGTAGCTCTGGTTGGCGTAATTTTGGACCTCGGTCGTGGTGCCCTTGGCCTTGAGCGGCGAGTTGCAGTTGAGGGTGACGTTGGGGTTCATGCCGTTTTGGATGGCAGTTGCCAGCGTAAAGGCCTTAAAGGTGGAGCCGACGGGACGCTTGGCCGTGGCATGGTTTACGTGGTTCTCGTCGGCGTTGTAGTCGTAGCCGCCCACCATGCACTTGATGTAGCCGGTCTTGGGGTCGACGACGACCATGCCCATGTCCAGGCCGTCAAGCGAGAGCGTGTCGAGCTGCTCGCGGACGGCATTCTCTGCCACCTGCTGCATCGTGGGGTCGATGGTGGTCTTGACGGTCAGGCCGCCCTTAAAGAGCACGTCGGTCGAGAACTCCTGCTCCAGCAGCTGCTTGACGTAGGAGACAAAGTAGGGCTGCGAGTATACGTCGACGCCGCTGCCCGAGATTTCGGTCACATTGAGGGTGATGGGCTCGGCCTGTGCGGCATCGTGCTCCTCCTGGGTGATGTGGCCCAGGCGCAGCATGTTGTCGAGAACCTTGTTGCGGCGAGACAGTGCCAGATCGGGATTGACCGTGGGGTCGTACTGCGAAGGCGAGTTGGGAAGGCCGATGAGTAGCGCGGCCTCGCTCAGGGTGAGGTCGGCGGCGCTCTTGGACAGATAGGTCTCGGCTGCGGCCTCGATGCCGTAGGCGCCGTGGCCGTAATAGATGGTGTTGAGGTACATCATGAGGATCTCGTCTTTGGAGTACATGTCCTCCATCTTGATGGCGATGTAGGCCTCGCGCACCTTACGCTCAATGGTCGAGTCGAATTGCTCCTCCTGCAGGATGGTGTTGCGCACAAGCTGCTGGGTGATCGTCGAGGCGCCTTCGTGCCCGCCGCCGAGGGTTGCCACCGCAGCACGCGCGATACCCCACAGGTCGATACCGCCGTGCTCGTAGAAGCGCTCGTCCTCGACGTCAACGGTGCCCTGCAGCACGTAGGGGGAGACCTCGTCCTTGGTGATGGACTTGCGGTTTTGCGTGTAGAAGCTCGCGATCTTGTTGCCGTTACAGTCGACGATCTCGGTGGGCTCGCTCACCAGATACGCGTTGGCGTCGGTGTAGTCGGGCAGATCGGACAGCCAGCGGTTGACGTTACCGACCATGCCGATGCCAAACGCCACGCCCGCAATCAGCAGAAAGCCCAAAAACGAGAGCAGGATTATGGGCAGGGCGTGCGTCTTTGAACGGCTGTGTCCCTGTCGTTGGCGAGGACCCATATATTGACCTCCAGGTATGTCGTGCCAGACGGTGGATGTGCCGTCGGGGCAGGATGGACATAAGTTATTACACGATAAACCAAACGGGGCGCGCGAGGCCTCGTGTATGCTGGAAGACGGCATTTTTCAGAGTGAATGCATACCTTGGTAAGGAGTTTGTCGATGGCGATTCGGACGATGGGGCCGAGCGGACAATACGAGACTGGATTGGATGTTGTCAGTGCGGCGCTGCCCGAGCTGCTGGCGCCGGCGGGCGGACTCGACCAGATGCTTGCGGCTATCGCCGCGGGTGCCGATGCCATCTATGCGGGGTTGGGCGGCTTTAACGCCCGTGTGAGCGCCCATGGCTTTACGGATAACGAGTTTGCGCGCGGCTGCGCCGTGGCGCATGCCCATGGCGTGCATGTGTACGTAACGCTCAACGTGTTCGTGTTTGACGATGAGTTGTCCGACGCGGTGGCGTTGGGAGCTCATGCACTGGAGCTGGGCGCCGATGCTCTGATTGTCGCCGATGCCGGGTTGGCCTGCGCGCTGCGCGCGGCGATTCCCGGGGTCGAGATTCACCTGTCCACGCAGGCGGGCGCTCATAGCGAGGGTGCCGTGCGGCTTGCCGCCGATGAACTGGGGGTCGAGCGCGTGACGACGGCACGCGAGCTGACGGTCGACGAGATTGCGGCGCTATGTGCCACGGGCGTGCCCATCGAGGTATTCTGCCACGGTGCGATTTGCATCGGCTATTCGGGGGCGTGCGAGTTCTCGGCCCTGCGGCGTGGGCGCTCGGCGATGCGCGGCGACTGCACGCAGCCGTGCCGTCTGGCGTACGACCTAGTGGACGAGGCGGGGCAGAGTGTTGTTGCCGTCGAGGGAGACCGCCTGCTTTGTCCGCGTGACTATCTGGGTATCGCGCACCTGCCCGAGCTTGTTGCCGCCGGCGTGGCATCGCTCAAGATCGAGGGACGCATGAAGAATCCCGATTACGTATTCAACGTGGTGAGGGTGTGGCGTCGGGCACTCGATATGCTGTGCGACGGCGCGTGGGACTCCGGTGCCGTGGAAGAGCTTGAACGCGAGCTGGGAAGGTCGTTTAACCGTGGGTTTACCGATGCTTACCTGCGGGGTCGTTCGGGTGCCGAGCTCATGAGCTTTGAGCGCGCGATCAACCAGGGCGTGCGCGTGGGCCACTTGGTCGCTGTGGGCCACGAAGAGGTGACCGTTGAGCTCGATGCCGCCGTGGCGGCGGGTGACACGCTCGAGATTCGGTTCTATCCGGGTGTCGACGCGCGTCCCGATGTGCCCAAGCGCTGGCCGCAGGTGCCCTGCCCGGTGGATGCCGCAGCGGGGAAGCGCGTCGTCGTGCATTGCAAGCGTAAGGTGGACGCGGGCTGCGAGGTCTATCTGATTCGCAGCGCCGGCGTGTTGGATCAGACGACGGCGGTGTTGGAGCGCATGCGGGCCGAGGCGGATGCGATTGCGCCCGTTGCGCGTGCCGTTGAGGTGCTGCCCTTTGAGGACGCTGCGGTGGATGGCGGCGCGTCGACGGAGTTGGCGGGGTCGGCGGGGCCGGTAAAGCGCGAGGATTTTGCTCGTATGGTCTTTGCCTGGGAGCTGATGGATGTGGGTCCGCGCGATGAGCGAGATCTGTCCGATACAACGGTGGTGCTCGACGAAGTGTGCCGCGCGGGCGACGCCGAGCGGACTCGGGCGCTTATGCAGCGTGCCGGGCGCGTCGTCTGCCGCAATCTGGGACAAGTGGCGATGGCCCGCGAGCTGGGCACAACGTTTGACGTGGCGGCGCCGGTGTTCTGTGCCAATCGGGCCACGCTTACCTGGCTGCGCGGACTCGGTGCGGGGCGGGTGTGCTTGTCGGCCGAGTTGCTCGGCAATGATGCGGAGCGTGTTGCCGAGCTTGCCGCTTGCCCCGGTGTCTTGGGGCCTGTCGATGCCGACCGTCCCGAGCTCATGGTGTGCGAGCACTGCTTGCTGACTGCCGAGGGCGCCTGCGCCACGGATGCAACGGGGCAGGTCCGTTGCCGTGACTGCTCGCGCCGTCAGCAGGCGCGCTTTTTGGTCGAACGTGACGGCACGCGTTTGCCGGTCGTTATCGACGCGTGCGGCAGGACGAGGATTTTCCTGTCGTAGGTGCCGCGTCGCGCTGTTTTGGTTATTATGAGTGGGTTTATGAACTTCCAGCACCGCCGTATCCGGTGAGGGTGCTATAGCAAAAGGAGGATACCCAATGCTGTCTGTTGACGAGCAAATGCGTATCATCACCTCGGGTGCAGCGCAGATCGTCCCCGAGGCCGACCTTCGCAAGAAGCTTGAGAAGGGCGAGCCCCTCAACATCAAGCTCGGCGTCGATCCCACCAGCCCCGACCTGCACCTGGGCCATGCCGTGCCCCTGCGCAAGATGCGTCAGTTCCAGGACCTGGGCCACAACGTCACCCTTATCATCGGCAACGGCACTGCGCTGATCGGCGACCCCTCGGGCAAGAACTCCACCCGCCCGCAGCTTTCGCAGGAGCAGATCGAGGCCAACGCCGAGACCTACGTGAGCCAGGCCATGAAGATCCTGGACCCCGAGAAGACCACCATCGTGCACAACGGCGACTGGATCCTTTCGATGGACCTGGCCGGCCTGCTGCAGGTGTGCTCCAAGTTCACCGTCGCCCGCATCCTTGAGCGCGACGACTTTACCAAGCGCTACCAGTCCCAGACGCCGATTGCCCTGCACGAGTTTCTGTACCCCGTGATGCAGGCCTTCGACTCCGTTCAGATCAAGGCCGACGTCGAGATGGGCGGCACCGACCAGCTCTTCAACCTGCTCGCCGGCCGCGAGCTCATGGAGAAGATGGGCATGGAGCCGCAGATCGCGCTTACCATGCCGCTGCTCGAGGGCACCGACGGCGTGCGCAAGATGTCCAAGTCCTATGGCAACTACATCGGCCTGACCGACGCTCCCAAGGATATGTTCGGCAAGACCATGTCCATCCCCGACGAGATGATCGGCAAGTACTATCGTCTGGCCAGCTCGCTCGCCCCGGCCGAGGTCGACAAGATCGATGCCGCCCTGGCCGATGGCTCCGCCGACCCCTATGAGCTCAAGCGCGCACTGGGCCGCGACCTGTGCGACACCTACCACGGCGCCGGCGCCGGCGACGAGGCACAGGCCGAGTTCGACCGCGTGTTCAAGGAGGGCCAGCTTGCCGACTTCCCCGAGAAGCACGTTGAGCTGACCGTCAACGACGAGGGTCAGATTTACCTCGCCGGCCTGCTCAAGGACCTGGGCCTTTCGGCCAGCGCCGGTCAGGCCCGCCGCGACATCGACGGCGGCGGCGTCAAGATCAACGGCAAGGCTGTGGCTCCCAAGAGCTACAACATCGATCCGAGCGCCCTCAAACTGGGCGACACCCTCTCCGTGGGCAAGCGCAAGGGCTTTAAGTTGGTTTAGTTACGCGGTTTTACCAAACCGCGTAACCGGTTGACGCTGCAAACCCGCCAGAGCGGCAATCTGCCTTTCAACTTCGGCGGCATGACCAAAAGGTCAATGCCGCCTTGTTTCAAGGCACCTTGCTCGCTCTGGCGGGTTTTCGCTGTCCGTCCTCTATCTGCGGCGTTGCTATGGCTGTCAGTTGTGCGACAGTTTGGGGGTGGTTATTGGGGACAGACTTAAATGAGTAGTCGTTGGGGACGTTCTTGAATGACTAGTCGTTTAAGAACGTCCCCAATGACTAGGCGGAGAAAAATTCTTAAAAAAGTTCTTGCCCTGCGCTGATTCGTCCGTATAATAAACTTCGTTGCTTGAGAGCACGCACCTATTCCTCGGTAGCTCAATGGTAGAGCACGCGGCTGTTAACCGCGCTGTTGTAGGTTCGAGTCCTACCCGGGGAGCCAGGTTGTAGAACCCGTCGCTTATGCGGCGGGTTTTTTTCATGCCGCGACCACTTGACTCGAACGTTGCCATATCAACATTTCGTGTCGAGGATGTAATCCCGCGACCCACCACCTCAACATGGCGCGGTCGTTGTAGAATATTGCAATGATTGCTCCCACGACATGGTGCCGCGAGCACCAGATAAGGAGATTCTTGTGTCTGAGACCATTAACGGCAGCCTGAGCGTCTCGAACGACGTTATTGCCGATATTGCCGGTTATGCTGCGATGACGTGCTATGGCGTCGTCGGTATGGCTGAGCAGCTCCAAGGCGCCGAGAGCGTGCGCCTGCTTGCCGGTCAGCGCCTCCGCAAGGGCGTGCTTGTCTCCGCCGACGAGAACGGCCTTACGGTCGATCTTCACGTCGTGCTCGAGAACGGCGTCAACATGAAGTCCGTCTGCCACAATCTTTCGAGCTCCGTTGCCTTCACCCTGCAGGAGATCGCTCAGATCGACCCCGCCAGCCTTAAGATCGGCATCCATATCGACGCGCTCAAGAGCCGTCTGAACTAGCATCCGAAAACGGAGATTCAAATACCCATGATTGCAAAGACCATTCGCACCTGTTTTCCGATCGCTGCGGCTGCCGTTTCCGACAAGGCCGAGGAGATCAATAAGCTCAACGTCTTCCCCGTGCCCGACGGTGACACCGGCACCAACATGTCGCTCACGCTCGCCTCGGTGACCAAGGAGCTCTCCGCTCTTCCCGCCGACGCTGACATGGAGGCCATCGCCGGCGCCATCACCCACGGCTCCCTGATGGGCGCCCGCGGTAACTCCGGCGTCATCACCTCGCAGATCCTGCGCGGCGTGGCCGAGGGCCTCGTCTCTGCCGACGAGCCCATTACGTCCGCCAACATCGCCCACGCGTTCCGCCGCGCCGTCAAGGTCGCCTTCCAGGCCGTCCGCAAGCCCATCGAGGGCACGATCCTCACGGTGCTGCGCGATGTCTCGACCAAGGCCGACGAGTGCGAAAAGAAGAAGTTCTCGGCCGAGGATGCGCTCGATGCCATCGTCGTCGAGGCCTACCAGTCCGTCGCCCGCACGCCCGACCTGCTGCCCGTTCTGAAGGAGAACGGCGTGGTTGACTCCGGCGCCTTTGGCTTTGCCATCTTCCTGGAGAACTTTGTTGCCGCCGCGCTTGGCCGCAGCACCGTTGTCGAGGATTTCTCCGCCACGTTTGATTCCGCTGGCTCTGCCCGCGACGCGGCCCTCAATCGCGTTGAGATCGAGGCCAACGACGACTGGGAGGGCTCGGAGTTCCGCTACTGCAACGAGTTCCTCTTTAAGGCCGATGCTCCCTTTGACGAGGACGAGTGCCTCAAGTTCCTGGGTTCCATGGGCGACTGCGAGTTGCTCGTGGGTGCTTACCCCGATTACAAGATCCACGTGCACTCCAACACGCCCAACCTGGTGCTCGAGCACATGCTGCAGCTTGGTCAGATCTATGAGGTCTTTATCCATAATATGGAGATGGAGGCCCACGACCGTACCGCCAAGATCCACGAGGATCAGGAGAAGGCCGCCGAGCCCGCGAAGGCCCTGGGCTTTGTCGCCGTTGCCGCCGGTTCCGGCGAGGCCGACATCCTCAAGTCCCTCGGCGTTGACGTGATCGTCTCGGGCGGCCAGACCATGAACCCCTCGACTGCAGACCTGCTGGGCGCCGTCGACCAGGTCAACGCGACCTCGGTTATCATCCTGCCCAACAACGGTAACATCCGCATGGCTGCCGAGGCCGCTGCCTCAGCCTGCACCGACAAGAAGGTCGCCGTCGTTCCCACCAAGACCGTTCCGCAGGCCTTCTCCGCGCTGTTCGCGGTCCTGCCCGATTCCGAGCTCGAGGATGCCGTCGCCGCTATGGTCGACGCCATCAGCGAGGTCCGCGATGGCGAGGTCACCCGCGCCGTGCGCGACTCCAGCGCCTCGGACGGCTCCCCGATTCACTCCGGTGACGTCATGGGCATCATTGCCGGCTCCATCGATGTCGTCGGCTCCGACGTGAAGCAGGTCACGCTCGATTGCATCAACCGCATGCAGGAGGAAGAGGAGGGCGACGCGCTGACGATTCTGGCCGGCGAGGAGCTGTCCGATGAAGCCTTCCAGGAGATCGTCGACGCTATCGAGGAGGCTCAGCCCGACCTGGAGATCGACGCCCATCGTGGCGAGCAGCCGCTCTATCCCGTGATCTTCTCGATCGAGTAGGCATCTGCCCATGTCCGAGCTCTGCTCCGTGCCGCGCGTCTCGGATCGCTTTGCCCAGAGCAATGCGCTCGACGAGGATATCGCGCGACTCAAATATGTTTCGGGTAAACGTGAGGAGGCCCTTCGCCGTCTGGGAATTCGGACGGTGGGGGACCTCCTTCTCCATATCCCTCATCGATACCTGGACTTTACGCGCTCCTGGTCCATCGAGATGGCGCCCATCGGTACCGTGTGCACCATCATCGCCACGGTCGACCGTATCGTTCAAAAGCAGCCGCGTCCTCGCATGCAGGTGACCGAGGTCTCACTCGTTGACGAGACGGGCGTGCTGCAGGTCGCCTTTTTCCGTCAGCCCTGGATTGCCCAGCAGCTTAAGCAGGGCGACCGCCTGGCCGTGATGGGCAAGGTCGAGTTTGCCTACGGCTTTAAGCAGATGGCCTCGCCGCACTTTGAAAAGCTTGAGGAAGGGCGTGCCGCTGGCACTATCCTGCCGGTCCATTACGTCAGTGATGGCGTGAGCCAGGCGTGGATGCGCCGCATCGTAAGTGGCGCGCTCGAGGTCGTCGGCAATCCCTTCGACCCGATTCCCGCACGCTTGCGCGTTAAACGTCGCCTGATGAGCAATGCTCGTGCGCTTCGATCAATTCACTTTCCCTCGAGCATGGCTGAGCGCGATATCGCGCGCGCACGGCTTGCCTACGAGGAGTGCCTCTACCTGCAGCTGGCGCTGCGCCTGCGCAACGACGGCGGCCTGGTCGATGTGGTGCCCTATGCCCACGCCGCGGGCGAGCACCTGGCCGCGCTTAAGCAGGCCCTGCCGTTTTCGCTGAGCGACGAGCAGGAGGCCGCGTTCCAAGATATCCTGCGCGATATGTGCGATGGCGGGCGCGTGATGAACCGCCTGCTGCTGGGCGATGTCGGTACCGGCAAGACCGCTGTTGCCGCCTGCGCGCTGGCTGTGGCTGCCGATAGCGGCACGCAGGCCTGCGTTATGGCGCCCACGGGCGTGCTGGCGCGTCAATATGCCGATAAGACCGGCCCCTTGCTTTCGCAGGCTGGCATGACCTGGGCGCTCCTGACGGGCGCCACGCCGGCGGCCGAGCGCGAGCGGATCCATGCGCAGCTGGAATCGGGCGAGCTCGATGTCCTCTTTGGCACCCACGCGGTGCTTTCGGATAACGTGACGTTTAAGCATCTGTCGCTCGTGGTCATCGATGAGCAGCACCGGTTTGGCGTCGGCCAACGCAACGCCCTGCGTGCGAAGGGCCCTGGTGCCGATCTGCTCGTTATGACGGCAACGCCCATCCCACGTACGCTGGCGCTTTCGGTCTACGGCGATCTGGACACGAGCATCATCCGCCATCGGCCCGTCCCTGGCGCTGGCGTGACGACACGCGTGCTTACCGAGTCGAGCCGCGACCTTGCCTATGGCGCCATCCGCGAGGCGCATGAAAAGGGTCAGCAGGCCTACGTGATTTGCCCGCTCGTGGAGCCGAGCGACTCGGCCGATGAGCTGGAGGACGTGCCCGGTATCGCCCGCGACGGCGAGGGCCGCGTGACGGTCCCCGTGCCGCTGCACGATACGGCGACCGAGCTCGATCGCCTGCGTCTGGCGTTGCCGGGTCTTGCCATCGAGCGCCTTCACGGCCGCATGCCAGCGGGGGAGAAGGACCAGGTTATCGATGCCTTCAAGCGCGGCGAGATTGACGTGCTCGTCTCGACTACGGTGGTCGAGGTGGGCGTCGACGTGCCCAACGCCACCGTCATGGTCATCGAGAACGGTGAGCGCTTTGGCTTGGCGGCCCTGCACCAGCTGCGCGGCCGCGTGGGCCGCGGCAGCGTGTCGGGCACCTGCCTGGTCATGACGCACTCCAAGGGCAACGGCGGCGCTTCGGCGGCGCAAGACCGTCTCCAGTCGCTCGAAAAGACCTCGGACGGCTTTACGCTCGCCCAGATGGACCTTCGTCTGCGCCACGAGGGCGAAATCCTGGGGTACCGCCAGCATGGCGGTGTGACTCTGCGCTTTGTCGACCTGGATGCCGACGAGGAGCTGATCGAGTGGGCCCATTTGGACGCGGTCGAGCTCTTGCGGTATGCTTGCAACCTTGACTCCGTGGCGACGCGCCCCCTGCGCGATGCGGTCGCCATGCGATATCGACACATTTTTAAGGAGGTCAGCGGAGGATGAGAATCATCGGCGGCGAATGGCGCGGTCGTAAGATCGAGGAGCCCCGTGGTCGCGATGTCACCCGCCCCACGACCGATCGCGTGCGCGAGGCATGCGCATCTATGGTCATGTCGGCATTCGACTTCGATCTGGACGAGGTCCGCGTGCTGGACGCCTTTGGCGGCTCCGGTGCCTTAGGGTTAGAGATGCTCTCACGTGGTGCCCGCTCACTCACGACGTTCGAGATCGATCGGGATGCCGCGCGGCTCATTACCAAGAATATCGAGTCGCTCTGTCGTGACCGTGCGCGTTGGCGCGTGGTCTCGGGCGATATGCTGGTGAGTGCCTCGCGCGGTCGTGTGCCGGGCGGCCCCTTTGATCTGGTCCTGCTCGACCCGCCCTATGCTTTTGGCGCCGAGCCGGTCGAGGTGCTGCTGCAGAACCTGGCTCAGCAGGGTCTGCTTGCACCTGGCGCTTATGCCCTGTTTGAGCATGCCGCCGCCGATGCGGGCGCGCATTCGGCAGGCTTTGAGATCGTGCGCGAGAAACGCTACGGCATTACCTCGGTCGACCTGCTTCGTTGGGTCGGCGATGACGATGGTGAGGAAGATTGCGCTGGCACCGATGCTCACAACAACGATGCCACGACGTTTCAGGAGGACGACCATGAATGACACCAGCAACCGCGTGATCGTCCCGGGCACCTTCGATCCCATCACGTTTGGCCATATCGACGTCATCCGCCGCGCCCGCCGCATCTTTCCCAGTGTGATCGTCGCTGTTGCCGAGTCGCAGGGTAAAAACGGTGTGGGTACCACGTTTATGCTCGATGAGCGCGTGGCGCTGGCTCGCGAGGCGCTCGGTGATATCGACGGCGTCGAGGTCCTGCCCTTTACCGGCCTCTTGGTCGACTTCGCTCGCGAGCAGGGGGCGGGGGCCGTTGTCAAGGGCCTGCGCGCCATGACCGACTTTGAGTACGAGCTGCAGCAGGCAGACCTCAACTACCGCTTGGATAACGAGCTGGAGTCCATCTTTGTCATGAGTGCGCCGCAGTACGGCTATATCTCGAGCTCGGTCGTTCGCCAGATCGCCTCGCTCGGCAGCGATGTATCGACGTTTGTTCCGCCCAACGTGGTCGAAGCGCTCAGACATCGCTTTTCGTGACGTTTTTTATTGCCTGGTGGCATGTGGTAAACTAGCACGATGATATGTTACCTATGAAAGGAGACCGGATGCCGGGCGAGAATTTTCCTGGCGATAGGATCGTCAGCTTGGTCGATGAGCTCGAAGGGCTGATCGAGGAAGCCAAGCCGCCTTTCGGCAAGAACGCTCAGTTCAAGGTCATCGACGCCGACGTGTTCTTCAACATCCTCGACGAGATCCGCATGAGCTATCCCGAGGAGTGGCAGAAGTCCCGCCGTATCCTTAAGGAGCGCGAGGAGCTTATGGCTTCCGCCGCCGCCCAGGCCGATTCCATCATCGCCGACGCTCAGCAGCAGGCCCTCACCATTGCCGGTGAGCAGGAGATCGTCCGCTTAGCGCAGCAGCAGGCCGACGACATCCGCGATCGTGCCCAGCAGTACGAGCGCGAGACGCGTTATGCTGCCGAGGACTACGCAGAGCAGGTCTTTACGCACCTGGAGGAGAACCTCAAGAGCCTGACCGGCACCGTTACCCGTTGCCGTCAGCAGCTCAACGAGGGTGCCGCCCAGCAGAATGGTCAGTGGTAATGGCTGAGTTCCCGAGCGTTACCGTCGATCTTTCTGAGCAGCTCGAGTTTCCTGGAGATTCGTATCCGCTGACCGGTAAGGTCGATGTCGCCACCTACACGGTGGGCGAGAAGGAGTACCAGCTGCAGGACGGCATCGACTACGACGTTGTCTTTACCAATGCCGGTACCGGTGTCTTGCTCACGGGCATGGTCCGCGCGCACGCCACCGGCGAGTGCGACCGTTGCTTGGAGCCCGCCTCGTTTGATATCGCCGGCGAGATCGAGGAGTTCTACCTCTTTGAGGAGCCCGAGGATCCCGAGGCCTACGAGGACGGCTACGAGCTCCTGGGTGAGGACCGCATCGTCGATCTGGGTGAGCCCATCAACGACGCGGTCGTCATGGACACGCCGTTTGTGGTGCTCTGCAAGCCTGATTGCCGCGGTCTGTGTCCCACTTGCGGTTGCAATCTCAACGTCGAGCAATGCGATTGTGCCGCTCAGGCAGAGGCAGAATGGGCCGCTGCCACGGAAAATCCATTTGCAGCATTGAAGAATCTCAAGCTCGATGAGTAAAACTGTGGTAGTATCGCTACTTGCGCGTAATCGCCACACTGGATAGTTCATAAGGAAGGTCACTATGCCCGTACCTAAACAAAAGCAGGGTCGTATCCGCACTCACACCCGTCGTTCCGCCAACATGAAGATCTCGGCTGCGGCTCAGTCCACGTGCCCCCGTTGCGGCGCTGTCAAGCTTCCGCACCACGTGTGCTCCAGCTGCGGTTTCTACAAGGACCGCGAGGTTATCGTTACCGAGTAACGCTATACTCTGGATGCGATGCCGTTCCAAATGGAACCACAATGGCCGGCTCAATGAGTCGGCCATTTTTGTATAAGGAGCATGTATATGAGTAACGTTCGCGTTTGTGTAGACGTTGTGGGCGGAGACGAGAAACCTCAGGTTGTTCTCGATGGTATCGAGGCTGCGCTTGCCGCCGATCCCGATATCGAGGTCTTGGCAGCTGGCCCCGCTGAAATCGTTAATCCCTTTGCTGCTTCCCATGCACGTGTTGAGGCCCTTGAGGCACCCGACGTTATCGCCATGGATGACGATCCCATTCGCGCCGTGATGACCAAGCGTAAGTCCTCGATCGTGCTTGCCTGCCGCGCCATCAAGAAGGGAAATGCGGACGCGTTCTTCTCTGCCGGCTCGACCGGTGCCATGACTGCTGCTGCCACCGCCTATGTGACGCCGTTTAGGTATCAGGCCGAAGGCAAGAAGCAGCCGGTACGTCCCTGTCTGACCAATGCGCTACCCAATCGCGCCGGCGGTCTGACGGTGCTGTGCGATATGGGCGCCAACCCCGATGTTGAGGTGGACGATATGGTGCGCTTTGCGCAGATGGGCAGCGCCTATGCCCGCGTCGTCTTGGGCGTTGACCATCCTCGCGTAGGTCTGCTCGCCAATGGCACCGAGGACGAGAAGGGCTCCAACTTTACCAAGGCCTGCTTCCCGGCCATGAAAGCCGCCGTTCCCGGCTTTGTGGGTAACTGCGAAGGCACCGATCTTACGTCGGGCAATTTTGACGTCGTGGTCGCCGACGGCATGTCGGGCAATATTGCGCTCAAGGCCACCGAGGGCGCTGCCAAGTTTTTGCTGCAGGAGCTCAAGGGCGCCTTTATGGCCTCGCTCGGCACCAAGATCGCCGCGCTGCTCATCAAAAAGCAGATGCGCGGGATTAAGGCCAAGCTCTCTGGTGATGCCAAGGGCGGCGCGATTCTTTTGGGCCTGCGTGGCGTGGTCCTAATCGGCCATGGCGCCACCTCGGTCGAGGCTGTTAAAAACGGTACGCTCGCGGCGGCCGAAGCCGTGCGCGCGGGGCTGGTCGAGAACGTCGCCAACTCCATGGACGGCATCGTTTTGTAAGAGCGAGTTAGAGCGCTGTTATGTGCCTCGCGGCCTGCTTCGTGGGGTAGAATCAGAACCGTGTCTTGGTACCGCCCGGGCGGTACCATTCTTTTGGTATTCATGCACTATGAGAGGAAGCGCTATGGACCGCTCCGAAATCTTCGACAAGATCGCCGAGGTCGCTGCTGACGTTCTGGGCGTCGATGTTGCCGAAATTAGCGATGAGACCACCTTTGACGATCTCGATGCCAACTCGCTCGAGCGCCTGCAGCTGGTTACGGCTATCGAGGACGAGTTCAACCTCGAGATCGATGACGAGACACTGCTCTCGCTCAACTCTGTCGCCGACGCCGTTGACGCGATCGAAAACGCCAGGGAGGCCTAGGTCTTGGCTTTGTCTGAACGACTTACGCGTGCCCAGGAAATCCTGGGCCACGAGTTCAATAATAAGGTGCTGCTGCGCGCGGCGCTTACGCATCCCTCGGCAGTCGAGGGCCAGCCGGTTTCTGCCAGCTATGAGCGCCTTGAGTTCTTGGGCGATTCCATTTTGGGCGCCGTCGTCGCCCGTTCACTCTTTGAGTCCTATCCTGAGTTTGACGAGGGCAAGCTCACGCGCCTGAAGGTGTCCCTTGTCTCGGGCGCTACGCTGTCCGAGGTGTCGCATGAGCTGGGCATCGACGACATCATCATCTTTGGTGCCTCCGAGACCGGTACCGGCGCGCGCGGCCTGCACTCGGCGCTCGAGAACGTCTACGAGTCGCTCGTGGGTGCGCTGTACCTGGATGCCGGCTGGGATGTTGCGGCGGACTTTATCCATCGTACGCTCAAACCGCACCTGGCCTCCGAGCGTGCCGAGCACCCCGCGAACCCCAAATCGTTCTTGCAGGAGTGCGTGCAAGCCGACGGTCACGAACCCCCGGCGTATAAGCTCGTTGGCTCCGAGGGCCCGGCGCATGCGCCCACCTTTACCGCCGTGGTGTTGATCGATGGTATTCGCCAGGGTCGCGGCTCCGGCTCCTCAAAGAAGGAAGCCGAGGGAGCCGCTGCACTCGAGGCACTTGACCGCATGGGCTACACCACCAACGGCGTGATTCTCAACAAGAAGCCTGTTTAAGCGAGGAACCGTGTATCTCAAGTCCCTCACGCTCAAAGGGTTCAAGTCGTTTGCCGACCGCGCCCATATGACGTTTGAGCCGGGCCTGACCGTCATCGTCGGTCCCAACGGCTCGGGAAAATCGAACATCTCTGACTCGATTCTGTGGGTCCTGGGTGAGCAGAGCGCCAAGCAGCTGCGCGGCCAGGCCATGGAGGACGTTATCTTCTCGGGCTCGTCGGCGCGTAAGCCGGTGGGTGTCGCCGAGGTCACGCTGGTGCTCGATAACTCGGACCATTTGCTGCCCGTCGACTTTGACGAGGTCGCCATCACCCGGCGCATGTATCGCTCGGGCGAAAGCGAGTACCTCATCAACTCGAGTCCGTGCCGCCTGATGGACATTCAGGACATCCTGCACGATTCGGGCCTGGGCAAGGATACGCATTCCATCATCAGCCAGGGCAAGCTCGATGCCATTTTGCAGAGCCGCCCCGAGGAGCGCCGTGCCCTCATCGAGGAGGCCGCCGGCATCTCCAAGCACAAGCGCCGCAAGGAGCGTGCGCTCAAAAAGATTAAGTCGATGGACGAGCACCTGACGCGTGCCCGCGACATCAATAAGGAAATTGCCCGTCAGCTGCGACCGCTGGAGCGTCAGGTCGATCGTGCGCGCAAGTACAAAGAGCTGTCCTCGCGCGCGAACGAGCTTACGCAGATGCTAGCCGTCGACGAGCTGCGTTCGCTGCAGTCGCAGTGGAACGACCTGGAGAGCCGCTCCAAGGAAGGCGCCGCCGAGCTGGAGCTTGCGCAGTACCGCATGGGCGAAAAGGAGCGCGAGCTCGAGAAGCTCCAGGTCATGCTCGAGGAAAAGGGCCTGTTTGTGGGCGATCTGGGCGAGCAGCGCCGCCATATGCAAGATGTGGTCGGTCGCATTAACTCCGATATGCGTCTGCTCGAGGAAAAGGGCCACAACATGGTGTCGCGCCTGTCCGACATGCGCGGGCAGATTTCGAGCTCCGAGCATCAGCGTCGTCGCGTGGTAGAGGAGCTCGAGGATGCACGTGCGCAGCTTGAGGAAGTGACCGGCGCGCACATGCAGGCCCAGGAGGACGTTGACGCCGCCGGACCTGCCGCCGCCGAGCTCCACGAGCGTCGCGTTGCGCTCGACAATCAGATTTCGCAGCTTACGCGTGAGCAACGCGATGCGCAGCGTGTGGCCGATAACGCGGCGCTCGAACTCGCCAAGGTGAAGGACTCGCTGAGCAACGCCGAGGTCGAGGACAACATGTACGCCTCACGCCTGGAGCAGATCGACGAGCAGCTCGAGGAAGTCACGGCCTCACTCGAGAGCCGTCGCGACCGCGCCGAGGAGCTCGACAGTGCACTTGATCAGGCCCGTCAAGCCCAGATTGATGCTCGCGAGGCTACCGAGGTCGCCCGTGCAGCCCTTAAGGACCTGCGTGCCCGCGAGAGCGAGGCGCGCAACAAACTGTCCGAGGTGCGCTCGGAGCTTGCCAGCCAAAAGAAGCTCGATGCCCGCATGGCTGACAGCTCGCCGCTGGTGAGCCGTCTGATGGGTGCGCTGGGCGACGATGTCTCGGGTCGTCTGGGCGACGTGCTCGAGGCCCCGCGTGAGCTTGAGGGCCTGGTTGAGCAATTGCTCGCCGGCGATATCGATGCGCTGCTGTTCGACGATGCGTCCGCGCTTGAGCGTGCCGGTCGTGCCGCTCTGGACCAGAAGAAGGCCTCGGGCGAGGCGCTGCTGGTCGCGCGCGGTGTGAGCGCCTCTGCTGCCGCTAAGGGCGCTGCCGGTTCCCGCCTGGTCGATCGCCTGTCCGTACGCGCCGGCTATGGCCCGGTTGTCGAGGCGCTGCTCGGCGGTTATTACGTCGTGGACGATCTTGCTGCCGCGCTGTCGGCGCCGGTCGTTGACGGCGTGATTTACGTGACCCCCGATGGTGCCCGCGTCGCCTGCGGCGGCCTGGTGCGTGTGGGGCTCGACGCCGGCGAGGCTTCGGGTGCTTTGGAGCGCAAGCGTCGCATTCGCGAGCTGGAGGGCCTGGAACCCGATCTGGCTGCTGTGTTTGAGCATGTTTCGGATCAGGTCGTCGAGGCCAATGCGGCCGTCGAAGAGGCGCGTGCCGCTGAGGGCGATGCCGCCGGCGAGATCGCCCGTCTTGAGGGCGAGCGCCGCTCGCTGCTCTCCGAGATTGGCCGCCTGGAGCAAAGCGCCAACAACGCCGAGGTCGAGCGCGTGCGCATCTCCAAGCGCCGCGAGCAGGCCGCCGAGGCCGTTCGCGCTGCGCGCCCGCGCGTGGACGAGCTCACCCGCTCGCGTGACGAGGCCCGAGCGCAGGCAAGCGATCTTGGCCTTCAGATTGCCGAAGCCAACGACGAACTCGACCGCGTTCGCCGTGACGATTCCGAGGCCGCCGGTAAGCTTGCTGATGCCAAGGTCCGCCTGGCCCAGACGAGCGAGCGCCTTCGTTCTCTGAAGGGCCGAGTACCCGATCTGGAGCATCGCCTGGAGGGCATCGACCGCCGTATCCGCGGAACACGCCAGGCCTCGCGCTCACTCGAGCTGCTGCGCCTGCGCGTCGATCCCATGCACGAGCGCTATTCGGCCCTGCTGGAGCGCGCGTCGGATTGGGCAGCGCGTCTGCGTGACCAGGCCTCTCTGGAGGAGGCGGACTCCGCTTCGCTCAAGAAGACCATCGAGGATGCCAAGGCAGAGGTTGCCCGCGCTAAGGAGAAGGTCGATACTGCCACCGCCACGCAAAACGAGTTTAAGGTCGCGCGTGGCAAGCTCGAGGTGCAGGTAGAGGCCGCCATTAAGGCCATTACCGCCGATGGCAACACGGTACTCGAGGAAGCGCTCATGCTTCCCGCGCCCACGGACCGCGATGCCGCCGAGCGCGAGCTCAACCAGCTTGTGCGCCAGATCAACAACCTTGGTCCCGTGAACCAAGTTGCCATGGAGGAGTACGAGCAGCTCAAGCGCCGCGCCGATTACATCGAGGGGCAGCTGGCCGATCTGGAGAGCGCGCGTAAGGCGCTCACCAAGATCGCGGTGGCTATTGATCGCAAGATGCGCAAGGCGTTCCTTGTGACGTTTGAGAAGGTCGACGCGAACTTCCGCAAGATCTTCGCTATGCTGTTCCCGGGTGGCCAGGCTCATCTGGAGATGACCGATCCTGAGCATCCGGCCGAGACGGGTATCGAGGTCGTGGCGCAGCCGCGCGGCAAGCGCATCACCAAGATGATGCTCATGTCTGGCGGCGAGAAGAGTCTGACGGCACTCGCCCTGCTCTTTGCCGTGTACCGCACGCGCACGGTGCCGTTCTATGTGCTGGACGAGGTCGAGGCGGCACTTGACGACGCCAACCTGTCCAAGCTCATCGGCGCGCTCGACGTGTTGCGTTCCGATACGCAGCTCTTGGTCATTTCGCATCAGCGCCGTACTATGGAGGATGCTGACGTTCTCTACGGTGTCTCGATGCAAGCCGACGGCGTCAGTCGCGTCGTCTCGCAAAAACTCGATCGCGAAACCGGAAAGGTCGTGAATGCATAATGGGATTCTTTGACGCTCTCTCGCGCGGACTTGAGCGCAGCCGCGAGGCCCTCAACGAGGTCTTCTACTTTGGCGGCGAGGTCGACGAGGACTTTTGGGAGGACCTTGAGGACACCCTCGTTATGGGTGACATGGGTGCCGAGGTCGCCATTCAGGTCTCCGATGACCTGCGCGAGACGGCCGCCAAGAAGAACCTCAAGACCGCCCCGCAGCTCCGTCGTGCCCTGGCTGAGCAGCTCGAGCAGCATTTTGTGCCCGCCGAGCGCGATCCGTTCTCCGACACGCCGAGCTGCGTGCTGTTTGTAGGCATTAACGGCGCCGGCAAGACCACGACGGTCGGCAAGATCGCGAGCGCCATGGCCGCCCGCGGCAAGAATGTCGTGATCGGTTCTGCCGATACCTTCCGCGCCGCCGCCATCGAGCAGCTCGATGTGTGGGGTCAGCGCGCCGGCGTCCCCGTCATCAAGCGCGATCGCGGCTCCGACCCGGCAAGTGTTTGCTACGACGTGCTCGATGAGGCCGATAAGCGCGGCAGCGACCTGGTGCTGATCGACACCGCCGGCCGCCTGCACACGAGCCCCGAGCTCATGCGCGAGCTTGCCAAGGTGGTTAACGTGACGCGTAAGCGCGCCGCCAATATGGCCGCCGGCCCCATGCCCGTCTCGGTCGTGCTCGTGATCGATGCCGCCACCGGCCAGAACGGTCTGAACCAGGCGCTCGAGTTTAACGAGGCGCTGGGTCTGGACGGTATCATCATGACGAAGCTCGACGGTACGGCAAAGGGCGGCATCGCCATGGCCGTGGCCGAGAAGCTCAAGCTCCCGATTCTGCGCGTGGGCGTGGGCGAGCAGGTCGATGACCTACAGGAGTTCAATGCCAAAGATTTCTGCCGCGCCCTGGTGGGCGAGTCCAATTAAGGAGTGACTAGTGTTTGATTCTCTGAGCGATCGCCTCAATGACACATTTGACCGCCTGCGCGGCAAGGGTAAGCTGACCGAGGCCGACATCACCTCGGCCATGCGCGACATTCGCATGGCGTTGCTCGAGGCCGACGTCAACTTTAAGGTTGTCAAGGAGTTCGTCGCCAAGACCAAGGAGCGCTGCATGACCGCCGAGGTCATGGAGTCGCTGTCGCCGGCGCAAAACGTCGTCAAGATCGTGCTCGACGAGCTTACCGAGATGCTCGGCTCCACCGAGAGTAAGCTCGTTTTTAGTAACCGCATTCCTAATGTCATCATGCTCGTGGGCCTGCAGGGCTCCGGTAAGACCACGGCGGCCGTAAAGCTGGCCTACCTGCTCAAGAAGCAGGGCCGCTCGCCGCTGCTCGCCGCGTGCGACGTCTACCGTCCCGCCGCAGCCGACCAGCTAGCCACGCTTGGCGGAGAGATCGGCGTGCCGGTCTTCCGCGGCGACGATGCACACCCGGTCGACATCGCCAAGGGCGCTATTCAGGAGGCCGTCGACCACCTGCGTGACGTGGTCATCGTCGATACCGCCGGTCGTTTGCAGATCGACGAGCAGATGATGCAGGAAGCCGTGGACATCAAGAAGGCCGTCAAGCCCGATCAGGTGCTGATGGTCGTCGATGCCATGACCGGCCAGGATATCGTCAACGTCGTCTCGACCTTCGCCGAGCGCACCGACTTTGACGGCGTGATCATCTCCAAGCTCGACGGCGATGCCCGTGGTGGCGGCGCGCTTTCCGTGCGCCAGGTGACCGGCAAGCCCATCAAGTTCGTGAGCATGGGCGAGAAGCCCGATTCGCTGGAGCCGTTCTACCCCGACCGTATGGCCAAGCGAATCTTGGGCATGGGCGACGTCGTCGGCATCATCGAGAAGGCCCAGGAGGCCGCCGATGCCGAGCAGCTCGAGGCTGCCGAGCGCATGCTGCGCGAGGGCTTTACCATGAACGACATGCTCGACCAGATGAAAGCCGTTAAGAAGATGGGCGGCATGAAGGGCATTCTCGGCATGCTCCCCGGTGGCCAGCGCGCGCTCAACCAGATGGGCGGCAACTTGGACGAGGGCATCTTCGACAAGAACGAGGCCATCATTATGTCGATGACCAAGGAGGAACGCCTGCGCCCCTCCATCATCAACGGCCAGCGTCGCGCCCGCATTGCCAAGGGCGCCGGCGTGACCCCCACCGAGGTCAACAGCCTTATGAAGCAGTGGGGCGAGATGAACAAGATGATGGGACGCATGCGCACGATGGCCAATCAGGCGCAGGCCGGCGGCAAGAAGGGCAAAAAGGGCAAGAAGGGCAAGAAGATGCGCATGCCCAATATCCCTGGCCTGGACGCTATGGGTCTGGGCAGCATGGGCGGCCTGGGTACGGGCGGTCCCAAGTCCGATATGGAGCTGCTGCGCCAGATGGAAGCGCAGATGCGTAATAAGAAATAGAGCTGTAATTCCAGCTTGATATGGCAAAGGCCACTCGGAAGCTACCGGGTGGCCTTTGTTGTTGGCTTTGATTGTTGGATTGCGTTCAGTATCGCGCCCCGAGCTCGCGGTGCCGTGCCGTTAGTGGCAGCCGCAGCCCTCGTGGCCCTCGTGCTCGTGATGGCCGTGGCAGCTGCAGGAATCGCCATGCTCGTGAGTGTGGTCGTGGCCGTGGCCATGGCAGTCGCAGGTGGCCTCGCCGGTCTGCGCGAGCGTGCCGGCAATGAGGGCCTCGACGCAAGCGTCGCAGCTGCCCTGGGCACCTGCGTATACTGTGATGCCGGCTTGGGCAAGCGCGTTGATGGCGCCACCGCCGATGCCGCCGCAGATGAGCGTGTCCACGCCACCGTTGGCGAGCAGGCCCGCAAGGGCACCGTGGCCGGTGCCGTCGGTGCCCACGACCTGCTCGTTGAGTACCTTGCCATCCTGAATGTCGTAGATCTTGAACTGCTCGCTGCGGCCAAAGTGCATAAAGATGTTGCCGTTGTCGTACGTGGTTGCCACCCTCATGGTGTCGACCTCCTTTGCTGGCCATACGGCCGTTGCCGTGGTAATGGGGGAGTACGCAATATTGCCGCCTTCGATGATGAGCGCCCGACCATTGACCAACGCGTTTGCCACCTTGCGATGCGCGCGGCTGCAAATAGCCGCCACCGTGGCGCGCGCGATACCCATCTGCTGTGCGACTGCCTCTTGGTTAAGGCCTTCCAGGTCGCACAGGCGCAGCGCCTCGAGTTCGTCGACCGTCATGTCGATGGCGTCTCCGCTGGCTAGGCCGTCAGGGGTAAAGCCGCGGTATTCGGGGATGATCCCGACGCGGCGCAGTTTTTCGCGTCTTCCTGCCATGTGCTCTCCTTATCTGACATATGTCAACAATAGAATAGCGAACGCGCAGATTTATGCAATGAATTTCTGGCATATGCCAGAAATTGTGGGCTTATGTTTGGGCTGTGGGGCCGCATGTGCCTGGGCTACAATGAATCTCGCTTATAGGCAACTGACAGGAGGGTCAATGAGCAAGGCTGATCAACAGTTTGTAACCATGTGCCGCGATATTCTGGACCATGGCACCACCACCGAGGGCCAAAAGGTCCGCCCGGTGTGGGAGGACGGCACCCCTGCCTATACCATTAAAAACTTTGGCGTCACGGCCCGCTACGACCTGCGTGAGGAGTTTCCGGCGCTTACCCTGCGTCGCACGGCCCTCAAATCTGCCATGGATGAGATCCTATGGATCTATCAAAAGAAGTCCAATAACGTGCATGACCTCAACAGTCATATTTGGGATGAGTGGGCCGACGAGACCGGCTCCATCGGCAAGGCCTACGGGTATCAGATTGGGCAGAAGAGCCATTATGCCGAGGGTGACTTCGATCAGATGGATCGCGTGCTGTACGACCTCAAGAATACGCCGTACAGCCGCCGCATTATGACGAATACCTACGTGTTTAGCGACCTGTCCGAGATGCACCTGTATCCGTGCGCCTACAGCGTGACGTATAACGTGACGCAGCGCCCGCAGGATGATAAACCGACGCTCAACATGATTCTCAACCAGCGCAGCCAGGACATTTTGGCTGCGAACAACTGGAATGTGTGCCAGTACGCCATTTTGCTGATGATGGTCGCGCAGTCGGTCGATATGATTCCCGGCGAGTTGCTGCATGTGATTGCCGATGCCCACATTTACGACCGTCATGTCGATATCGTCCGGGAGCTTATCGAGCGTCCGCAGTTTGCCGCGCCTAAGGTAACGCTTAGCCCCGATGTGCATGACTTCTATGCGTTTACGACCAACGACCTGATTGTCGAGGGCTATGAGCACGGCCCGCAGGTCAAGAACATCCCCATTGCGGTGTAGGTGACGCGCATGACGTGTAAGCTTTCTGCCATTGTCGCCGTGTGCGATGACTGGGGTATTGGGTGCGAGGGCGACATGGTGGTGTCCAACCGTGCCGACATGCGTCATTTTGTGGCGAGCACCAAAGGTTGCCCGGTTATTATGGGGCGCAAGACCCTGCTGAGTTTTCCCGGCGCACGGCCGCTCAAGAATCGTCGCAATATCGTGCTCACGCGCGACGAGGATTTTTCGCCCGAAGGTGTCGACGTGGTGCATAGTATCGGCGAGGCGCTCGCCGCGGTTGCCGATGAGCCCGTTGCCTGGGTGATCGGCGGCGGCGATGTCTATCGGCAGTTTTTGCCGTACTGCGTGGAGGCCGAGGTCACGCATAACCACTGCGTCCATCCCGTGGACACGTACTTTCCCGACTTGGACGCCGATCCCGCGTGGGAAGTTGCGCGGCGCGAAGGGGTTGCCACGATTGCTGCGGGCGAGGGTGACGAAGGCCTCGATTATGAGTTCGTGACGTATCGTCGCGTTGAGGCGTAACTCTCCTATTTGCCCACGGTATTATCGGGTTGGAATGATTGAGGGGCGGCGCTTAGCGTCGCCTCGTTTGGTATAGATGTGCTGTAAAGAAGGGTGCGGGCTGGCTGCTATGACTGATGCCGTTGAGGTGCTGCGAATCGATTCGCTCGAGGACGAGCGGCTCGATGCCTACGTGCGACTGACCGAGCGTGAGCTTCGCTGCGTGCTGGAGCCGCAGAAGGGCATTTTTATCGCCGAGAGCGCCAAGGTCATCGAGCGTGCGGTGCGTGCCGGATACGAGCCGGTGAGCTTTCTTTTGGGCGAACGCTGGCTCGATCAGATGATGCCGCTGTTTGAGCGCCTGGTTGTGCGCGAGGGCGCGGGTCCGGCCCCGGTGTTCGTTGCCTCCATGGAGCTCATGGAGCAGCTGACGGGTTTTAACGTGACGCGCGGTGCGCTCGCGGCATTCCGTCGTCCACGCCAGATTCCGGTAGCCGAGTTCTTGAGTGGCGTCGTCGAGGCGGCGGGTGAGCGCCCGGTGCGCGTGTGCGTGCTCGAGGGCATTGTCGACCACACCAATGTCGGCGCGATTTTCCGCTCGGCGGCTGCGCTGAACGTCGATGGCATTTTGGTGAGCCCCACTTGCTGTGACCCGCTGTACCGTCGCTCGGCCCGCGTGAGCATGGGCACGGTGTTCCAGGTGCCCTGGACGCGCATTGGCAGCGAGGCGCGCGTATGGCCGCATGATGGACTGGCGGCGCTGCACGATGCCGGCTTTTCGTGTGCCGCCATGGCGTTGACGGATGATTCGGTGTCGCTGGACGATCCCGTGCTGCAGGAGATTGACCGCCTAGCGATCTTTATGGGTACCGAGGGTGCCGGCTTGGGCACCAAGACCATTGCCGGCTGCGACCGAGCCGCGCGCATTCCGATGGCGCACGGGGTCGATTCACTCAACGTTGCCGCTGCGAGTGCCGTCGCCTTTTGGCAACTGTGCCCGCATGTGAGCAACGAGTACCACTACCAGCCGGGGCTGTATCACTAGGCAGATATTTCGCACCGGGCTCTGGTTCGGGACGTTTCGGCCGACGTCGGTCGGTGCTAAGCTGGTTTTGGCTTTCGTTTTAAAGTGCCGTTTTGTTGTTTGACGTACGCTGGTGGGGAGGGCGTGTGGCTAAGAAATCTACGGCTATCGATGTAACGCAGGGCGTTATTTGGCAGCAGCTGCTGTCGCTGTGCGTCCCCATCTTCTTTAGTTCGTTCTTTCAGCAGGCATACACGCTTATCGGTACCTATATCGTCGGTCAGTTTGGCGGCAAGCTTGCGCTGGGTGGCATTCAGGCCACGATGGTGCTTACGGAGCTCTGCATTGGTTTTTGCGTCGGTGTTGGTGCTGGATGTGCCGTTATTACCGGCCAGTTTTTTGGTCAGCACGATGACGAGCGCTTGAGCCGATCGGTCCATACGGCCATGACGCTCGCGCTGGTGGGCGGCATTGTCATTTCCATTCTGGGCATGGTGTTTGTCGAGCCGATGCTTGTGCTGATGAATACACCGCATGAGCTGCTGGCCGAGGGTGTGGCGTATGCCCGTTGCTACTTTGCCGCCATGTTTGCGGCGCTGCTGCTCAATATGGGAACGGCGCTGCTGCGCGCCGTGGGCGACACACGCGGTCCTGCTGTGATCATTGCTTCCGGCTGCCTTGTTAATGCGGTGCTGGATGTCATCTTCGTTGCCGTGCTTCATATGGAGGCTCTGGGCTGCGGCATCGCGGTGGCGCTGACCATTTGCTCCAACGCCACGATGATCGTGATTCGTATGATGCACGCTCCGGGTGCGTGGCGGCTTTCACTGTCCAAACTCTGCATTGATCCTGGCATTTGTAAGAGCATGATCTCGTGTGGTCTGCCGCTTGGCTTTCAGTCTGCTGCGTATTCGATTTCCAACGTTTTGATTCAGGTGTCGGTCAACTCGTTTGGTGCCGATGTCACCACGGCGTGGGGTCTTTCGGGCCGTTTGGATGGCATTGTCTGGATGGTTACCGAGGCGCTTGGCGTTTCGATCACCACGTTCTCGGCACAGAACTTTGGCGCGCGCAACTACGAGCGCATGCGCAAGGGCTACCATACGTCGCTTGTGCTGTCGTTTATGCTCATTGGTGGCCTGTCTGCCGTGCTGCTGGTGTTCTCGGGCCCGCTTTCGCGTCTGTTTATCGACGATGCCGCGATTTCGGCCTACACCACGACGATTCTTCATTTCATCGCGCCGTTCTACGCGATCTTCTCGATTATCGAAAACGCGTCCGGCTCCATCCGTGGCGCCGGCGTGAGCTTCCAGCCTATGATGCTCACGATCTTCGGCACGGTCGTGCTCCGCGTGGCGTGGGTGTTCGCGATTATGCCGCTCGACCCCTCGCTCGAGCATCTGCTGCTGGTCTACCCCGTAACCTGGCTCATCACGGCAACGATGTTCACCATCTACCACCACAGCGGCAACTGGCTCGGCCGCGCCACCGCCTAGTCATTGGGGACGTTCTTAAACGACTAGTATTCGATGCCTTGGCGGGCTAGGAGGCCTTCGTCGAAGTAGTGTTTGACGGGGCGCATTTCGGTGACCAGATCCGCAAGATCGGCGAGGGGGAGCAGGCCGCGGCCGGTGAGTACGAGCTCTGTTGTGGCAGGCTTTGTCGCAATGAGCGCCTCGACATCCTCGCGCGTCACAAAACCGCGGCGCATCGCCTCGCCGAGTTCGTCCAGAATGAGCACATCGACCTGAGAGATTTGTTCGCGTGCCAGCTCCATGATCTGCGCGGCGCACGTCTCGGGCGTGTCACGGTCGGCTTGCACGATACGCAGTCCCAGGCGCGGCGCGGCATCGTGCTCGGCGCAGTGCAGCTTCTTGGCAAACTGAAGCATGAGTACGTTAAGCCCATAGCCTGTGGCGCGCAGCGCGAGCCCCAGCGCAGCCGTCGTCTTGCCCTTGCCGTCGCCCGTATAGATTTGTACCTTGCCGACTTCCAGTGATGCCATCTCTGTCCTTTCGTGCCCGGCGTCGGTTTATCGCCGTCCGGGTTGGGTATTCTAGAAACCATTATCAACCCCAGTAGATGGAGTTCAAGCAGATGGAGATGGATGACAATAAACGTAGACGGAATATGATCCTCTACGTGCTCATCGCCTTCGTCGTCTACCTCGTGCTCTCGACCGTTCTGTTCCCCAACATCGGTCACACGCAGCAGATTACGAAGACCGATTACTCGACGTTTGTCAAAGCGCTCGATAAGAAGAGTGTCGACAAGGTCGAGTACAACACGGACGATTACACGATTTATTACACCAAGAAGGGCGAGGACGAGAACATCGCCTACAAGACGACCGGTGTGCCGAATGATGCGGGCTTTACCGATCGCGTGCTTGAATCTGGCGCCTCGCTTGAGTCGGTCGTTCCCGATAAGAACTCGGGTCTGATGACCTACTACCTGCTCACCCTTATTCTTCCCATGGTGATTTTCTTCCTGATTGGCTGGTGGCTCAACCGCCGCATGAAGAAGGCCATGGGTGATGACGGTCCGTCGATGAACTTTGGCGGCGGTGGTTTTGGCGGCGGTGGACTGGGCAAGTCCGGCGCGCGCGTGATCGCCTCCAAGGACGTGGGCGTGACCTTTAAGGATGTCGCCGGCCAGGAAGAGGCCAAGGAGTCCCTCAAGGAGGTCGTCGACTTTCTGGAGAAGCCGCAACGCTACGAGGAGATCGGCGCCAAACTGCCACGCGGCGCTCTCCTTGTCGGCCCTCCGGGTACCGGTAAAACCCTGATCGCGCGTGCGGTCGCAGGCGAGGCTGGCGTACCGTTCCTGTCTATTTCGGGTTCGGACTTCGTTGAGCTGTATGTCGGCCGCGGCGCCGCTAAGGTTCGCGACCTGTTTAAGCAGGCCAAGGAAAAGGCCCCGTGCATCGTCTTTATCGACGAGATCGATACCATCGGCAAGAAGCGCGATGGCGGCGGCTTTAGTGGCAACGACGAGCGCGAGCAGACGCTCAATCAGCTGCTGACCGAGATGGATGGATTCGATAACCACAAGGGTATCGTCGTCCTCGCTGCGACCAACCGTCCCGACAGCCTTGATCCGGCCCTGCTGCGCCCCGGCCGCTTCGACCGCCGCATCCCCGTTGAGCTGCCCGACCTGACCGGTCGCAAGAATATCCTTGAGCTCCATGCCAAGAGCGTTAAGACGCAGCCGCCGATCGACCTGACTGCGATCGCCCGCGCGACGCCCGGCGCCTCTGGTGCCGACCTGGCCAATATCATCAACGAGGGTGCCCTGCGCGCCGTCCGCGAGGGTCGCAAGCGCGCCACGCAGGATGACTTTGAGGAGTCGGTGGAGGTCGTCATCGCCGGCCAGCAGCGTAAGTCCACGGTGCTGTCCGATCACGAGAAACAGGTCGTGTCCTATCACGAGATCGGCCATGCCATCGTTGCCGCCCGCCAGAAGGGTTCTGCGCCGGTTACGAAGATCACCATCGTGCCGCGTACGAGCGGTGCTCTGGGCTACACCATGCAGGTCGAGGAGGACGAGCGCTTCTTGACCACGCGCCAGGAGGTGCTCGACAAGCTCGCTGTCTACTGCGGCGGACGTGCTGCCGAGGAGCTCATCTTTGGTGAGATGACGACTGGCGCGGCCAATGATATCGAGCAGGCCACCAAGCTCGCCCGCAACATGGTGACGCGCTTTGGTATGTCGGAAGAGTTTGGCATGATGGCGCTCGGTACCGTTCAGAATGCCTACCTCAACCAGGACACGTCGCTCACCTGTGCCCCCGGTACGGCCGAGCGCGTCGACGCGATCGTCGCCAAGCTGATCGAGGACGCACATGACCGCGCCCTGCAGATCCTCAAGGAGAACAAGTTTAAGCTCCATGAGCTGGCTCGTTATCTGTACAAGAAGGAGACGATCACGGGCGAGGAGTTCATGAATCTCCTCACGCGCGAGAATCCGCTGATGCCAAAGCAGCAGTAAGGCTGGTTGCACAACGTCGAACGCCCCATTTGAGTTTCTATCTCAAATGGGGCGTTTTGTTTGGGAGGGATATGTATGAAGATCGTGGTGAGTGCCTGCTTGATGGGAGAGAGCTGCAAATATAACGGGCTCGACAATTACCATCGCGCGTTGGTCGAGGCCTGCGAACGCACAGGGACCGAGGTCCTGTTGGTGTGCCCCGAGGTTTTTGGCGGCTTGCCCACACCGCGCAAGCCGTCCGAGATTGTGAATGGCGAGGTTTGTACCTGCGAGGGCATCTCGGTCGATCGCGAGTTTCGCCAGGGTGCTCAGCGCGCGCTCGATATGTGCGAGCAGGCGGGCGGCCCGTCCGAGATCGTTGCGTGCATTTTGCAGGACCGCAGCCCCTCGTGCGGTACGGGTCACGTCTACGATGGCACCTTTAGCGGTACGCTCACCGCGGGCAATGGTGTTTTTGTCGATCTGCTGCTGCGTCACGGGTACCGTGTGATTCCGGCTAGCGAGTTCGATCCCGGCATGCTGGAACATTGTCCACAGCACTCGAACCCAACACTTCCTCACGGGTGACCGTTTTGGCATCATCCGTGAAGTTGAAATTGAGTACGACCCGGTCATCAAAGACGTAGACCGAGTTGACAAAGGTATCAATGATCTGCCGCTGGTGTTCCGTGCTGCCCACGTCACCCTTGCGGAATTTTTCAAGCCAGAACCGAATCCACTCACGGGTCAGGACGGGCTTTTTCAGCTCTTCTTCCAGAATACTGGTGTTCAGGGCTTCTTTCCGGGCTTCCAGCTCGTCCAACCGCTGCTTGGTGGTCGGGGTCAGGATGCCCTGTTCAATGGCTTCCAGAAGGTTTGCGAGCCGTTTCTCCGTATCCCGGAGCTGCTCTTTCAGAACAGGCAGCCGGGTGTTCTCCTGCTGCTGGGCTTCCATGACCAAATCTATCAGCCGTTCGATGATTTCATCGCTGAAGATCACCTTAATGGCGGTGTCCACCACGAACCGTTCCAGCGGCTCCTTGCGGATAGCCTTCAGGTCACAGTGCGCCTTGCCGTGGCGCTTGGCGTTGCCGCACTTGTAGTAATAGTAGGTGTTTCCCATGTGGCTGGTGCCGCTTTCGCCACCCATCAGGGTGCCGCACTTGCCACAGAACAGCTTAGTGGTCAGCAGATAGCTCACATCCTCTTTTGCAGGCCGACCGTGGGCGATCCTGTTCTGCTCGAAACGCTGCTGCACCCGGTCGAACAAATCCTGGTCAACAATAGCCGGAATGCCGCCCGGCGTCACAATGTCCTTGTAGCGGTATTCGCCGATGTAGCGGCGGTTGCGGAAGATCTGGAAGAAGCTGTTCTTTACGAACGGCTTCCCGGTGCGGGTACGCAGGCCGCGCTCATTCAGGGATGCTGCAATCTTCTCAGCCGGTTCGCCGTCGGCGTACCGGGTGAAGATTTCCTGCACGATGGGAGCCGTCTCCGGGTCGATATGGTACAGCCTGTCCTCCTTGCCAATGGTGAAGCCCAGCGGCACCACACCGCCGTTGTACTTGCACTGGAGGGCGTTTTCGCGCTCACCGCGCGCCACTTTC
>CAJJSS010000024.1:0-39869 GCA_905194545.1 Coriobacteriaceae bacterium | reverse complement strand
AGGCCATGCGGCCTTCGTTGCGGCGGATGGCGTGCTCGACGAGTTCTGCTGCCGGCAGGTCAACCAGCAGGCGGGGCTGGTTCTCGGCGGGATCTTCGACCAGCGTAATGCCAAAGTTGGACAGAACTTCTGCAGGGGTAACACCTGGCATGGGGCCTCCTTTAAAAACGCGACACGTGGACGCGGCGCGCACTTTACTCACGTAAAGCCCGTTGTACCCGATATGCAAAAACGTTTTTGCGGCAACGGCGAAGCGCCCGCCCAACGGTCAAAAATCGCACGCAAGCGGCCTAGTCATTGGGGACGTTTTTAAACGACTAATCGTTGGGGACACTCTTGAACAGGCAACAACCAAGGAGTGTCCCCGGATGCCGGCACTTAGGGACGTTCCCAAAGTGCCGGCACATAAGGAACGTCCCCAAATGCCGTCTACTGAATGGCGCCGCCGAAATTATCGAACAACCTGTTCAAAAACACGACCGAACACCGTCGCGTCTATACTAGAGTGCAGCAATAGAAAGGACTCCGCTTTGAGCATCACGCCCCTCGATAGCATTCGCCGCGCCATCGCCCGCCGCAATGGCGTCGCCGACCCCACCGTATCGGACGGGGCGCACGGGCAGGGCGGACGCATCGAGAACGGCCTGTTCCCCGCATCGCACACCGCCGAGGAGCTCGCACGAATCCAAGAGCTAAGCCAGCGCAACGCCGGCGGCCCCGACAGCAGCCAGGCCACACGCCGTCGCCGGCGCGAACGCGATCGGGAGCCCGGCCCCGTCCGCCGCATGGTCAACGCTTGGTGGAACCGCCTGCTCGGAGCCGTCTACGGCGGCGGCTTCTCCACACAAGAAGCCGAGTACGAAGATCACGCCACCCGTCGCGACTACCTTTGGAATACCCTGGGCACCGCCGTGTGGGGCATGGCGTTTCCGTTGCTCACCATCGTGTCCACACAGCTCGTGGGCGCCGAGGAGGCTGGCAAATTCTCCATCGCCTTTGTCACCGGCACGCTCATCATGATCGCGTGCAACTACGGCGTGCGCAATTTCCAGGTCTCGGATATCGACGAAAAAACCTCTTTCGCCTCCTACCAGCTCAACCGCTGGCTCTGCGGAGCGCTCGCGCTGGCATGCGGCCTGGTATACAGCAGCGCCCGCGGCTACGATGCGCAGATGGCCACGATCGGCCTGGGCGTCTACCTGTATAAGGTGATCGACGGCGTGGCGGACGTGTACGAGGGCCGCCTGCAGCAGGCCGACAAGCTCTATTTGGCCGGCATGAGCCAAATGCTGCGTTCCGCCGGCGTCATCGCGGTCTTTAGCATGGCGCTGTTCCTTACGCGCAGTATGCCCATCGCGGCCATGGCCATGGGCATCGCCGCGATTGCCTCGCTCGTGCTGGTCACCGCGCCGCTTGCCCTGCTCGAGACCGAAAAATCGCGCCGCGTGAGCCTGCGCGAGGTCGGCCACCTGTTTATCCAGTGCGCCCCGCTCTTTGGTGCGCTGTTCCTGTTCAACCTTATCGAGAGCATGCCCAAGTTCGTGATGGAAGGCACGCTGGCATACAAATATCAGCTGTACTTTAATGCCCTGTTCTTTCCGGCGCAGGCTATTTTGCTGAGCATTGGATTTATCTATAAACCGCAGCTCCTGCGCTTGTCGAGCATTTGGGCTAATCCTCGCAAGCGTCGTCGCTTTGACCTGATTATTGTTGCCGTTATGGCACTGATCGTGGTCATCACCAGCGTGTGCGCCGCATTTATGGCAGGTCCCGGTATTCCCCTCATGAGCTTCATGTACGGCCTCAATTTTGAGCGCTACCGCACGCTGGCACTGCTGATGGTTGTCGCCGGCGGCGTCACCGCGGCCATCGACTTTCTCTACGCCATCATCACGGTGCTGCGCCATGCCGGCGACGTCACCAAAATCTACCTGATCTGCTTCGCCGTAAGCGTAGTGCTGCCGGTGATCCTGATCAACCTGCTGGGTCTGATGGGCGCCGTGGTGAGCTACCTAGCCATCATGGCCCTACTCCTGGTGCTGCTGATTATCGAATACGCCCACATCCGCCAACGCATCGAGCGCGACCGCAACCCGTACGGCGTCTAATTCGAATCAATTTGAAGAAAAGAAACGTCGATGTTTTGGCACCGACAGCGAGCAGTCTCAAAGTGCCCCAGGTTGGCGCGAAAGAGGAGCGACGCGTACTTCCGTACGCGAACGACGGTTTGAGCGACAAGATGGGGTGCTTCGGGGCTGCGCAGCATCAACGTGGCCGCCGTTCGGTAGAACGGCGGAACAAAGTTATTCCCCGGGGCGAATATTCGCGTAGAACTCCGCCCCATCATCGAGCCGCAGGATGCCCACGCGACCGAACTCGGAGCCGGTGGCGGCAGCGCAGTCGATGTCGATGCGATCGGGCACACCGGCGGCATCCTCGCCGCCCAGGCGCACGATCTGCCCGCGGCCCGACTCCTCATCGAGCCCCGCAAGACCACCGACCTCGCAATAACGCCCGAGCGACACCGTTGGCGTGTGACCGCTCACCACGACCGGACCCTTGCCCTCGGCAGAAAGCAGCCCGGTCGGCGCATCCCAATAGCCGTGACGAATCCACAGCAGGTCATCGGCCGACTGCACCGCGAGCATCTGCTGCAGCAGCTCGCGATCGGCACCCACCGCTCCAACGCCATCGGCACAATCGACGCCATGCTCAAGCAAAAACGCGCGCGCCGCCTTCATCTCGATTCCAGCATGTACCAGCAGATACGGGCGCTCCTCGGTCTCGGCCACCGCGTAGAGCGGCAGCGCGGCCATCCATCGCACGAGCTCCTCGTATGCGTCAAATTCCATGTCGTTGAGCTGCTCGCGCGTCGTCCAGCCACCGTTGATATCCCAGGTCTCGGCATCGAGCGGATCCTGGCCAATGATGGCATCGAGCATGATCTGCTCGTGATTGCCCTTGAGCACGCGGGCGTTGGGCAGCGAGCGCACGAGCTTAATAACGCCGACCGGATCGGGCCCGCGATCGATCATGTCGCCCAGCACGTACAGCGTGTCGTCGGACGCCAGCGAAATCTTAGACAGGGCCTCGTCAAGCGCACGCACGTGCCCGTGAGCATCAGATGTCACATAGATCGCCATGGTACGCCTCTCCTTGCATTGCGGCCGAAGCCCGGCGCCGCAACTAAAACTTCAAGTTGAACTTAAACGTTACCCATTGTACTCCGTTGCAATAAAGCTGGAAAGGGTTTCCAAGCAGAGGCAAAGACGGCAGCCGTCTATGACGATATCGCGCACGCCCGCAATCCAACCCCATAAACCCACCATCTTTGGGTACAAATAACCGCAGACAACTGACCGTGCCACGCCAACCACCCAGGAGCGGACACCATCCATGAACCAGATCCTTCTCTTTATCGGCCTCGTTATTATTCTGTGCCTGACCATCAAGCCCGTCGGCAAAAAACTCCCCTTCCCCACCCTGCTCATCTTTATCGCGCTCGGCATGCTGTTGGGCGTCAACGGGCCGGCGCACATCGAATTTAGCGACTACGCGCTCACCGAAACCGTCTGCAGCACGGCGCTGCTGTTCATCATGTTCTACGGCGGCTTTAACACCAATATCGACCGTGCCAAACCCGTTGCCGTGCCCGCGGTATTGCTGAGCACGCTCGGCGTCGTCATCACTGCTGGCATCACCGGCGTGTTCGCCCACTTTGTGCTGGGCTTCGACTGGATCGGCGGCCTGCTGCTGGGATCGGTCGTGGCGTCCACCGACGCGGCCAGCGTCTTTAGCGTGCTGCGCGAGCACAGCCTTTCGCTGAGGGGCGGCACCGACTCGCTGCTCGAGGTCGAATCGGGCTCCAACGACCCCGTCGCCTACATGCTCACCGCCGTGCTCGCCACACTCGCAGCCGGCGGCGACATCAACATTCCCGCACTGCTGGCCAAGCAGATTATCCTGGGCGCGGGCCTGGGCCTTGCCATCGGCTGGGCGGCGGGCCGCCTGATTGAACGAGCGCACGCAACGGCCGAGGGCGCGCAGACCATCTTTTTGTTCGCCGTGGCGATCGTCGCCTACGCATTGCCGAGCTATCTGGGCGGCAACGGCTTTTTGGCCGTGTACCTGGCCGGCATTGTGCTGGGCGCGAGCGACATCACCGGCAAGGTCGAGATGGCGCACTTTTTTGACACCCTCACCGAGATGGCCGAGATGACCATCTTCTTTTTGCTGGGTCTGCTCGTCACGCCCGCGCGCCTGCCGCAGATGCTGCTGCCGGGCCTGGCGCTCATGGCGTTTATGCTCTTTGCGAGCCGCCCCATCGCCGTCGGTCTGCTGCTGGTGCCCTTTAAGACGAACCCTCGCCAGGTTGCACTCGTAAGCTGGGCGGGCTTGCGCGGCGCGGCTTCGGTCGTCTTTAGCCTCTTTGCCGTGGTAGCCGGCGTTCCCGGTGGTCACGACCTGTTTGACCTGGTGTTTGTGATTGCCGTATCGAGCATTGTGGTGCAGGGTTCGCTACTGCCGGCGGTGGCGAAGAAACTCGATATGATCGATGCGGCCGGCGACGTACGCCGCACCTTTAACGACTACCGCGACGAGGACGGCATGTCGTTTGTAAAGCTCAAGGTGAGTGCGGGCCATCCGTTTGTCGGTCGCTCGCTCGCCGATATTGGCAGCGCGACGGACATGCTCGTGGTCCTGGTGCTGCGCGACGGGGCGCATCCGGTACTGCCCAATGGCGACACCGTGATCCAGGAAGGCGATCTGCTGGTGATGGCAGCCCCAACGTTCGAAGAGCGTGCCGAGGTTACGCTGCGCGAGGTCACCGTGACGCCCCACGGTCGCCTGGCCGGTCAGCGCCTGCGCGACGTGCCGCAGGGCAAGCACCCGTTTATCGTGGTGATGCTCAAGCGCGAAGGCCAGACGATCATCCCCGACGGCGACACCCTCATATACGCCGGCGACGAAGCCGTCATCGCCACGCTGGCGTCGTAGTGGCTAGGGGTAGCCGTCCCGAATTGACCATATTTGAGCATAAATCGCCCCGGCTAGGATCTCGTTGCGGACAATTAGCGTCTCTCAAAACTAAGTGAGTAGACTTTTACCGAATCGCCGACCACGTCACCAAAGCACAAGTCTGTGACCTGCGAGTTTGTTAAAGCAAATTTGTCGTGTGCTCAGGATTTCCAATAAAGCCTACTCACTTAGCCAGCAGGCAGTCAAAATAGAACGGTCGCGAGCTCATTAGACTCCATTGCGACGGTTTATCGTTCATCTTCGCGCAGCCGCGGGTGCAGACGCCCCGTCTCAAATTAGCTACCCTAGTCATCGTCGACGGCAAAGTCGCGGAGGTCGAGACCCTCGCGTTCGGCTCGGGCTAGGAGCTCTTGGGGCGACTCGTCCTCGATATCCATCACGTCGAGCATGGCAGCGGGAAAGCCAACGCCTGCCGCACTCCCCGCACGATCGAGCTGACTCTCGCGCAGCTGATCTACATCAACGTCGATCTTCAAGATGAAACCTCCTACCAGACCAGGACCCTACTCACTAGCACCGAGCGCGTCCACGGCAGCAACAAAAGCCGCAACCTGCTTGTCGTCCATCTGCGTGGCCAGGCGCCCCACGGGTTCATCGTAGGCGAACTGCACCTTATCGATAAAGCAATCCCAAGCACGCTCATCTACGCGCACGGCGGCCTCGCAATACTGGCTGAGCTTTTTGAGTCCATACCAAAACGCATTCACATGGCGCGCGGGATCCTCGTCAAACACGCCATCGTAGCAACGTCCGTTAAACTCGCGCATGCGCGCCACGGCAACCTCGAGCGAGTCGCCGCCCTCAGTCGAAGCCTCATCTACCAGCTCGGGAATCGCAACCTCGCGCCGAACAGTATGCCTGGTTGCACCATCGTACTCGCCCACCAGCACGTCCTCATCAAGCCGAGAATCGTAGTCCAAATAGCTCGTGCCACAACAAATGCCGTGCGGGGAGCCCGTGCCAAACGCACAGAACAACCCGCCGTCGGCAACAACACGGCGGTAGGTCACAAACGACTTCTTAACCTGAGCGAGCAACTCGGAAAGCTCCCCGGTATCGCACGCCGTCTCGCACGCAACGCACGCAGACTCGGGCAACGATACCGGCTCCACCGTGCTCCTCGCAATGCGGGCGGCGCGCTCCGCCCGATATGCCTGTGCCGCCAAGCGCGCTCGCTGCGCAGCGCCGCGCACGTTGGTAAGTTCACGCTCCAACGCCACATCACCAGCAACATCACCGGCCACGTCGCCCACAAACCCGTCAGCGCTCTGCGGGCCAGTCGCGCTCAGCTCGGACTCAAACGTCGCTGCGATCATGCCCGCAAGGTCCGTCGCATCGGCGGCACAACGCAACTGCTCCAGCTGCGTACACAGCAGGTCGGCATCCAAAGGAACGGCATCCACAACGCGCACGTCATTCAGGCGCGCCACGGACTGCAGCACCATAGCTCCCGCAGCATCGTACGCTGCACGAACCCTGGCCGCCGTATTGGCCCGTAACTTTACCTCGATAAACGAGAGCGTCTGCTCCAGGCGCGCCAGCAACTCAGCCTTGTCCTCCATGCGCAAAAAGGCAGCATAGCGGCGCTCCATCTGCAGCGGACCCGCAACGCCCGCCTGCTTGCGAGCGCGTGCAAGCGCAGCGCCCTCAACACGGCGAACATACCCGTCAACAGCCCGCACGGCAGAGTCGCGCGCAGCGTGCTCGGCAGCCTCGACGCCCCTAAGTACGCCCAGCAGCTCGCGGGAGCGCGCCTTGCGCACCAACTCTCCGCGATCGTACTGCTCAAGCGACGCCTGGCGCTTGGCCACCGATTCAAAGCCAAACAGCTCGTCGAGCAGCTCACCAACAGAACGCTCGTCCGCCATGGAAAGGCCTCCTCACGCACTACGCACCAACTGTTCGCGGAACGCCCGAGCACCGGACGCCCCGCACGCTCGCACCCCTACAGATCCAGCGCCTTTTTCGCGGCATCGACCGGGTCGCCATCCATGTAGAACACCGGGCTCAGCCCCGAGATAATCTCGGACGAAACGCTCTGCAGACCCGCGATGGCACTCAGCGGCAAAATCACACGCTTGGCGCCGG
Source organism: Coriobacteriaceae bacterium (assembly GCA_905194545.1). Taxonomy (GTDB): domain Bacteria; phylum Actinomycetota; class Coriobacteriia; order Coriobacteriales; family Coriobacteriaceae; genus Collinsella. The sequence goes on along the minus strand of CAJJSS010000024.1, from coordinate 32,741 downwards.
CGTTTTTGGCCACGCGCATAATGTCCTCGAGCCCACGAATCTCGTCCATGGAGCCCGACATACGTAAGATTCCCGGAATCGCCAGCGCGGGCATCACCGGACGGTTGCACGCCGCAGAGCACAGGCCCACAAACTCGGCGAGCGAAACTTCTTCGGACAGGCCCTTGCTCTGCAGGTCGTTGTAGAACAGCAAATAATCCTTGGAGCCGATGTGCATGCCCGGCGCCACGCGGTTCGCCAGGTTCACAAAGTTGTCGCACGCGGCCTCCAGCGTATCGCGCACCGGCTTGTTAAAGGCCACGCCCTCGTGCTTAAACTTGCACTCGCCGGCAACGGCCTTGTTCTCCAACTTGTACACGGCAACCTCGCCGCCCTGCGACCTGCCCACGCCAAACACGTGACCGGACAGCAGCGGCCCGTCGGGAATCAGCGTATCCTCGGACTGCTCGGGCACGCGCACCACGTGCACGTCCTGCGGATTGTCGGCATCCATATAGCCCAGGTTGACGTCGATAAACTCGACGCCCGCCATAATCTTGAGCTGCTCCTTTACGCGGCGACGGCCCTCGATGGCGTAGTCCAGCAGCCAACGAACGTCGTCCTTGTCCATAGCCTCGTCGGGGAACAGCAGCTTGGCCAGGCCGCTAAAGGACTTGCGCACGGCGATCTCGTCACGCTTGTTAAAGTCGCTGTTAAAGCGGAAGTAGCGGTCGATATGATGCGTAAAGTCCTTGCGGCGCATCTCCTTGCAAAACTCCGACAGGCAGTCGGTGATTAAGCCGTAATGCCCGGTCAGCAGGCTCGAGCGCATCTTGGGAATCTCCCAGCCCGGCAGGTAATAGTGGATACGGTCGAAGAAGGCCGAATCGTTGTTAAACTCCGGCGGGAACGGATCAAACAGGTGCGTGGTCTTAAGAACGTTTTGCACGGTGCCGTTGATGTTGCCCTCAAAGACCATGGAGGCATCGGCGTTAATCTGGTCGCGGCCACGCGCGTAGCTGCCGCTGGCCATGTAGTCCTTCATGATCTGCACGGCGTTGGTGTCCTTAAAGCGCATGCCGGCGACCTCGTCGAACGTCACGCAATCCCAGTGACCCACCAAGCCCACGCGATCGGCGCGCATGGAGTTCATGCGGCCGAACAGGTTGGCCGTGGTGGTCTGCCCGCCCGAAAGCAAGATGGCGTAGGGCGAGACCTCTTTGTAGATATGGCTCTTGCCGGTACCGCGGGGACCAAGCTCGCACAGGTTATAGTTGCGCTCGATCAGCGGCACCATGCGCTCGATAAAGTGCAGGCGCTCCTTCTCCGAAAGCTCGCTGGGCTCATAGCCGGCAGAGCGCAGCAGCATGTTGAGCCACTCGTCGCGCGAGAAATACTGGCGCTCGTCGATCATGGCCTCCAGGTCCAGGTTGGGCATCTGGATGGGCGTGAGCGACGCCACGCTAAACGGAGAGTCCTCGGGTCCGCGCTTTTTGCGCTTGGCCTTGGAACGGCGCGGCGCATCGTCGCCAAAGACCTCCATGCCAAACTCGTCTTCCTCTTCCATGGGATGACGATACTCGATGCTCATGATGCACCAAATGCCGCCCTGCAGAATCTTGGAGTAGTCGCGCACGTACTCGGCCGGCATCACAAACGGCTCAATGGTCAGATTGGCAAACGACGCCACGTAGATGTCTTTGTATTCGTCGAGCTTGGCCGTCACCTTATCGATAATGGTAAAGCGACCCAGCTCGCGAATCTTGGACTTGATGCGCTCGGACTCGTCGGGACGCACGTAGTTATCGGTGAGGATCTTGCGGATGCGCTCCAGGCCCTCTGCCACGGCATCCTCGTCATCGGTTGAGCAGTACATGCCCAGCAGGTACTCCAGCACAAAGGTAGGCACGTTGGCGCCACGCTTCATAAGGGCCGTGAGGTCCTTGCGCACGATCTTGCCGCCAAAGTGCTCGAGCAGCTTGCCGTCCAGTACATCCATGTCATAGCCGTCGTCCTCGGGAGCGTCGGCCACGGCCTGGGCATAGCCATCGGTCGAGGACTCGTCCTCGGCGGGTGCCGCAACCTCATCGGGCGCAGCGGCCGCCACCGGCTCCGGAACAGGCGCGGCGGCCACGGCCTCCGGGGCAGGCACAGCCTCCACCGCAGGCACCGCGGCCTCCACCGGCGCACTCACATCAATCGAGGGAACTTCCCACAGATCGTCGTCATGGCTATCAAACATAGGGCACACTCCTAAAAACCAAAGTCAGCAACAGGGGCAAACGAAACAGCAATGGTGTACGTCTCGCGCCAAACGATCTTGCCCGTCTCGCGCTCGCGGCAGACCAGATAGTACGGACCCTTGGCCGAGAATCCATCCGCTGCATGCAACGCAAACTTGGCATGCACCACGCGCTCCTGCGAGTTAACAGAAGTCTTGTTGGCATGCGCCTTGACCGTATCGCTCACCTCGTTGCCACTTGCATCGGTAAACACCAGCTCGTACTCGCACGGCAAGACCTTACCTTGGGCAGGTTCTTCCTGGATCAAGTTGACCGAGAAGAGCGAGTTGGTCACTCGGCGTCCCTCGCTTAGCACGCGCAGCGTCGCCGCGCGCGTGTCGACAAAGTCCTTGGAACCCGAGCGCGCACGCCAAAAACCGATAACGGGCACGCAGAGCTCCTGCAGGCTCATGCCGCCGTGGACGTAGTTGTTAGTGCCGCCGGGACGCTTGAAGTGCACGTTCTCGCGCGGGGCAAATCCCTCAAAACCGGCACCCAAACGTCCCATGCCAACATTAACAAACACCCCGCATGCCTCTTCCGAAAGCTTGGCCACGGCCTCGTTGGGCACCACCAGATGACGCTTGCCGTGCATGACAGGAGCGTCAAGGAAGGGAAGGTCTGGCTTGCCGAGCATCTGGCACTCGCTGAGCTCCCGACGCGTGTAGATAAAGCCGTGGTCCGCCGTTATAACAACACGCGCGCCCGGGGCGTCGGTGCACACGCGACGCGCCAACGCAGCAAGTTCCTCCACGGTGTCCGCACAGGCATCGAAGACGTCATCCTGCGTAGCGGCCTTCTCGCCCGTAGCATCGATCTTGTTGTGGTAGAGAAAAACGAGCTTGGAGTCCTTGAGCAGTGCCTTGCGCTCGGTTCCCGCCATGTTGAGGTATGCGCTCGAGCGCAAAGCGCGGGCCGTGGGCTCAACGTGGGTAAGTACGGCCTCGCGCTGCGGAGTCGTCGCAGTGGGCATGCCGTCAGCCAACACAAGCGAGCCATCCGCTGCAAGTTCAAGCGCTTGGTGCGGCAGCAGCGCGGGCATGCCCACCTCGGTGATGGAGGGAAAGACCGCCTGCATGCTAGAAACCCTGACGTTGCCGCCGCGCTCGCGCTCGAGAAGCGCCGCGACATCACGGGCCACCTCATAGCGCAGCGCGTCGCTTACGATAACGACCGTCGTTTTGGCAGACCCCACAAAGGTGGGCAGCACATGCCAGTAGAATTCATCCTGCCGTGCAGGGCCATCGATGTAGCCGCAATCGGCCCACTCCCCTTGCGCAGCGGATGTCCAGCAGGCATTGGCATCGGCCAAAAACCAGTTGCTGTAGAGATTCTCCGCCCAGTCCACCACGGCTCGGGCAGGCTCCTCGAGCACATCGCACTCGACAGAGCGCGCCCGCAAATACGCGGTGCACATATGGCGATAGGCAGCATCCATGGAATACCAATCGGACGTATAGGCATCCCACACCTGCTGGGGTTGCGCCAGATGGAACCCGCCCGCGTGTGCCTGCCTAAACGCGCACATATCGGCCACAGCGGCAAGCAAGTCAAAGTAGCTCTCAACACGACGGTACCAGCTTAGGTCGCAACGGCGCGCAGCAAATGTGCGCGCACTCTCAACACGGTCCGCACCCTGAGCAAACGAGCTGAACAACTGTGAGAGCACAGCCTCGTTGACGCACGGGAACACGTCAAGCGAGACCAACGCATCGATTGGCAGGGTCTCGAACCGCGCAAAGAGTCCACGGGCATCCTCTACCAAACGGCAGATCTCAAATAGGTCCTCGCTCGATGCCTGGACATCGGCGGCCTGGTCCCACGTACGCACCGCCTCAAGACAATAGGGGCCGTAGGCGGGAGCCACATAGCTTTCGAGTCCCTTGAGCGCCCCCTCGGGAAGCGCGGTGGATGCCGCCGTAAGGAGCACATGGGATGCAAGCATAAGCAGTGAGTCGCGCTCGTACAGCGGCCCATCAAACCCATAGCAGCGCAGCATAAAGGCAGAGAGGACGTCGCGCAAGCTGTACTTATCCACCAGCGCAGCCAGCGCCTCGGGGCCCTCGTGCAGCAGTGTGGCCATGCAGCCGCGCAGCACAAACGCGGGCCGCGCGTCGCCCGGCTCCTTGCCGCCAAAGATCACCGTAAGGATTCCAAGCTCGATATCGGATGCGCCCGCGACGTGCGGAACGCACGCGGCAAACTTAGCACAGCGGGTCTTGGCATCAAAGAAGGTCTTGTGCTCGCGCAGGCTCTCGCGCACGGCGTCGATATTCTCGATGCCCAGCTGATCAGCTAAAAGCGAAAGATAGTCAGCCTGGAACTGATCGGCATACAGCTCAACATCGGCAAGCCAATCGCCCTCAAGCCTGCCGCGCGGGCAACGGCGATACAGCAAGATATCGTTCGCAAGGTCATCGCGGTTGATGAGCTTCTTGACGGCAAACATGCGGCCCTCGCAGGCCTCAACAAACCGCACCGGACGCTCAAAGTCACCGTGAGCAGGCATTACGCCGGCATCGGCCCCCACGCCGTCGAAACCCTCGGCAGCCAATCGCTCAAACTCAGGAGCAAACTCGCCGTCCGCATCGTGCCAAACCACCACACGGCGCGGCGCGCATGCGGACAACGGCTGCAAAAACCGCAGCTTAAGCTGTTCTTCTACATCGATCTTGGGCATGAATATCCTTACCGTATCTGCATTTACTTGATCTTTGCCAGTACATCCTGAAACTTGGCGTAGTTGACCTTGACGCCGTCATCCAGGTCGATCTTAATCATCTGGTCTGCCAAGTGGTGCAACTTCTCCTCGTAGCCGATGGTCTCTTTAAGCTGGTCATTGAGCTTTTTGACACGCTTATCCAAGCGCACGCGCTCACCACGCTCAGCACTGGCAAGGGCATCGTTGGCATAGCCGATCTGCGAGCGATAGCGCTCCTGCTGCTCATGCACATAGTCGGTTCGGATGCGAGCCAACAGGTCGGGCTGATAGCGATGCATGTAAACAAGGCACTTGAAGCCGTTCTTTTTGCCGCTGTCGAACAGCCAGTAGATGGGGCGCTTCTTGTAGGTCTGACAGTGGTCCTTAAAGAAGTCCTTCAAAAAGTAGGTGCGGATGACCTCGCGCGAGGTACCCTTGCCGCCGAGTGCCTCGGCAATAAAGGCCAGGTTCTGCTCAAGCGTCTCCTCGCCATACACGGTGCGCACAAAGTCGATAAAGTAGCGCACGATGTCGTCGTCAAAGTACTCGTCGTCGGTGATGGGCAGCACGTTATCGCTATCGGGCATAAAGGTCACATGCGTGGGATCGGGCATCTTGGCCAGATAGTCATCGACCGTGGCGCCCTGATCGGCCAGAATCAGCCCGTCCACATCCAGCGAATAGCGGCCAAACATGCAGCCCACGGCATAGCTTATAAGCGAGGTGATCTCGTCACGCTTGGTGCGCACGTATTTGTTGCCCTTATAGCTCTCGGGGATCTCGTCGGCGGTATCAAAGATGCGCGCCACCGAGACGTACTTATCCTCGACCTCGATGGGCACTTCGCCCTCCATGTTGTAAATTTTGGCGAAGATGCGGTTGAGCTCCTCCTCGTTAGCACGGAGCTGCTCAAAGCGAGCATTGACCTCGGCCTTACGAGCCTCGTATTTATCTTGAAGTAATGTGGCCATGGTGGGCCGTCCTTTCGATATTGTTGAGATGCCGGCAACGAAGAAATAAAGCGTGAATCAAATCAGGGCCATCACACAACCAAGCCCGCACTCCACGCCCAGCGCGATGAGCAAAACCGAATATCCCGTATGAAGATAACTTTGTGAATCACGGCCCCGAATGCGACACATAGTTATTAGTCGTCTTTCTATTGATTACGCGGCTTACAAGGACATTGCTCCATGCACGATTCAGGGAATATGAACTCGTAGCCGGGTTCGAAGAAAGCCGCCCTAAATTTCGTGCAGGCATCGTAAACGTCGTCCACAACTTTCTTCCCGTTTAAAGCAAGTTCTTTAAAGTCATTATCAAAATGCTCTTCATAGTGCTCAAGGGACAGCAAGTTATGCATTAGTTTGTTACGTAATTTGACCCACAACCTCACTTCAGCGAATAACTCAGCTGAAAAAGAGCTGCGAACACGAGACACATCTGCGTTATATAGTCTTTCAACACACTTGATCTTGGTCCCGATTGCCAATTGGTTGCTTCCCTTACGGCATTTGCCGCCATTAACGCAATATTTGCAGTTCCGCTTATATTTGTCTAACACTCGAAAGAAACGATTCTCGAGACACGAATAGATTAGCCAAGCGGCTTCGAAGTAGAGCCCTCCCTTAATCGATTCATCAATCTTATTTAGGAAAAAATCATGCATCGTTGCCATATCGCAGCGAACGTCAATAGACTCATTTTGCTTCATTTGGTCCATCCTCTACTAAGAGTTTGGAAAGAACGACGGGCATCAATCTCCTGGCGTAATCATCAGCTATCTTCTCAAAAGGAATATTCCTATACGATCTCGCAAATATCTCCTGGCTATTACGTGGGTCTTGTCCCGAAGCAATTGCATTGATCAACTTGTCCTTAGAGAACTCAAGAAGTGACTCGCGCTGTGCAACATGGCCTTGAAACTCCGTTGCGGAAGAGCTGACAAAATAGTCATGATGGCCTATCTCGTGTAGCGTTGAATACACACAATATAAGAAACAGTCAGGCAATAAAATGCCGTTGAACTTCCGCGCGGAGGTTTTCGCACTCATAAGAACCAACTCATATGCTGCCCGAGACGCTATCTGCGCTTTCTCCTTTTCTTCAATTTCAAGCAAAGAAACAGGAGCGATGATTACGACATCTTCATCCGAGTCGTATTCAAAGAAAGTGGCGTTGTTTAACGAGATACGAATTCTAACATCAGAATCTAAAACGCGTTTAATTTTATTGGCAAGCTGAAATGCCGTCTGGTTAAGATCGATACACATACAGGTCTCCTAAACAAGGGGATTGTGACCAAAATCCCATGAGGTTTCGAAGGAGTTGTAATCTGCTTCCGACGCATCAAAGCAACGATGCGCCAGATCTTCGACGATGGAATAGTCTGAAGCAGAGGGTCGAATAACAGGCATGTTATTCACAGTGCCTGCCCCAAAATTCAACGTAGGGTTCAAAAAGCTAAAGGCTGAAGCAGCTACAGAAGAGTTCAGCAGGGCAGAAAGGTAGGAAACTCCAAGCTCCTTAGTTGAGAAAAGGCCATTAGCGCCGGAATCAAAAATAAAACCCTGGCGATATAGACGGCAGTTAAATAGCCCCGAAGTTACGCCCGTCCAAGTAAGTCCAGGCTTAAAGTAAAAGCGCTCGTTGCTTATCTTCCATCCAAGATCATCGCCCAATTCTGGGTATACAGCCTTAGTGTTAGCCTTAATCTCTTCACCATTATTAAACCAGTTAACAACGTAGTCATTGTTTCCGTACCATCTGCGAAAATTGCCTCCTTTATTGTAAGGAACCCATCGAGCACCACTATTGATTTGCTCCTCAGCAGAGCAACATCCGATAACCATGTCGCTCAGACCGACTTCATGCCACAATCTCAAAAATCTTGCATTGTCGCCCGTACGCATGCCTATTCCAGCAAAAGCTTCATCGCGAATGGAATGTCCCCCAAACGCTTCGAGCATAGCGTCGCTGGCCCAGTAGGCTATGGGGGTGCTGGGGATCTGCTTGAAGGCGTCGGCGTTGCGGCGGTAGAACCAGCCGCAGGTGGGGTTTTGGATGGCCTCCTTCAAAGCCGCATCCTTCTCACCGATTTTTTGATTCAACTTAAAATAAGCACCCTTATAACCAGGAATATGATTCGACTGAATGACCCATCCGGTATTGGCGTCAAACACGTCAGGGTGGGCATTCGAGCCGCGAGTATCAATGAGGGCAATTAGGGTGTGTTTATCTACAAGGGTGTTGCGCATACGCTCGAAAGACGAGAGATACATACACGTATCAGAGGTAACCAGAGATACCGTACCCTTAGCGCTCGCAAAATCAATAATTCGCTCGATAAAGCACGTGCAGAGATCGCTCTTCGTGTCGGGGTAGTTCTTCTTGACCCACTTACTCATAAAGGGGTTGAAGCTGCTGCTACCCATGTACGGGGGATTTGCCACGGTGCAAGTGAAGCGACGTGATAGCTTCTCGCAGATTGCGACCGCGCTCTCAAGCTTGTCCTTGGTCGCGGCGGCAAAAAGGTCGCCCGCGCAGTCGGCCGCAGCCGCTTTGAGCTTCTCGATCTCGGCATCTGTCGGATTGAGCAGCGAACCGATCTCGCCCAAATGACTCAGCTCCTCGGCGAGCTTCTTGTTACCCGGCAGCTCGTCCTCCCCAAGCGGGATGCTCGAGAGCACGGTAACGTCGGCGCGAACGCCACGCCTAAAGAAGCGACGGTCGTGCTCGCGGGCGCACATGGCAAGCGCCAGCTCCGCGATCTGTGCCGCGCGGGAATCGATTTCCATACCTGCAAGGTTTTTAGTAAGAATGAGCTCGGGAATCTCGCGCTCACGATAGCCGCGCTCCTCGTACATATGAAAGAGCAGCTCAAACGCATAGACCAAGATATGGCCCGAGCCGCATGCGGGGTCGCAGAGGGTTATCTCCTCGGGACTCGAAATGCGGATGAAGTCCTCGTGCTCAGCATCGGGCTCGATGTAGTATTTCATGCGCTCGCGTAGCGAACTCCCCGGATTGTTGAGCATCCACAGACGGCCGAGCGAGTTCTCGACCATATAGCGCACGATCCACTCGGGGGTGAAGAGCTGAGTGGCGGGAGCGATGTCCGCCGCTGCGGCCTTGCGCTTGGACTTGAAGAACTCGTCTTTAACGTCAGCGTTGTAGTACTGATACATCCAGCCCAGAACGGTCACGCCCTCGCGCCAGTCCTCGTCAGTGAGGACAACATTGAGTTTGCCCACCACGCCGTCGGCCATCATGAGGCCCTGGGGCAACAGCAACTCCATGGCTCCGCCTACGCGATCAAAGACGCCTGGCAGGCAATCGGCAAGCTCCTCGCACTGAGCAACAAACAGGTAGCGCCACAACGGTTCATCCAAGCCCGCCATTTTGAGCTCGGCTATGCGATCGGTATCGGCCGTCGTTATCTCCACATCCAGTGCGTTCTCCACGGCCTCGCTGCCATGGCTGCCGTCCGCACGACTTAGCATGCGCATGCGGCTGGGAAGCCATCCGCGTGCATCCATGAAGCGAATGGCCACGATGCGGTTGAACCAGGTGTAGGCCGCACGGTCGCGCAGCGCCTCGTGACCCACCTCTGCCTGCATGCGCAGCAGTTCGTCGCGTTGCTCAATCTCAGCCGGACTTAGGGGCAGGCCGCTAACGGTCTCGGACCCAACGGGCGCGGGTGCAGGTTCGGTGATGCCGTAGCGCACCATCTGCGCCTCCACGCCTTTGATGAGCTCCGTACGGGCCCAGGTGCAGAAGCTCTTAAGAGCAGAATCGTTCATGGTTGATGAGCCTTTCTAAACGCCATAAGCCACCGGTGCGCGCTTTGGCACCGGTGGCTCCGCGGGTTAGTTGATACGGATCTCGTCGTTTGCAGCGAGCGCCTGCATAAGGCGGGAGCGCAAGTCGTCCACGTAGCGCTCCACATCCTCTGCGGACAAGAGACGACTCGGCTTGGCCAGATCGGCGCGGCGCACAGTCTTGATCTTGCGCTGGGGCTTGGGCGCGGGCACGGGAGCAGACGATGCGGCGCCCTTGTTGGAGACCTTCTTGACCACCTCACCCGTACTCATGACCTCGGTGGTGCGGCGCTCGTTGTCCATACGCACGCGGGCCTCATCCACAGCGTCGTACATCTCGTTGGCCGCCGCACTGAGCCAGTCGCCCCAGTTAGTTGCAACAACGCTCAGTTCGTTGAGACTTTGAGCGCTGTGGGCACGGTTTTTGAACGACTCGTATTTGGTGCCGGCGTCCGCTATGGCATCCTTGGCCTGATTGACAAAGCCCTTTTGACTCTCGGCCTGCGCCCGCAGGTCTTGCAGATCGCTCTCGATGCGACACAAAAACTCATTGCGGCGGATGCCCAGCAGCTTTTTCATGTCATCCTCGACGGGATCCATAAGCGGCTGCAGGTCTTTAATACGGCCGTAGGGCTTGGGATCTTTGAGGATCTCACGTACCTTTGCCACGTTCTCCACCGCGCTGGGAATGTCATCGGAGGCATACTCGATACCCTCGGTGCGGTTCAAGAAATCCCTGGCGTGGTCAAACGCTGTTCGTTGATTGGACTCGACGAACTCAACCACCTTGTCAAAGTCTTCCTTAGCATCGAGCAAGCGCTCCTCATGCTTGGTGAACGTGGTCAAGAACGCCTCGGCCTCGTTCTGGTCCTTAAGGACGTCGGCCACCTCCGAGCGCATCTTCTCGCACTCGTCCTCACCGGGATACGGGTAGGCCGGCTTGATGCCCGTGTAGTAGTCGCGTGCTATGGCGAGGCACGCCTCGCGCAAGCCCTCAAGGCGCTCTTTGAGCTCGGCCACGAGCTTATCCTCGTTGGAGGGCACGGTCTTGAGATCAAACAGGTCACACATGAGTTCGCCCGCGGCGCGTAGCAACCGGTCGCTCATGCGCATGCGCAAGCGCACCTGGGCCTTATCGGCATCCTTGCGCAGGAGCGCCACCATGCGGCTGTCGTTAGCTTGAACCGTCTGACCGCCAAACAGCACCTGCGCGCGCTGCTCCACCACAAGCTGCGCCACCACATTTGCGATGTCGACCTCGCGCCAGCCAAAGGGCCTTTGCTGGTACTGGCGCTGGATATCGCCCATAGCGGTATCCAGGTGGCGCTGGTGCTGCACTTTGAGGTAGTCCTCGACCTCCTTGAGCGCACGCGTGTTACCCGCGTCCATGCCAGCGAGCCCCACTTGAACGTTGCCCGCCAGAGTGGAGCGAATATCGGAATCGCTCGTGACCGGCGCACCGATATAGTCGGCCTTATCAAAGACCACATCGCACAGCTGCGCCAGCACTTGCTCAAAAACCTGAACGGGTTTGGCCGCGCGGACCTCAACCATGCGGCCGTTGACCGCGCAACGTGCATGGAGCACGGCCTCGCTCAAAAGGGTATCGGCCTCTTTCTCGTTATAGGCCGCCTCGCGCATCTTGGACTCGACGATCTGGCGCGTACTCGGCTGAAGCTCCTGGAGATTTCGCGTCTTAGCGTACTTGCGGATCTTGGCGGCGTTGACGAGTGGAGCCCAATAATCCACCTCGTCGCTCAAGGCCACGATGGCCTTATCCACGGATTTCAATGCCAACTCGGCATCGTCCGAACGGCCCAGATCGCTGGCCATGGTCACCACGGAAAGTGCCATGCCGCCCATGTTGGATCCATGAATCGAGCCATCCACGTAGCGGTCAAAGGGGAAGTCGTTGGCCCCGCGGTTGAGTTTGCGCGCAGTGTAGATGCTTTCGAACAGGCGCTTCTTGATGTATTCAATCACCTTCGCGTTGTCGATCGGGGTGCGTGCGATCTCCTGCGCTATCTCCTGCTCCTCGTCGGTGAGGAAGCTATAGGTATCGCCCTGGCGTGCCACGTAGTTCTCGCGCTCCAAGCGGGCGAGAGATTCCTTGACGCGGTCCTTAAGGGCGCGCTTGTCCACGTCCAGGCTATCAATCATAAGGATGGAGATGTTCTCGACCGTGGCCTTGACGTAGCCGATGTAGCGGATCAAGTACAGGAGCTTAAGCACCCGGACATCGTAGCTCTCAAGACCCTCTGCGTTTTCAGCCGCGCGCTCCGCACAGACGACGACTTGAATGATGCCGTGCTCCAAATCCTTGGAGATTGTGTCGAAGAAGCGCCAGAACGGCACGAGTGCACCAGTCTGGTCATGCTGGATGGCCTGAGCGCTCTCCTGAAACGCGCTCAGCATGGAGCGCTCGCCCGTGGACATGTGCTTGGCCTTAACACCATGCTTGCGTACCTCGGTCATCACGTCGGGCAGGAGCTTAAACTGGTAGCCCACAAACGGGTAGCTGGCCACAAAATCCTTGGAGTTGGCGTAGCCGGCAAGGTCGGAGCGCGAGCCGCCCTCAAAGGTAAAGTTGTTTTTGAGGACGGCGGCGTCTTGCTCGTAGACCTGTGCAAGCATATCGGCCGCCGGCGCGGTCTTCTCGAGCACACGGCGTTGGATGACCTCGTCCACGCTGGAGCTGGAGAGCGAAAGGCGGGTATTGAAACGGCCCTGGATCTTTGAAAAGTCGTTGCCCACGGGCAGGCTCAGGTTGTCGATGGCCTCCTGGCTCGTAACCATTACCCACACGCGGCCACCGCAGGCGGCACCCAGCTCCTCGACGATGGTCTGAAGGCTCAGCATAAGGCTTGGGTCCTGGTCGTTTGTAATAAACTGACCCACCTCGTCGACCATAAAGAGCAAACGGAAGTTGCCACCGTGGGCCGCTGCCTGAGCGTCCACGTAATCCTTGACCTTTTTGGCAAAGACATCGGGGGCCAAAACCTCGTCCTCAGAACCCTCGAGCCAGTTCCATGCGGCCTTTTCGCTCATGCCGAGCACGCTCTGCAGCACCTCGACGACGTCGTCCTCAAAGTAGCTGTAGGTGTCGCGGGCCTGGAGCCAGGACTCGCCGTTGACGCGCTCAAAGGCCTCGCGGAACTCCTGGGTCTTGCCCAGGCAATCGATGTAGTCCTCGAGCTTTGCAAGCTTGAGGTCCTCGCCGTAGAAGCCGCGCGCCTCGTAGAACATGCGCTCAAAGCCGCGAAGCAGCGCCGTGGGAGCCGTATCGCCCTGCTTCCACTGACCCGCCTTGCTATCGATGTTAAAGAGGATGGCCTGCGTGGGCACCGAGCAGGCGCGCTCCATGGCAGCCGCGACCATGGGGTCGACGATCTTGCCGTCAAAGTAGCGGATGGCGCTCTTGCCGCCGATCTGGCGATTCTCGAGCAGGTAGCTCAGCATCTTGAGGAAGTGCGATTTACCGGAACCGAAGAAACCACTGATCCACACGCCGATCTTGTCGGTGCGCGCATCGATGGCATCGCCGTAGGCCTTGAAGAACGTGGCAAAGTGCCTCTGCAACTCGCGCGTCACCACGTACTCGTCAAGCTCCTGGCGGATGGACCCATCTTTTGAATCCTGGACCTTGACCACGCCGTTGATGGAGCGGTTGATGTCTTTTGCAAAGAGGTCGCGAATGATCGTGTTGTCCATGGGTGCTCCTTTGGGTTTGGGAATGTTATGGCAAAGGGTTGTTACCGGCGGCAGGGACTTGCCTGCGGGGAGCCGTGCTTACGAGATATCGATGGCGCGGTAGTAGTTGTCGGCCGGCAGACGGTTAAAGAGCTGGAAAGAAGAGCCGTTGAAACTGCCCGGATAGGCGGCGACCACAGGCACCTCATCAAAATCCGCAAGCATGCAATGGAGAAGCGTGTGCATGCGAAAGAATGGGAAGACCTCGCCCGCGCCGGTGAGGAGAACGACGTCTCCAGGCGCGTGCGGCTCGGTCTGCTCAAGGATGTACGCGGCGACTTTCTCGGGCGAGGCGAACTTGGCCACGTCCTTGAGCACGCGCTGGGTACCGCGGCGCTCCTCTTGGCGTGGGATGGCCTTAAGGACACGGCGCTTTTCGAGAATTGCCAGCACGGCGTCGTAGAGGTTCACGACCTTGAGCGTGCACGGAAGCTTGTCGGCCTCGGCATCGCGTGAAAGGGCGTCAAATAATGCACGCGCTTCAAACTCCAGCGCAGGGTCATAGCAAAAGGTGTGGAAGCCGATCTCATTGCCTATGCCCTTGTTGGCCAAAAAGTCCTCGCTGCACAGGCACTCGCGCAGAAGCTGCGCGCGTCGCTCAAATTCCTGATGGGCGTGCTCGGAGCGGACATGCGCCGCCACGACGCTCTTACGGGAATGGATGCCAATATTGGTGGTGAGATCGGTCGCCGGGGTGATAGCAGGTTCGGCGGCGTTGTTGACGGGGGCCACGCTACATCACCGCTCTGCCGGTAAGGGCCGCGATAAGCGACTGCTCGCCCAGCTGGACCAAGGCTCGCTCGACATCGGAATCGAGGAAGAGTGGTGACAGGCGCTCAGACTCCGGCCCCTGACCCTCGCCGATAAGGGCGGCATGGCGGAGCGTCTGGCGGAGCGAGCCCTTAATGCGCTTGACCGCGGCCTCGGTCCAGCGGGCCGCGTCCGGATACTCCGTGGTAAAGCGCGTCATAAAGGCGTTGAGGTCAACCGCCGTGAAGGCATAATCAAAGTTTTGCAGGCGCTCCCCTACCTCGACGAGCACGAGCTCGCGCACGATGTCGTAGCGGCAGATCATGCTGTAGAAGATGGCCTGGTCCGCCTGCGTGGGGGTGCCAGATGCCATGAGGCTGGTTAGGGATGACGCAGCCTCGACGGCGGTTTTGGGGTCGATGCCGCGCGCGGCGCATGCGGCGTCCGTGGGCACCATGGCGTCGAGGCGGCGAAGGCACACGGTTGCGCGGTTGGCGACCATGCGCTCCGTGGGATATTGAAAGAGGTTCTCGCTCTTTACGCGTACAATGACCTGCTCGTCGCTTGCGCCCTGCATACGAAGGGCAGCGACGATGCGCATCTCATGCGGGAGGAATTGCTCGCGGGTGAGCACCCCCCCCCCGAACGCTTTTTGTGGTTATATCCACAGTACACGCTCCAAGGGTGTCAAAGGCTGTCACAAGTGCGCCGCAACCCGGCAGGCAGGTGCGGCGCACATGACAATAATCATACCTGTTGGTAAAAAAGTTACCACGCCCAGAGTGTCAAATGTTGAGCAACAAAATTAAATCCGGTCAACGGTCATTTTCGCAGCTCAGAAGCTTTGACGAGATCGCCCCAAATCACACTTGCCAGACAACCGCGCTTACGAATGCAGGCACGCACACGCCCAACGCCATCCTCCGCTATATTCAATATAGAGTTATACATATGCTTCTATGTAAGGAGTTTCGTATGCCTGTCGTAAAGTCTATTTCTGATCAGACGCGCGCACTAACTACCATTCAGGAACGCGAAGATCACATTCAACGTGCCATCGCTCGTGGCTATGACGACCTCACCAACGGTCGAGTGCGCCCCTGGAAACAAGCGAAGGCCGAGGCGGATCGGATACGAGCCTCGAGATAATCCCTCCCCCATGTAACCATCCTGTAAATCATAGCGGCGCACTCGAGTTTTACCGTGATGCGGTCGCGCCCGGCGCTCCACTGTGCTAAAGTATCCCGAACGTTCAAACGACTCCGAGGGGGACCTAGAAGATGGCACGTGTGCACAACTTCTCAGCAGGCCCGGCCGCACTGCCCACCAGCGTGCTTGCCGAGATCGCCGACGAGATGATGGACTACCGCGGTTGCGGCATGTCCGTGCTCGAAATGAGTCATCGATCTAGTATGTACCAGCAGATTATCGACGACGCCGAGGCAACCCTGCGCCGCCTGCTGAGTATCCCCGACAACTACCGTGTCCTGTTTTTGCAGGGCGGCGCCACGCTGCAGTTTGCGGGCATCCCCATGAACCTCATGCGCCGCGGCCGCGCCGGCTACGTCGTCACCGGCAACTTTGCCAACAAGGCGTACAAGGAGGCCGCCAAATATGGCGAGGCCGTGCTGCTCGCGAGCTCCGAGGACACCAATTTCGACCGCATTCCCACCATGGCCGACGTCAACGCGCGCATTGCCGCCGAGGCCGCGGGCGACGGGCTCGACTACGTCTACATCTGCCAGAACAACACTATCTTTGGCACCATGTACCACGAGCTGCCCAACTGCGGCGATGTGCCGCTGGTCGCCGATGTCTCGAGCTGCTTCCTGTCGCAGCCGCTCGACGTTGAGCGCTACGGGCTCATTTACGCCGGCGCACAGAAAAACGCCGGCGCTGCGGGCGTGACCGTGGTCATCGTGCGCGACGACCTTATCGCAGATGGCCCCGCCTTTGCGCAGACGCCGCAGTACCTGGACCTTAAGACCCAGGCCGCCAAGGGCTCCATGCTCAACACGCCCAACACCTTTGGCATCTACGTATGCGGTAAGGTGTTCCACTGGGTCGAGGAGACCGGCGGACTTGCCGCCATGGCCGAGCGCAACTGGGCCAAGGCCAACCTGCTCTACGACCTGCTCGAGCACAGCGAGCTGTTCCACGGCACCGCTCAGGCCGACAGCCGTTCCATCGCCAACGTCACCTTCCGCACCGGTGACGTCGAGCTCGATGCGGCCTTTGTTGCAGGCGCCGCCGAGCACCAGATTCAAAACGTCAAGGGCCATCGCCTGGTAGGCGGCATGCGCGCCAGCGTCTACAACGCCGTGACAATGGAAGACGTACAGGCACTGGCCACGTACATGAAGGACTTCGAAGCACAGCATAGTTTGAGCCCGCGATCTAACTAGCCCGCAACGCGCGGGCCGACCAGCCACTTCAAACCACTTGTTTTAAACAAACCTGCTAAGGAGTTTTCCATGCGCAAGATCAAGACCATCGACGACATCACCAAAGACGGCAAAGTCGAGTTTGGCGAGGGCTACGAATTTGTGAGCACCGCCGAGGAGGCCGACGCCATCCTGATGCGCTCGACCGACCTGCACGGCTACGAGCTGCCCGAGGGCATTCGCGCCATCGCCCGCTGTGGCGCCGGCGTCAACAACATCCCCGTCGAGGAGTACGCCAAGAAGGGCGTCGTCGTCTTTAACTCGCCCGGCGCCAACAGCAACGCCGTCAAGGAGCTCGTCCTGGGCATGCTGGTGCTTTCGAGCCGTGGCGTGGTGCAGTCGATGAACTGGGTGCGCGACAACGCCGACGACCCCGCGATTCAGGTCGATGCCGAGAAGGCCAAGAAGGCCTTTGTGGGCCGCGAGCTCAAGGGCAAGCGCATCGGCGTCATCGGCCTGGGCAACGTGGGCTCCAAGGTCGCCAACGCCTGCGTCGATTTGGGCATGGACGCCTACGGCTACGATCCGTTCATTTCCGTTGAGCACGCGTGGGTGCTGAGCCGCGAGGTGCAGCGCGTGGGCACACTCGAGGATCTGTGCCGCGGCTGCGACTACCTCACCGTGCACGTGCCCAGCAAGGCAGACACCATCGGCATGATCAGCACCGAGCAGATTAACCTGCTGGCACCCAACGCCGTCCTCATCAACTACGCGCGCGAAACCATCATTGACGAGGACGCCGTCGACGCTGCCCTGCGCGAGGGCAAGCTGAGCTGGTTTAGCTGCGACTTTGCCACGCCCAAGACCGTCAAGATGCCCAACACGTTTGTCACCACGCACTCGGGCGCCGGCACTGGCGAGGCCGAGGCCAACTGCGCCGATATGGCCATTAGCGAGCTCAAGGATTACCTGGAGAACGGCAACATCGCGCACAGCGTCAACTACCCCGCCTGCAGCATGGGCAAGGCGCGCGCCGCAAGCCGCATCGCCTGCCTGCACGCCAACGTGCCCAACATGATTGGCCAGATCACGGCAATCCTTGCTAAGGACAACGCCAACGTGCAGCGCATGACCAACGAGTCCGCCGGCGAGAACGCCTACACCATGTTCGACACCGACGAGCACCTGGACAGCAGCACCATCGAGGCGCTCAAGCAGATTCCGTCGATGTATCGCGTGCGCGTGATTAAGTAGCGCCGGCGCCAAACCTGCCAGACAGACCACGAAGCCCATTCGCCCCCCGTTTTCACGAAACGGGGGGCGATTTTGTTGCTCCGGATGACTTTAAAATGATACCCAGAACAAGTTTTTTCAGATAATCGATAGTGAGGCTCCAGTCGCTAAGCACACCCGCTTTGATAAACAGCTTTATCAGGGACTTTAGTAGGTAAAAATCGGTCTCTATGTTCCGAATGTAAGTTGACTGTCCATTTTCCGAAACAACTTATTCTAGGTAGCATTTTTAAGGCCCGTCCAAGGCAAAATATAAGTATTTTGCGACCAAAACTCTAGTCCGCGCGACCATTTTCCGCCCGCGCGGCTACATTCCCGCCCAATCGATAAAAATCTCCTCACGAAGCCGCCGTTCGAGCTCCTGCTGCCGCGGCGTCTTGTCTTTCAGCGGCACATCGAGATAGGACATGATGAGCTCCATCACCACGCGGAAGGCATCGGAATCGGCCAGCTGACCATAGGTCATCAGAACGACGGGATATCCCATGGCTTGCAAAGCCGTCGTTCGATCGGAGTCCGAGATCTTGGATTCTATGGATCCGTGTATGGCTTTACCTTGGCATTCAACCAGGCACTCTCGGCTGCCGTCCTTATTTGCCAGCAGAATATCGGCATAGCGCCTATCAAGCCCCGAAATCAGGCGGGCACTGCGCGTCAAGCGAATCTCGACGTTATTGGTAAGGCGCAGCCCTTCGCCGCCGCGCAACCTTGTAAGGCCAAACAGCATCGAAGCCTGGACCTCGAGCGGCGATGCCGCCACCCCCGTAATGCATTTCGCGGCACGCGTGAACGATTTAGCGCCGCGGAGCCCCGGGATCTTATCGACGTACTCGGTAAGCTCAGAGAGCTCGATCAAGGGAGGTCGTTTCCACAAGTCCGTTGGATTCCCCGAGACATCCTTTACGTTTTCCCAGCCCGACCGTGCGTCACCCCACCGGCCCCCGTATGCCTGCTCAAGTGCCGACTTTACCTGAGGTGCAATCTTGCACACGGCAAAGGTGCCGCACATCTCATACATGCACATGATTAGACGCTCGTTTGAGACCGAGGAAGCCAGGGTCAGCAGGGTAAAGAGTGGGGACGCAACATCGAGGCCAAACTCCGTCTGCCGCACGGAATCAAACGGCCTCTCCCCGTTCCAAACATGCCTGACAATGCGATCGCCCTTACGTCCGCAGCTGCCCTGCGCCAACACGTGTAACGGGGTGCCCAGGAAATGCGTGACGAGCGGATGCTCACATAGGTGCTCCCTGCGCGGATCGTCCGCAGAATCGGGCAGGTCCGGCATTATTGCCAAGACCTGTGGAGGTATCCGGTGATACCGAAAGGCAGATATGTCGCACAGCATGTCGTCCATGAAGGGTACGTACCCGCTGCGTCGCTTGTGAACCCGCTCGGACGGCAAACGCGCTGGCTCGGCCTGCGAACGGTAAATACTGCCACGCCCACGTCGCGGATCTCTCAGGAGGCTTACAATCGGTTTGGAAAGCAAACTGATTGTGAGGTTGCATATGGTTGATGAGGACTTTGCCTGGCGGCTTACGCAAGGACTCGTGCGGATCGACAGCTCAGACCCGGGCGCGTATGAGGATGAAATTGAGCGCTTCATTAAGAGGCTCATTGAGCAGCAGCTGGCACAACTTGATAGTTCTGCGCTCGATGCCGTGCAGATTGAGGAGCTCGAAGTGCTGCCCGGGCGCCGCAACCTTAAAGTCACCGTGCCGGGCCAAAGCGACGAGCCGCGGCTGGTCTATATCTGCCACATGGATACCGTCACCTTGGGCGATGGCTGGGACGCAGACATCGCACCGCTTGGGGCGGTTGTGCGCGACGATAAACTCTATGGCCGCGGTGCCTGCGATATGAAGGGTGGCCTGGCCTGCGCCATTGCCGCACTGGTCCATACGCTCGAGCGCGTGGCGGCGGATGGCGCGCTGCCACGCCGCGGCTTTTCGCTCATCTGCTCGGTCGACGAGGAAGACTTTATGCGCGGCTCCGAGGCGGCCATCAATGCCGGCTGGGTCGGCTCGCGCGAATGGGTGCTGGACACCGAGCCCACCGACGGGCAGATCCAGGTGGCGCACAAGGGGCGTACGTGGTTCGAGATTGAAATGGCTGGCGTGACGGCGCATGCAAGCCAGCCTTGGAAGGGCGCCGACGCCGTCGCCGCCATAGCCGAGGTCGCGTGCTCGCTTCGTCGCACGTTTGCGACGCTACCTTTACATGAGGAGCTGGGGCCATCGACCATCACGTTTGGACAGATCGAGGGTGGCTACCGTCCCTATGTCGTGCCCGACCACGCTAAGGTCTGGGTCGATATGCGCCTGACCCCGCCGACTGATACGGCCGCCGCGACGCGCATGGTAGAGCAGGCCATCGCCGTCGCCGAAGCCGCCGTTCCCGGTTGCCATGGCAGCTACACCGTGACGGGCGACCGCCCCGCCATCGAGCGCGACCCGAACTCTCCCCTTCTAGCAGCGCTCAAGCGTGCCGCCGATGACGTGACGGACGCGGACACGACCGTCGGCTTCTTTACCGGCTACACCGACACCGCCGTCATTGCCGGCAAGACAGGCAACCGCAATTGTATGAGCTACGGCCCCGGCTCGTTGGCGCTCGCACACAAGCCCGACGAGTATGTGCCCCATGCCGATATCGTTCGCTGCCAAAACGTGCTCATCGTGCTTGCCGATAACACGCTCTGGGACGCAAGCGGCCAAGTTGGGGCATAATAAGCCGCGAACAAACCGACTCGCGCGTTAGGACCGCCCATGAAAGCACTTCCGTTTCCCTGCATCCGCCCGGCTCAGGACCGTGTGCTCGAGGCGCTGCCTGCGATGGGCGGTATCCTGAGCGGCAACGACGCCCTGCGCGGCGCCATTGCTGACGGCCTAATGCTCAAGGACCCGGGTGCGGCGTATTACGTGTACGAATGCTCGGGCGAGCCGGGACGTGCGACGGGCGTCGTGGCGATTTGCCCGGTTAACGTGCTGACGGGCGGCGACGAGACTGCCGCCGAGAGCATCGACGCACTCGCCACCGCGCGCGCGATCGCCGAGCTCAAGGTGCAGCCGCGCCCCGTGTCGCTCGCCTACGAGGCGTCGCCCGTCATGGATATCATTTTGAGCGCTGCCAAAGAGGGCGCATCGCTCTACGCCGTCACCGATCCCGCGGGCGTCACACATCGCGTGTGGGAGGTCAAGCGCGAGGACGCCGTTGCCGCCATCCGTGCCATGCTCGATCAGGCGCCCGACCCGGTGTTCGCCGGTGACTCCGCCTATGTCGCCGCACTGGCTGGGGCATCGCAGATTCTGGCCGACGAGGCCCGCGCTGCCGGCGCCTACTCTGGCAAAGAGCCGTTCAACTTTGCTGTAGCCGTGCTGTTCCCCGCCGCGCAGGTCAGCGGCAGCGCGCCGCAGGTTCCGACGGGTCTGCTCACTCACCAGGTCTCACGGTTCTAGCGAACTCAAACGCTAAGCTGGAAAACCCAGCATCCAAACAAACAAGGGGCGGGGATGCAATGCCCGTGCATGTATCCCCGCCCCTTTCGCATCAAACAATTTCGCCGGCAAACCGCGCCGCAACGCCAGCGCTACCCGCGCTGCGGGCCTACTGCCGCTACAAGCGGTTCAAGCCCCAGCTCGCACGCGTAATCCTCCTGCGTAAAGACTTCGACCAACTCAAACGTGTCGGATTCGTCGCCAAACGCAAAGTGCAGCACCGAGCAGTTGCCCGGCACGCGATCGCGCTCGTCGGCCGCCGCACCCTTCACGTGATCCATAAACTCCTTGATAGCCGAGCCATGGCTTACCGCGAGCACACACGTATGGTCCGGACGCTGCATGAGTTCGGTCAGCGTCGTCACCATGCGCTCGCGCACCTGGATCTGGCCCTCGCCGCCAAATTGACGATAGAAATCGCGCCACGGGCGCTCGGGCATAAGCATCACGCGCTCGGCCTCAAAGTCGCCAAAGAACCACTCACGCAGGCCGTCCAGGCGCTCGTACGCCAAGCCCGGCCACAAGTTGGCGATAGTCTGCTCGGTGCGATGAAGCGTGGAGGTGTAGGCATGATCGGGCTCAATGCCGCGCGCACGTAAAAACATGCCGGCGCGCGCCGCCTGGTCGCAACCCAACTGCGTAAGCGGCGAGTCACTCCACCCCTGAATGATACGCTTAAGGTTGAATATCGTCTGTCCATGACGGACCAGATACAGATCTTTATTCATAGGGGTCCTTTCGTTCGTTACCAACCCAAGAGCGAAAACGCCCCGTCGCAATAGCCAAAATGAAGCACGGCACCGTTGTCGGGTAGCTCTCCCCCGCCAGTCACATACTCAAGAAACTCCTGGCAGGCTGAGCCGTGGGAAACCGCCAGCACGCAGTTGTGCTGCGGCCGGGCCATAATACGGGACAGCGCCGCGACCATGCGCGACTGAAGCTGCACTTCCGACTCGCCGCCAAAGGCCACCGGATAATCGCCCCAGGGCTGCGGCGGCATCTCGCGATTTGATGTGCCCTCCAGCGAGCCAAAATGCCACTCACGCAGGTCATCGACCAGCTCAATGGAACGGCCCTCGCCAACGATAAGCTCGGCCGTATGCCGCGCCCGGCCCAACGGCGAGGAATACACATGATCAAAGGCCACGCCACGCGCCGCAAACGCCGTACGCGCCGTCAGCGCCTGCTCGCGCCCGCGCGCCGTAAGCGGCGAATCGTGCCAGCCCTGCAAAATGCTCTGCACATTGAGCTCAGTCTGCCCATGCCGCACCAAATACAGATCTGCCACACGCTCTCCCCTCGTACCACCACAAAGGGGACAGGCACCTTTGTGGTGGTTTACCGTCTGATCACGCCGCGGTGACGCTCAGCTACACCAGCACGTCGGCGAGCGGGCGCTTGGGTACGTGGTGCACCTGCGCATCGTCACGCCAGTAATTAATTGAGCCGTCGGGGTTGGAATCGATCGCATCGATCATCTGCGTCTCGGCCGGCACGCCAAAAGCCATGATCAGCTTGAGCTCATACTTGTCGTTATCGAGCCCCATAGCATCGATCGCGTGGGGCGTAAAGGCCTTGAACATGCAGGCTGCCACCTCGGGCGTGGCGCTGCGAGCGGCGAGCATCATCGTCTGCGCGGCAATGCCCGTGTCGACCTCGGTGATGGGCGCGGCGGGCTTACCCGGAACAGCGCGCTCGGCAAGAATCGCGATGTAGCCGGTCGGACGCTCGCCCTCGGCAGGACCCGACCAATCCTTAAGCGCGCCGGCCCATGCAAGCTCATCAAATACACGCGCGCAATCCTCGGCACCGCTCACCACATGAAAACGCAGACGCTGAGCATTGGCGCCGCAGGGAGCCAGGTGCGCCAGTTCCGCCAGCTCGAGCAAAAACTCGCGCGGCACGCGCATGGACTCGTCAAAACGGCGGCACGTACGGGCGCGGCGGACCAGCGCGTCAAACGTGTCCAGGCCAAGCTTTTCGCAACCCTGCTTTGCCATCGACTCGGCGCTTACCGGCGCCGCGGGAACAGCTTCGTTCATAAGACCCCCAATAAAAGCCAATTGTTCTTAAGAAAATCTAACCTAAAACGTAGGCAATTACACACAGCGGCGCAATGTTCCACACCTGTTGAATATTCCGCATCCAAACGGGAACAAAGGTAACAATTCGGGAAGATGAGGCTCCCATTCGCCCTTCCCGCCCCACGCGACGGCGCCCTTGGGCGATACTGGTTGCAAGAGCTACGGCTTACGCCGCACGGAAAGGAGACATCATGGGCATCTTTAAGAACGATGACAAGCAATCGAGCGCGTTTGGATTTGACGAGAAAAGCATGGCAGGCAAGGCCGTCAAGGCCGTGCGCTGGATTTACGCCATCACGGGCGTCTTGGCGCTCGTCGCCGGCATCGCACTGCTGTTTGCGCCCGCCAAATCCCTCGTCTTCCTGACGACCGTCTTGGGCATCTACTTTGTGATCACGGCCGCGATCAGGCTGTTTACCGCTGTTTTCGAGCCGCTGCTGCCCACCGGCTGGCGCGTTACGAGCATCATCTCCAACCTGCTCATCATTCTGGGCGGCGTCATAATCCTGCGCAACCAGGCCTTCTCGACCGCGACGCTCACCACGCTCGTGGTGGTCGTCGCCGGCTTTGGCTGGATCGTCGAGGGCGTCATGTCGATTCTGGAATCCGAGCTTTCCGCCAACCGCGCCCTCGCCATCCTGAGCGGCGCGCTCTCCATCATCGCGGGCATGTTCGTGTTTATCTATCCGCTGTGGTCGGCCAAGATGCTCGTCATCTTTAGCGGTGCCGCGCTGCTGGTGTTTGGCGTGACGCTCATTGTTCGCGCCATTCAGTTTGGCAAACTGGTGCGCTAGATGCCACGAACGCTCTTTATTGATGCAGACGCCTGCCCGGTCACGCGCGAGTCGATTGACTGCGCGCGGCGGGCGGGCGTCGCCGTTGTTATCGCCGGCAACAGCACGCAAAACCTGGAACGGCACATTCGCCGCGACGACCCGCGCGATGCCGAGCACGCGCGACGCGGCTTTTGGGTCACGACGCTCGACGTGAGCGTGGGCGCCGACAGCGCCGACTTTGCCATTGTCGAACGCCTGCAGGCGGGCGACGTGGTCGTGACGCAGGACATTGGCTTGGCGAGCATGGTGCTCGGGCGCGATGCCGCCGCTATCGGTGTGCGCGGGCGCGTCTACGACAAAGCAACCATCGACATGCAGCTGTTTATTCGCCACGAGGAAAAGAAGGTACGCCGCGCCGGCGGACGCACTCGCGGTCCGGCAGCATTTACCAGCGAAGACCGCGCCCGCTTTAAACGCAACCTCACCGAGCTGCTGCGCTAACCAAGGTAGATTTTTGGGCTTAGAGACCAAAGGCGGAGAGAACGAGTCCCCAGCCGGCGCCGATGACGTACATCATGACCAGAAACAGGGCGTTTTCGCGAGCGCTGCGGTTGGTGCGGAACAGCACCAGGTAGCCCACGCCAGCGGAAATGAGCGTGCCGGCGAGCATCGGGGCCAGCTGCAGCGCGCCTTCCAGGTACAGCTGCGTAATGACTACGCTCGCTGAGCAGTTGGGGATCAGGCCGACAAGCGCCGAGCCCAGGACGGCGAGCGTCTCATTGCCGCGCAGGAACTGCTCGATTGCGGACTCGCCAAAGGCCTCGAGGACGGCGACCAGAATCAACGTCACCAGGAAAATAAATGCCGATACCTGCACGGTATGCGAGATGGCGCTGCGGATAATCGACAGGACAGGAGCGCCTTCGTGGGAGTGGGAGTGACCGTGGTCATGATGGTGTTCATGCTCGCCCTCATGTTCGTGATCGTGGCCATGTCCGTGTTCGTGCTCGTCCTCGTCTTCATCACAACCGCAATGGTCACGCTCGCACAACTCGTGGATATGGTCGGCGCTCACGCCCGCCTCGGCAACCTCGTCGATGATGTCACCGCCAGTGTGGTCGTCGTGCGCACAGTTCACATGAGCCGGATTGGCAGCAGTCCCCAACACGGTACGGCGAATCGCCGCATGCGCGCGGGCATTACGACGAAGGCCGCGGATAGCCGCATCCACGATAAAGCCCGTGACCAGAGCGATCAGCGCCTTCGAGGCGAGCAGCATCGCCATGGTCTGCACGGGAACTTGCTCGGCGAGCAACAGCGGCAGCATCTCGTCTGAGGTCGAGAGGAACACCGCAACCAGCGTGCCCAGCGTCACGACGCGACCGGCGTACAGCGTGGCCGCCATGGCCGAAAAGCCGCACTGCGGCACCATGCCCAGCAACGAGCCAACCACGGGGCCGGCGGCGCCCGCGCGCTTGATAGCGCCGTTGACGCGGTCGCCCGCCACATGCTCCAGCGTCTCGAGGGCAAGATACGTCACCAACAAAAACGGCACCAGGGACAGCGTGTCCTTGCCGGCGTCGAGCAGAATATCAATCAGTAAATCCATGACGGATGGAACCTTTCGTGTCTTTCGGCAACATTGTAAAAGTCCTAGCGGTCAACTAGGGTATTGTAGTTGTCCCGGGCGTTGTGCCAATAGTTGCCCATGGTAAACTATCATCTCGCCACAACTCAGTAACCCCGAGCCGCGCGACGCGGCCCGTCCAAGGAGCAGCCTATGAACGTTTCGCAAGCACTCGAATACGAGCGCCAGCCGTTTATCCCCATGTTTATCTATGGCGATCACGGCGCCATGGAGTCCGAGCGCCAGAAGGGCGAGGAGGCCCTCAAGGCGCTCGAAACCGAGTACTTTACCGCCGAGGGCGACCCCGGTTTCGACTTTGCCACCGTGCGCGACCTGGCCGACCGCAACCGCGACCTGTGCGACCAGATCGGCGAGGCGCGCCTGCGCAACGTGACGCCCGCGACGCTTTCGCGCGGCCTGTCCGATGCCGACACCTGCGCCGCCATCGGCAAGATGCAAAAGCGCACCGCCGCGTCGGTCATGCGCGAGATCCGCGGCGACCGCGACGCGCTCGGCGTGGCCTACGCCCGTAAGCCCATCCAGGGCACCGTGCTCGGTATCGACATCGAGACCACCGGCCGTGCACCCGAACGCGGTTATATCATCAACGTCGGCTGGGAGATCATGGAACTCACCAGCGACGCCGTCCCGCACGATGCCGAGGCGCACTACTGTGGCCTGCCCGACATCTACCGCGGCGAGGATGTGCCGCTATCGAACATCCATCACATTACTTGGGACGACATCGACGGCAAAAAGCCGTTCCGCGAGAACAAGGAACTGCAGAAGCAGCTGCTCAAGCTTATGAAGAAGTATCCCTATATGGCGCATAACGCCGCGTTCGAGGACAGCTGGTTCAAAATTCACCTGGACGGTTACGCCGAGGCGCGCCGTGCCGGCAAGATTATCGTCATCGATTCGCGCCAGATCTGCCGCAGCCTGGATGCCGACGTCCGCTCGCTCCCCCGCGAGTCCGCCCCCGCCGCGCTCGAGAACTGGGCGCGCCGCCGCGGAACCCTCGCCGCCGACGCCAACGAGCAGCATCTGGGTCTGGACGACACCGACCTCATGCTCCGCACGGTACAGGCCGAGTTCAACCTCAAGAACCTGTTTGCGAAATAACCGATCCATCTGCGGGAGCGCCTGCCAGGCACAGCGCAATCCTCTGGGCGCACCGGCACGCAGTAAACTAGGGCGCAGCCTTATGGCTGCACCCTAGTTTTCATCAAAACAAGCAAATACGCGTGCTTCACACAGTCGACAGGTTGACCCACCTACATTTTTCGAGTTGTTCGGCCAGCTGAACCACTAGTCAAGGCCCCTTGAACCGCAATCGAGCGCTGTAGTCGCCTTTATTTCGCAACCAAGCCCCATAAATCTACCTGAATCAATTCGAATAGGACATTGTAAACACACCATTCGTATAGGATAAGGCCGAATAACTCAAATTATGTTGGTGAGGCTTCTGGGCGTTCGGTAAAAACGCCCAGAAGCTACGAACCCGCAAATAAAGTTCACCAAAAAAGGCGCAGCTGGCAGAAACCTCCCCAGCCGAAGCTGCCCCCCCTCAATACGACAGCTCAAAAACCCACCGTTCGCAGAAGATAAGCCGCGTCCCTATACCGTTGCCCGAAGTTTCGGGCACATGTGGCGTCCGCTATGCCATCATGCGCGTATGGGAATCGTTCTGTCACATACTACAGCACGCGCTGTATACCAAACAGCCAACTCGCTCGCAAGCTACGCGACCGATCCCATACCTATGGAAAAGATCAGGGTGTCTGCGCCGACCACATCCGACCTGGAAGCGGCACGAGCATGGCTCAAAAGAAAGAATGTCGATTCTGAACGCATCCATGTGCTGACGTTTTCCAATAATGCCAAAAGGCACCGCAAGGGCTGCATCTGCCACTGCACGCGCTATACGTTTGATGCAGAAAGCTACCTAGAACTCGAGCCGAACGTCTACATCGTCGATATCAAGCTGTGCGCGTTAGAAGCAACAGCCGACCTCAACCTTTCGGAGCTCGTTGAGTATTACTTTGAAATCTGCGGCTCCTACGCGCTTGAAACGTCCAACGAAACTCAATATCGCGAGCGCCCAGCCCTAACCAGCGTTGAAGAGCTCAGAGCCTTCTTTTCAGAGGCGTCGGGGTATCGTGGATCTAATAAAGCCCTTAAGGCACTTTCTTATGTACGCGAAGGCTGTCGCTCCCCACTCGAAACGGCGTTTGTCATGATGCTGACGATGCCCAAGTCAATGGGTGGTTTAGCCATACGCGCTATCAAAACGGATTATCCGATCCCAGTCCCCAAAAGATACGCCGCCCTAACGCGACGGACGGTTTTCTACCTCGACGCGCTGCTCGAGAATTCGATGACCGATATCGAATACAACGGCTTTTACCACGACGAGCCCGAGCAGCAATCAATTGACGAGGAACGCCGCAACACGCTGCGAAACATGGGATATGCCGTTATCACAGTTACTCGTCATTCGTTTTTCAAGCAGTCCGCTTTTGGACGGGTCATGGAAGCGATTCGCATTCGCGAGAAGATCTGGCCTGGTCGACTCCCGGATAACTTCACCATCCTGCAAGAAACTCTTCGTCAATTTGTCTTGCGGCGCTACTTCGAATACGGTCGCCGCGTCCTGGAGGCTCTCAAAGAAGAAGAGTCCGCCAAGCGCGAAATTGCAAGCCAATATCCGCAAGCTGATGACCCGAGCATCAACGATGTGCCCGAACCCGACGACATGCAACACGTCGGGGCCCTTGCTGAAGAAATCAATGGGCCTTGGGAATGCGACATGTCCGCAAAAATCGATGAAAACCGCACGGAAGACGACACGATTATTGATCTAATTGAGAATTCGCTCTTCTAAAGGCGGTCTCTGCGGATGTCCACCTACATTTTTCGACTTATTCGGCCACCTATGTGCCCGATTGGCCGCAGCAATGCTCAATATAACTTTAGATAAAACTGATTCTGCAGGAACTCCCGTAGAGAAAGAACTGATTCTCACGATATTTAACAAGATTAAGTACAAATATGAACAGTTCTAATGCTTCTCGAGGCGGCTTTCTTAGCATGCTGGCCGAACATCTCGAAATATGTTGGCGAGCATTGCATCGATGCATCCCAACCCACAGAAAATCGCAGAGGCGGCAAGCAGTCATCGAAATTATCGCAAATTGTATTGACATATGAACATGCGCTCATATAATCGGAAGTAAGTTATATGAGCGCATGTTCATATGAAAGGATATTGCAATGAGCATCCGCGTTGATGAAACGAAACCCGACATCGAGGCCACCGAGCCCGCGATCCCCACCACCTGCTCGCCCGAGGACCTTCCCGACGAGGAGCTTCTCTA
This sequence comes from Coriobacteriaceae bacterium, assembly GCA_905194545.1. Lineage (GTDB taxonomy): Bacteria > Actinomycetota > Coriobacteriia > Coriobacteriales > Coriobacteriaceae > Collinsella. The sequence goes on along the minus strand of CAJJSS010000024.1, from coordinate 3,418 downwards.
CGACCTCGCCGACCTGTTCAAGGTCTTCAGCGACACCACGCGCATCAAGATCCTCTACGCCCTCATGGGTCGCGAGCTCTGCGTGGCAGACATCGCCGAAGCGACCGAAACCTCGCAGTCGGCAGTATCGCACCAGCTGCGCACGCTTAAGCAGTCGCACCTGGTCAAGTTCCGGCGCGACGGGCGCAATATCCTCTACTCGCTTGCCGACGATCACGTCTATACCATGCTCAACCAAGGCATGAGCCACATCTGCGAATAGCGACCAACCACGGTACCAGCGCGGCCTGCACCCAAGCCGCAAAAACGGGAAAGGAACCCAACATGAAAAAGCAGTTTAAACTCGACGAGATCGACTGCGCCAACTGCGCGCGCGAGCTTCAGGACGAGCTGGCCAAGCTCGAGGGCGTCAAATCCGTGTCCGTCAACTTTATGACCCAGAAGCTGACGCTCGAGGCTGATGACGCCGAGTTCGACGAGGTCCTTGACCGCGTCGTGGAGTTCACCGCCGACGCCGAGCCGGACTGCGAGATCATTCTCTAGCCCAGGTTCACGCCAATCTTCAGGGCCGCGCTTGCCGCGGCCTTTGCTCGCGAAATTATATGAGCGAGTGTTCATACATTCAAATGGGAGGATACGAGTCATGGCCACCGCCGACCCCAAAAAGAAAAAGAAGAAGCGCACGAAAAAAGAGTCACTCGAGCATAAACGCAGCCGTATCCTGGTAGCGCTAGGCATTTTTGCGGTGGTGTACGCCCTCGACGAGCTCGGTGCCCTCACTGCCACATTCGGCGAGCCCGGCGACATCTATGCCAGCTTTGTGCTGTTCCTCGTGCCGTTTTTGATCGCCGGCCATGACGTACTGCAAAAGGCATTTAACAACATCCGCCGCGGTAAGGCCTTCGACGAGAGTTTCCTTATGGCAGTCGCGACCATCGGTGCATTTGCCATGGTGCTCTTCCCCGACACCGACCCGCACATGGCCGAAGGTGCCGCTGTCATGCTGTTCTACCAGGTCGGCGAGCTGTTCCAGGCATACGCCGTGGGCAAGAGCCGCAAGTCGATCAGTGCCATGATGGACATCGCGCCCGACTACGCTAACGTCGAGCAGACCGACGGCACGCTCGAGCAGGTCTTCCCCGATGACATCACCGTCGGCACCGTCATCGTCGTCAAGCCCGGCGAGCGCGTGCCCATCGACGGCGTTATCGTCGAGGGCGAGACGCAACTCGACACCGCCGCGCTCACGGGAGAGTCGGTCCCCCGCCCGGCCAAAACCGGAGACGATATCATCAGCGGCTGCATCAACATGACGGGCCTCATCCACGTGCGCACCACTAAGCCATTTGGCGAATCCACCGTCGCTCGTGTCCTAGAGCTCGTGGAAAACGCCAGCGAAAAGAAGGCACGTACCGAGAACTTCATCACGCGCTTTGCCCGCGTCTACACTCCCGCCGTCACTGGCGCCGCCGCGGTACTCGCGCTCGGCGGCGGCCTGGTGACCGGCGCTTGGTCCGACTGGATCCTGCGCGGCCTGACCTTCCTCGTCGTCAGCTGCCCGTGCGCGCTGGTGATCAGCGTGCCGCTGAGCTTCTTTGGCGGCATCGGCGGCGCATCCAAGCTGGGCGTCCTTATCAAGGGTTCTAACTACCTCGAGACGCTCGCCGATGTGGACACCGTCGTCTTCGACAAAACCGGCACCCTCACGAACGGCACATTCTCGGTCGTCGCGGTGCACCCCGAGGCAGGCTATACCGAGCAGTCGCTGCTCGAAGTCGCGGCCCTTGCCGAGTCGTTCTCCGACCATCCCATCGCGCAGTCGGTACGTACCGCCTTCCAGGGCGAGCTCGATCCCAAGCGCGTAACGGATTCCACTAATGACGCGGGCCACGGCGTGACGGCAACCATCGACGGCAAGCCCGTCGTCGTCGGCAACGCCAAGATGCTCGCCGCCACCGACATCGAAGCACCCAATTGCGAGGTCGTCGGCACCATTCTCCACGTGCTGGTCGATGGCATCTATGCCGGCCATATCGTCATCGCCGACACCGTCAAGGCCGATGCCGAGCAAACGATTCGTGACCTGCACGCCGCCGGCGTTAAGCGCACCGTCATGCTCACGGGCGACCGCGGGGAAGTGGCGGCGTCCGTGGCCAAACAGCTCGGTCTCGACGAGTTCCATGCGCAGCTGTTGCCTGGTGACAAGGTCGAGCGCGTCGAGGCACTGCTCGCGGCCGAATCGGGCAAGGGCAAGCTCGCCTTTGTCGGCGACGGTATCAACGACGCTCCTGTGCTTACGCGCGCCGATGTGGGCATTGCCATGGGCGCCATGGGCTCCGACGCCGCGATCGAGGCCGCCGACGTGGTGCTGATGGACGACAAGCCGTCCAACATTTCCCGCGCGATCCGCGTGGCGCGCAAGACCATGACGATCGTTTGGCAGAACATAATCTTTGCGCTGGGCATTAAGCTGCTGATTCTGGTGCTCGCGGCGCTCGGCATCGCCAATATGTGGCTTGCCGTCTTTGGCGACGTGGGCGTGGCGATCATCGCCATCCTGAACGCCATGCGCGCGATGGGTGTCAAGAACCTGTAGCGCCTGTGGTCCCTCCGGCCGGGGCCGGGCTTGGTTTTGAAAACGTCCTCGCGCATGAGGCCCGTCTTTCCTGCTCCTGCGGAGCAACGGAAAGACGGGCCTCGCGCTGACGCTCCTATTTGGCAAGGTGTTTTTTAGAATCCATTTTGCGCTCGGCCTCGAAGGCTTGCCTGTCCCAATCGAGCGGAAGTCCGGCCTCGACCCATGCCTCGTAGGCCCTCCTTATGGGCTTGAGCTCCCTTTGGCCCCTCTCCAGCATCGAGATGTACTTCTCGCTGGTTCCCAATATGGACGCCGCCCTCACCTGGCTGACCTTCGCCGCGCGCCTGGCCGCCACGAGCTCCGAGGCGTCCTCGGGCCTCCTGATCTCGTGCGGGTGCATCAGCGCCCGGTACGCCTCCCTGGCCACGTAGCGCTTGAGGCACCTCATGACCTCCCTGTCGCTCTTCCCCCGCGCCCTGGCCCTCTCGGCGTACTCGGCGGTCTCGGGGTCGCGCATGACCCTCTGCCTCGCGATCTCGTGCAGCGCTAACACGCCTGCCGGTCGCCGCCCCTGTTGAGCCTGTGCCTCACGGTCTTGCCGCTCGAGGCGGGGATGGGGCAGGCGCCGCATATCGCCGCGAACGACGCCTCGGAGCGCAGCCTGCCCGGGTTGTCCCCGGCCGCGACCGCGAGCTTGGCCGCGCTCACGGGCCCGCACCCGTACATAGCCAGCAGCGCGGGGCAGTTCTCCTCCAGGGACGCCTCGATCGCGCGCTCCATGTCGAGCGCCGCGTCGCGCGCCGCCGCCCACAGGTCCGCCAGCGCGCCGAGTGCGGCGCC